>DATMXU010000001.1:0-17569 GCA_035562355.1 Pseudoflavonifractor sp.
GCGGCGGGGAAATTTCCGCTACGTCCGCAAAGCTGTTGGTCGACATCACGAAATTGAACGCGGATAAGGCGACCGTGGAATTTTTACAGGGCAAAAGGCTGACTGAGGAAAACGGCGGCGTCAAGCCTAAAAGCGGGTACGGGAATTTCCCGTTGTCGGATGCGAGCTTTGACTCCCCCAGCGATATTCCTTATCAGTTGTATACCATTGATGCCTCTGGCGCAGGCGAAAATGATACGATTACGGCAAGTTGGACTGGCGCAAGTAATTACAGCGATGCAAACCATCCCATCAGAATGTATGTGCTGAATGTCGCAGCGGATAAGTGGGATGTGATTGGCACAGCGGACGCTGCGGGAACGATTGACGTTTCTTTTGCGGCGAGAGATCACCTGCAGGATGAAAAAGCATATGTTCTTGTGCAGGGCTTTGCTACGCCAGGTACGCCGAAGACAAGTTCCGCCGTTTCCTCCCTCGTTACAGACGCTCCGTCATCGGCGTGGGACGGGACCGCCCGGCCTGAAAATTATGATTTTGCCTTTGCGTGGATGACTGATACACAGTATTACGTGGAAAACTGGCCCTATCATTTCACGCAACAAAACGAGTGGCTGGTGGATATAGCGGATGAGTGGGACGTGAGATATACGATTCACACCGGCGACCTTGTGGACGAGTATGAACTAAACGAGCAGTGGCTGGTTGCGGATAGTGCTATGAAGATTCTGGACGATGCCGGTATGCCTTACGGCGTGCTCGGGGGCAACCACGATGTGGCCGCCGGCAACCAGGAGTATGGAAACTACTGGAAATATTTTGGGGAGCAGCGTTTTGCGGACAAGCCTTGGTATGGCGGCTCCTATAACAATAATTTGGGGCATTATGATCTGCTCACGGAAAACGGGCAGGATATGATCATTCTGTACATGAGCTGGGACATCTATGAGGAAGAAATCAACTGGATGAATCAGGTCCTTGCGCAGTATTCGGACAGAATGGCAATCATTGCCCTGCACCGCTATACCAATGTAAAAATGACCAACAACACCTATCTTGACTATGCCGGCAAGGTGCTGCAGGAGAACGTCGTAGCGAAGAATCCCAACGTCATCGCGGTAATTAACGGACACTACCATGGCTCCGCTATTGAGACGACGGCCTTTGACGACAACGGAGACGGCATTGACGACCGCCAGGTTTACCAGATCTGCACCGATTACCAGTCCGATGTCGAGGGCGGTTCAGAATACATTAAATTCCTGTATTTCGATCTTCAGAACAATAAGGTCTATATGAACTCCTATTCCCCCTACCGTGAGGATTTCAACTACTTCGACACGCCGAAACTGGACTCCTACGCGGCGGGTACAAAGATGAATGATATCGATATCTTCGAATTGGACATCAATTTTGATACCGAGGAGAAGACCTTGACTACGCAGAGCTTTGATGCGCAGATTCTTTCGGATTCCCTGATCGGAACGGTGGAAAACGCGGTCGACAGCGCCGAATATATTTGGGAAGGACTTTCACCAAGCACGACGTACGGATGGTATGCGAAGATAACCAATGAAAAAGGCGGCGTAACGCTGACCCCGGTGCAGGAGCTCTCCACGACTGGGGCGACCCATCAAGTGTCCGCCTCCGCGGGAGCGGGCGGCAGCATCAGCAATCCTGGCGTCACGTTGGTGGCGGATGGTGGGAACATCACCTTTACAATTACGCCGCACGCGGGCTATCGCATCAATCAGGTCCTTCTTGACGGGGAACCCGTTTCGCTTACCGACGGAAAACTGACTTTATCCAATGTTGTCCATGATCATACCGTGTCCGTCAGTTTTGCAAAGGAATCATCGGAACCGCAGAATTCGGAAGCATCACAGGAGCCGGTGACATCGGCAACCGTCAGCAGTACGACCAATTCCTCCGGTAAGACAACGGCATCCGTCACAACGAGCGTGGTCAATGCGCTGGTAGCGGCTGCGAAAAAGGTCGAGGCAGATGGCAAGCCCGCCGTTGTGGAGCTTACGATTAAGACTACAGCGGCGACAAAGTCCGCGGTGCTGACTGTCCCGGCTGATGCATTCGCAGGTATTTCTGCAAGCACCAATGCAGCTTTCAAAGTAGATGCCGGCGTCGCTGTGGTGATCTTTAGCGCTGCCGCAGTGGATGCCATCAGCAGCGCCGCCGGGACCCAGGCCGTCCACATTGCGGTCTCTGCGGTGGATTCCTCCTCGTTGTCCGCCGAAGCGCAGCGGCTGGCGGGCAGCCGGCCGGTATACGATTTTTCTGTAACCGCCGGGGATCGTGCAATCTCCAGTTTCGGGAATGGTAGCGCTGCTGTCAGCATTCCGTACACGCTCCAGCCCGGCGAGGACGTCAACGCCGTCATTGTATACTATATTGACGATGCCGGTATGGTGCAGACCGTGCGCGGCGCCTATAACAGGGAAACGAAATCGGTCAATTTTGTAACGCAACACTTCTCACAGTATGCGGTGGGATACAATGCGGTGAGTTTCGCGGATGTGAATCCCTCCGCATGGTATTATGCACCGGTGACCTTCAGCGCCGCCAGGGGTATTACCACCGGCGTCACGGCCACGACATTCAGCCCGGATACGTCCATTACACGCGGACAGTTCATCGTGATGCTGCTGAGGGCCTACGGGATTAAACCGGGCGGCAGCAAGGACGACAACTTTGCCGACGCGGGAAATACCTACTATACCGATTATCTGGCCAAGGCAAAGGACTTGGGAATTTCAACGGGAATCGGGGACAACCTGTTTGCGCCGGAGAAAGAAATTACCCGGGAGGAACTGTTCACCTTGCTCTATCGCGCGTTAGATTATCTGGGCGAGCTGCCCAAGGAGACGGCCAAGGTAACGCTGTCCGGATTCAGCGATGCGGCGTCTGTTTCCGACTATGCCAAGGATGCCATGACGGCTTTGGTCAAAGGTGGTGTGATTGCTGGCAGCGATGGGAAGCTGGCCCCACAGGGCCAGTCCACCCGCGCGCAGATGGTGCAGGTGCTGTACAATCTGCTGCACAAATAACCCATAGTCATCTGAAAGTCCTGCCGCTCAAATGAGCGGCAGGACTTTTTTGACAAAGAGGTTTCATGCAGGACTCTCACCGCTTACCTGTATGAAAAGTATTTCAGAACCGGCACATGTCCGGGTAGGGGGGTGCGGACAAAATTTAGGGCTCTGTGCTTAGTCCAGAATTTTGTCCGCACCCCCTACCGACTTGAACCAACCCGCCTTCTCGTCGGTTTCTTAAAAAATGCTTTGCAACGACAAAACTTTGCTGCGCAGTGAAAATAATACGAGATATCTTATGAAGAATATGGTATACTGATAAACAAAATCGAGGTGAGTAAAATGGAACTGCAGAAACTATTTGATGGGATAGATACCCGCAAGGAAAAACTGAACGGATACCGCCCTCTAACACAGGGAGAGGCCGAGCAGTTGAGAGATGAATTTATCATTGGGTTTACCTATAACTCCAATGCCATCGAGGGCAACACCATGACGCTGGACGAAACAGCACTGGTATTGCGTGAGGGTGTGACTATCGGCGGGAAATCTGTCAGGGAACATATGGAGCTGATTGGACACCGGGATGCCTGCTTGTTTGTGGAGGACATGGTGCGCCAGCCTGAACCGCTCACTGAAAAGATAATTCTCGACCTCCACAGCCTTGTGTTGATGGACAGACGGGAGGATCGCGGCGTTTACCGCAGGGTGCCGGTGCGAATCACCGGGACGCAGATTGAACTGCCGCAACCCTGGCAGGTGCCGATAGAAATGGAGCGGCTGTTGGAAGAATATCACGGCGAGATGCAAACTCTCCATCCAATCGAAAGGGCTGCGCTGTTCCATCTCCGCTTTGAGTCCATCCATCCTTTCATTGACGGCAACGGAAGAACTGGGCGGCTTCTGATGAATCTGGAGCTAATGAAAGAAGGATTTCCGTCCATCGATGTCAAATTTCAGGACAGGGCGCGATACATGGCAGGTTTCCGGGCTTGGGGCAGCACAAACGACCTTGAACCTATGACGGAGCTGGTCGGAGCTTACATGACTGTCCGACTAGACGAATACCTGCGGATACTGGAGATTGCAAATGGGTATCAGCAGGGTCCGGAGATGACGATGGAATGAACAGACCGACTGTTCTTAAGAATAGAGCGGTGCAGGGATAATTTAGGGAAAGTACAGGGCGGGACTGGATGACAGTTCCGCTCTGTACTTTCATCTCTTTTACATTGCCTGAGACATAAATCCGCCCATCTTCTCGGTGGCCTCTTTCTGCATTTTGGTGGTGATGTGGGTGTAGGTATCCAGTGTAAACCCGGCTGAATAGTGCCCAAGCATACCTGACAGGGTCTTGATATCTACTCCATTCTGTAGGGCGAGGGTAGCGAAGGTATGGCGGAGGTCGTGAAAGCGGATGTTCTCCTCAATGCCTGCCTTCTTCAATAGTTTCTTGTGGATACGGCCCACGCACTCGGGGCCGTACATCGTCCCAGTCACCGGGGAAGGGAAGAGGTAGGGATTCTCCGGGTGCTGGTCATGCTCACTGATGAGCAGGTCTACCGCCTGCTGTGGGATGGCCACGGTTCTGACAGAGTTCACGGTCTTTGGCGTTGACACTTTCAGCGCACCATTGATGCGGTTCACGGACTTCGTTATGGAGACGGTACAGTTTTTTGTGTCCACGTCTGTCCAGAGGAGTGCCAGCAGTTCACCACGCGTAAGCCGCTGGTGAGCTCCAGATAGAACATGGGCAGGACGCCCCACTCCTCGGCGGCGCTCAGGTATATGCCGATCTGCTCGGGCTGAATGACTTTCATCTCTCTCTTATCTTTCGGCGGAAGTCGACAGCCTAGCGTAGGATTAAGTGGGATCAGCCGCTCCGTGACCGCCTGCTCCAGGCAGCCTAATATGGGTCACTGGGCGCCATACATAGAGCTCAGTTTTTATTTGCGGCGGAAACGGTACAACTGGTCCTTACCGGCCCGAACCGTTCCAGAGCAAGTCTCCTCGACGATAAAATCGTCGCAGTTGGTGATGAGAATGGCGGTATGGGACTGAAACCCACTCTCCCGGATGAGGTCCAGGTCCGCCTCGCAGAGGAGATCCCCCGCCTTGACAGACTGGCCCGCCTTTACGCAGGGCTTGAACCCCCGCCCTTTCATCTCTACGGTGTCCACGCCGATGTGGATGAGAAATTCAGCCCCATCCTCGGTCACCATGCCAAAGGCGTGACCTGTCTCAGTCACGGCGGCCACCTTCCCGTCCACGGGAGCGCGGACCTTGCCGTCAAAGGGCAAAATACACATCCCGTCGCCCAGGGTCCCGTCGGCAAAAACAGGATCGGGCATTTCACTGAGCGGGAGAACTTCCCCGTTCTGAGTCGCCAGCACAATGCCCGGCGTACACGCTGCCTTCTTTTTCGTAAAAAAATGGAACATGATGATCCTCCGAATCGGTTTTGCCTTCTTAGATAAGTTCTCCGTTTGAGCGGATGACCTGCTGATACCAGTAGAAGGACTGTTTTTTCCTGCGTTCCAGGGTTCCGTTGCCCTCGTTATCCCTGTCTACATAGATAAATCCGTATCTCTTCTCCATTTCTCCGGAGCCTGCGCTGATCAGGTCAACACAGCCCCAGGACAGATAGCCAAGGCAGGGCACGCCGTCCTCCATCGCTTCTTTCATGGCGTGGATATGGTCTCTGTCATAGGCAATTCGGTAGTCGTCCTGAATGCTCCCGTCGCGCTCAATCGCGTCGACGGCCCCCAGCCCATTTTCCACGATAAACAGCGGCTTTTGATAGCGGTCATACAGCTCGTTCATGGTGGTCCTCAGGCCGAGGGGGTCAATCTGTCTGCCCCAGGGGGTAATGTCCAGATGGGGATTCCTCAGCGTGGTAATGGCATTCCCATCGGCTACGTTACGAAGAACCTCCGGGTCGACGCTGATCAGGCGGCTGGAATAATAGCTAAAGGCGACAAAATCCACTGGATGCGCGCGCAAGATTTCCTCGTCACCCTCGGCCATCCGGATGTGGACGTCGTTCTCCCGAAAGAGGCGCTTGGCAAAGGCGGGATATTCCCCCCGCGCCTGAACATCGGAAAACAGATACAGTTCCTTGTTCTTCCTCGCCGCTGCCCAGACGTCTTCGGGAGTACAGCTATAGGGGTAGAAGGAGCCCGCAGCCAGCATACAGCCGATTTGCAGCTCCGGACCTATCCCGTGGGCCAGGGCGGTCGCCATGGCGCTGGCAACCAACTGGTGGTGAGCCGCCTGATAGGTCACCTGGGTGGTATCGCTGCTGCCCTCCGTCAGCATCCCACCCCCAAAGAAGGGGATATGGGTAATCATATTGATCTCATTAAAGGTCATCCAATACTTTACTTTTTTTGCGTATCGTTCAAATAAGACCTTTGCGTACCGCAGATAGAGGCCGATGAGCCTGCGGTCCGACCAGCCGCCGTATTTTCTCGTCAGCCCCAGGGGCGTATCAAAGTGGCAGATAGTCACCACCGGTTCTATCTGGTACTTCAGGCACTCGTCAAACAAGTCGTCATAGAACTGCAGGCCCTTTTCATTGGGCAGTTCCTCGTCACCGTTGGGAAAAATCCTCGCCCAGCTGATGGAAGTGCGGAAGGCTTTTATCCCCATCTCGGCCAAAAGGGCGAGGTCTTCCCGATAGCGGTGGTAAAAATCAATGCCTATATGACTGGGGTAATATCCATAGTCAGTTTGAAGGGCCGTCTCCGGGTGGTACATGGCCTGCCGGCGCCCCTGCTTGGCGGATGGAAGGATGTCCATGGGGGACAGCCCTTTTCCATCCTCCAGGTAGGCGCCTTCGCACTGGTTGGCGGCCATGGCGCCTCCCCATAGAAACTCAGCGGGTATTTGAAACATGGGGTACACTCCTTTTATAGATTGAAGAAGTTCCCTCCCCCGCCTCCGGCGGGGGAGGGAACCACGAAATTGTACTCTGATCAGCCAAGTACATTGGCCGGCACGCCCTGGTCGATCGGCGTGTCCGCGTCCACCAGCACCCAGGTCAGGATGAAGGTAACCACGGCACCGATGGCCCAGGCGATGCAGGCATGCACGATATTCATTGGATTTTCGCCGATGAAGAGGGGGAGGGACAGCAGCCCGGGCGTTCCCGACGTATAGCGCACGACGCCCATGAGCCCGGCATACAGCCCTCCGGCTGCGCCGCCCGCTATGACGGCGATAAGCGCTTTTTTCACCCGGAGGGTGACCCCGTACATGGCGGGCTCAGTGATGCCGAAAAGAGCAGTGACACCGGCGGAGGAGGCCGTCTGTTTCAGGCCCCTGTCCCGGGTCTTGAAGGCAATGCACAGCGCGGCGCTGCCCTGGCAGATGTTAGAGACCAGACTTCCCGGGCCCATGATTCCCTCATAGCCGAAGTTGGTGTAAGAAGTCATCAGGATCGGGAGGAAACTCCAGTGCATCCCGGTGAGCACAAGCAGGGGCATGAACGCGCCCATCAGCATGGACACCAGCCAGGAGGCGTGCTCGTTAATGAAGTTGATCCCGGCCGCAATCACATCTCCGATGGTGGAGCCCAGCGGACCAAGCACGATCAGCGTAATGGGGGCCACGATCAAGACCGTCAGCACGGACTTGGTAAAGAACTTGATGGGCTTGGGGGAAATTTTGTCCGCGAAACGCTCCACGTAGCTCATCAGCCACACGGCCAAAAGCACGGGAATGACGCTGGATGCATAGGAAATCAGCTTGATGGGCGCGCCGAACAGGAATACGGGCTCATTGGCGGCCACCAGCCCGGTAAAGGACGGGTGGAGCAGCACACCTCCGATCATGGCTGCCAGATAGGGATTGCAGCCCAGTTTCTTAGCGGCTGAGAAGGCCAGCATGATGGGCAGAAAGTAAAAACCGGCGTCGGCGATAAAGTTTAAAATGATGTAGTTCTGCGAGGTCTTCTGCATCCCAAACAGAACGCAGATGACCAGAATCGCCTTGATCATACCGGCGGCGGTGATGGCGGGGATAACGGGGGTAAAGATAGAGGCAAAGACGTCCATAAGCCGGTCGAGGAAACCGCCCGACTTCTTGTCGGTCACTGTGCCGGTCGGCAGATTGCCGCCGCCCAGCCTGCTGACCTCTCTGTATACATTGGCCACATCGGGCCCGATGATAATCTGATACTGTCCGGACTTGTATACCGCACCCAGGACGCCGGGGATCTTCTTCACTCCCTCCAGGTCGACAGCCTTATCATCCTTAAGGTTCATCCTGAGCCGTGTCGCGCAGTGGCCAAGCTGGGTGATGTTGGAGGGGCCGCCCACTTGACTTAGAATTTCTTCCGCCAATTTCCCGTAATCCATGTTTTTTCCTCCGTTCAAATAATGATTTGAGCCAGATCAACTGTGAACAACCAAAGTGTGAAGGTGAAGGAGAAGATAGGCCTGCTCCTCCTCATTGGTCTCGTGGCCGTATGTCTTGCGTACGTAGTCAGCAATTTTTTCTACGCATCCTTGCTCGGCCGGAAACTCGTACCGCAGGCGGTAAATGGGGTTGGCGCTGTCCACCTTGACCTCGGGCGGATGCCCGAACTTCAGCACCCGCAGAGAGAAGTACTTCAGGTGGGCGGTGAAACGGTTGTAGCTGTGGGACTCCGGGCGGAAACGGACGCCTAGCTCGCTCTCCACAATATCGAGAATATCCCGAATCATCCGAAGGCTATCCTGTACGGGGATATTTCTCTCCCCTGTGGTGGAGCCGGCGTTCACGAAGTGGAATGCGATGAAGGCGGCCTCGTCCTCCGGAAGGCGCACCCCTATCCGTTTCTCTATAATCTCCAACGCCTTCTGCCCGACCCGGAACTCCTGCGCATAGTACTGCCGCATCTCCCAGGAAAGCGCATTGGGAATGTCTATCCCCTCTCTGTGGCGCTCTACCGCGAAGTAGATGTGGTCAATAAGGGTGAGGTAGATTTTCTCGTTCAGCGGGTCCAGATCTGCCTTAGCCATATTGATGATTTCATCCCCCACCCGGATGTACTCGGGTGGAATGCTCTCCAGAATCCGGCTGAGCTTTTCCGCCATGCCCTTTTCCGCAGTGATAAAGGTTTTTTCCACCTGGCCGGGGTCAATTTCATCTCCGGCCTTTTTCCCGAAGGCGATGCCACGGCCCGTCAGGACACATTCCCGGTCTTTTCTGTCCACCGCCACCACGATGTTATGGTTTAGAATCTTTTTGATCTTCATATGCATCCCTCCCTCCGAGAAAACACAAAAAAACCTGAACCAATTAGCCATGCGGCTTAATCAGGTTCAGGTCGGCGCCCATGTGGTAACGCCCCTAAAAGTTATGCAATTGCAATTGCATTCGTATGTTACCATACCCCCAAAGGCAAGTCAATATGCAGCGTATAACCTTGGAGGAATTGACAAAACCAAATGAAAGAATTTGTGTGAATCGCGAAATAAAAACATCCCGGATGGAAAACGCCTGAACATAATGGGTCCAGCGCTTTTTAGGCGCTGGACCCATTACGCCCCTGCGGGGCTATTTCAAATCACTCCTTTCAGGGCGGTCCTGACTGCATCGCTTTTTGTGGGAGGAGGTCAGCTGAGCTGGCCTATGAACCGCTGGAGCATGGCGGCCGCTTCGGCGCGGCTGGTGTCGCCGCCAGGATTCAGTTTGTTGTTGCTGCCCTCCAGGATACCGTTACTCACGGCCCAGCCCATGGCCTCGATAGCCCAGGCACTCACGCTGGCATTGTCGTCGAACTGATTGAGAGCCATGCCATCAGCCTTGGTGTCCAATCCCAGGAGTGCGGCGTAACGGTAGAGCATGACGGCCAGGGCCTCGCGGGTGATGTTGCCGTCGGGATTGAATAAGTTCTGGCCGCTGCCGATGACAATGCCGTTCTTCGCGGCCCAATCCACGCCGCCGGTGTACCACATGCCGGGGGCCACGTCTGTGAAGGTTTCTCCACCGCCCGGGACCTTGCCGGACAGACGGTGGAGCACGGTGGCCAGCATGCCGCGGGTCATGGGCGTCGCACCGCTAAAGGTGCCGTCGCCGGCGCCGGTAAAGAGGTCCAGCCCGGCCACAAAATCCACGGCGCCCTTGGACCAGTGGTCTGCGGGTACGTCGGTGAAGGGGGGATTGGGGGCGGGAACGGTGGCGGGCAGATTGATTTCCGCCGCCTTATTGCCGTCCTTATCTGTGACGGTGACGATCTTGTCAAGCGCCTTAGTGGTGATGACCTCTACCTTTTTGCCGTCGGGGTATTGGGTTGTCGCGGTGACGGTGCCCGTCTTCTTGTCTGTGACGGTCGTGGTGGTGGAGCCGTCCGGATTCTTAGTGGTTTTGGTGGTGGTAGTGCCGCCGCCGGAGGTCGAATAGGCGATCAGCGCGTCCATCTTTACTTGGAGGTCGGCTTGCGCCGCGCTGATCTCGGCCTGGATGGCTGCGTTATCGGCGCTCACCTTCTTCGCCGTTTCCAGTGCCGCGGCGAAGGGCGCCCAGCTGGCCGCGGTGTAATTTCCTTGGATTTTTTCTTCCGCCCTTGCGATCAGAGCGTCGAGTCCGGTCTTGTCCGTGCCGTACAGCAGATAGCTCTCGCGCAGCGCGGCGAAGGCGTCGAGGTCCTCCTGGAACTGGCCGCGGATTTCGGCTGCACTGTCGCCGTTCTTGATCGCGTCCGCCATCCAGGTATTTCCGACGATCTCATTGAACTCGTCGGTGAACATCTCAGCCACGTTGGTGGGGAAGAGCTCCTGCAGCGTGGTCAGGACGGCGAGCGCCGTATCGACAGGGGAGTAGGCGTGCTCATCGTAGATATGCATCTGCACGCCGTAGCAGGCGGTATTCGGGAACTTGATGGCGGCGGCGGGCTGGGTGTTGTTCCAGGGCGTCATTGCTGCCAGGCGGAACCGCACCCCGGGGAGATTGCAGTCGTTGAGGGCCTTCGCGAATTCCACCATCTTGGGCTGGATGAAGGGGGCGCCGAAGAACTCGTAGGTCTTCGTGGTGCCCCACCCATTGCTCACACCCTTCTGTGCAGCGGCGGTGTCCGCCCACGCACCGGTGCCCTCCAGCCAGCCGAGGGCGGCATAGGTGAGGGTGGTTTTGGCGGTGGGGATTTTGCGGTCGGGCATGACGAACTGCAGACCCGTCTCATCGTAGTACATATCACGGGTCCAGTTCTCCATGGGGATCACCCGCAGGTCCAGTTCCTGCAGGGCCTCGTGCTCGAACTCGCCCTTGATCATGAGGGCCATCTCGCCTATGGTCATGCCGTAGCGGGTGGGGATGGGATAGCCGCCGTCTTCCCGCACAGGGCCGTCAACGGTCTCGCCGCCCAGGGGGTTCGGCCGGTCCAGCACCACGAAGGCCACGCCGTTTTCCGCACAGGCGATCATGCAGCGGGCCATCAGGTCGACATAGGAGTTGGAGCGAGTGCCCGAGTCCTGCATGTCGAACAGGAGCACATCGACGTTCTGCAGCTGCTCCGCGGTGGGCGCGGTGTTATACAGCCTGTAGACCGGCAGGCCGGTCCCAGTCGCGCTGTCGGTATAGCCGTCCGCCGCCGCCGTCTGAATCTCGCCGCGGAGGCCAAACTCGGAGCTGAACAGGGTGGTGAGGTCAACACCCTTGGTGGGATTCTTTTCGGGGTCAAGGATATCGGCCAGATGGTTCAAGTCCTTGTCAACGCCGGTCTGGTTGGTGACCAGGCCCACTTTTTTACCCTTGAGCAAATCCATGTGGTCTTCAAAGAGCGTTTCATAGCCCAGGTCGATGACGGGCACGGGGGTGGTGACAAGTTCTTTATCGGCGGGCGTGTCGTACGCGCGCATCAGGTATTTGCTGCGGATAGTGAGATAACCCTCTGTCTCGGTATCCATTTTGGCCATCATCTCGGCCTTCTTGGCGAGGACCTGCTCCTTGGTGGAGCCGACCTCAAAGGCGTTCACCTCGGTACGCACCCAGGTGCTGCCAGTTCTCTGATCCACGGAGGAGGGTATATTGAAACGGTCATTGCCGCCCCCGCCATACATGGCCCGCAGGGTCAGGAAGAGGGCGACCTGCATCTCAACGGGGGAATAGGCGCGCTTGTCGGTGATGTGGATCTGTACGCCGTGGCAGAGCATATTTACATAGCTGCTGGGCGTCTGATTTGCGGCATACGGAGTGATGGACGCCGCGCGGAACCTCACGCCGGGCAGTTCCAGCTCGTTCATGCGCTCGGCCAGCGCGATGGGGTCGATGTAGGGCGCGCTGATGAGCTCAAAGGACTTGGTGGTGCCGCGTCCCTCGACGATGGAGGGACCCTCAAACCAGACGGTGCCCGTGTAGTCCAGCGCAGCCTCCCAGGTGGGCATGTTGGGCGAGGGCAGGATGAACTGCAGGCCGGTCTCATCCCAGTACATGTCGCGGGAATAGCCCTCGCAGGGAATGACCATCAGGCTGCAGTCCGCCAGGGAGATCTTGTTCGCCTGGGTGGGATCGCTCCAGTCCCAGTTGGGGGGCGCGGCGGTGCTGCCGCCGTACTCGTTGGCGGGGCCGCCGTAGGACGCCGTAGTCCAGTAGTTCTTGTAGCCCTCGCCCTGATAAAGCTTGGCGAGCTCGCCCATGGTCAGGCCGTAGCGGGAGGGGAGCGGATACCGGCTGATGCCGCTGGCGTTGCCGGGCTCCGTCATGCTGCCCTCCACCACGTCGCTGCTGATGGGGCTGGGCCGGTCGAGGACGATAAACTCCACGTGCTGTCCGGCCTGGTTCTTGGCCTCAATGGTGGCCATCATGCAGTCCGCCAGGGTGTACATGTAAGTCCAGGTCTTGCTGCCGATCTCCTGTAGGTCGAAGAGGATGATGTCAACCGGCTCATACCACTTGCCGTTGTTGCCGGTCAGCATGGCCGCGGTCGGCCTGCTGGGGTTGGAGGGGTTGGCAAACTCCGCGTCGAGGGGCGCGAGCCCGAGCGCCGCCGTATCGATCGTGCCGCCGTTGTAGAGGCTCCAGGCCATGAGACCCGTCGTCGCGTCCCTGGCGTGGGGGACCGCCGCGCCTGCCTGATAGGCGCCGCGCAGGCCGTGCTCGCCGCCGAACATGCAGACCAGGTTGATGTCCGGGTCCTCCTTCAGCATATCGGCCAGGTGGTTCATGTTCTTATCCACGCAGACCTGGTTGGTGAAGAGCGCGACGTTCTTACCCTTCAGGTGCTCCTTCCAGACTTCGCTCTCCAGCAGTACCTCGGCGCCAATCTTCACGGTGCCGCCGGGGGTGGGAGGAGCGGCCTTATCGGTCTTGGGGAAGGCAACCCGGAAGGACAGGATGTTGCCGGACTCGAGGCCGCCGGTGACCGTCGCGTCGGTGATGGTCTGGCCGCCCACAGTCACATTGGGGGCCGGCGACGGCCAGCGGTAGCCATCGGCGGAGGTCAGGACCACGCTGGCATTGTAAGCCGTGTCGCCCTCAAACGCGCTCGCAAGAGTGGTGTGATTCGCGTCTTTCCAGACGACGGTGCCGGTGTAGCCCGTGCCGGAGACCGTCATCTGGGGGATGGCGTCGACAGCGGGAGCGGTGAGGCTCACAACAGGGGCATCCAGCATAACGCCATTGCTGAAGTCAACGGTGCACGTCAGCACATTGCCGGTTACGTCGCCGCCGGTCACGGTTACATCCCTGGCAGTCCTATCCGCGATCTTGATGGTGGGAACAGCAGCGGGCCAGCGGTAGAAAGAGATGGGGGTCTGCGCCGGGAAGGGGCAGGAGGTCAGAGTGACGGTGGCGGTATAGACTGCGCCGGCCATAAAGGGACCAACCAGGGCCGCGCCCGTATCAGCATTCTTCCAGGTGATAGTGCCTGTGTAGCCGGTGCCGGCTACGGTGGTCTGGGGCAGCTTGCCGGCCACGGGCGGAGCTATCGCCAGGGTAGTGGCGCCCAGATTGGTGGTAAATTTGGCGTAGAGCACCAGGTTCGACGTCACCGGCGTGTTGGTGAAGTCAAAGAAGGTGCGCTGGCCGGCGTCGGTGCACCAGCCCTCAAACACGCTGCCGCTCTTGGTGGGGCTTGCCGCGGGCTTGGTCGCCTTCCCGCCGTCCATAACGGCCTGGACGGGAGGTACGCCGGAGCCCTGTCTGACATCAAACTTAACCGAGTGGGTCTTGGGGCCCCACTTGGCGTACACGGTTAAGTCCCCGGTGACGGGGGACGCAGGGTCCCAGGCATCGGTGCACTCCTCATCGGTAAACCAGCCCTCGAAAGCGCGGACGGAGGGGGTGCTCAGAGATGAGTATTTCGCGGGGCTGTATGGCGCGCCGCCGGCATAGTAATCGGTGGCGTTCGCGCCGTCGGCGACCTTGACCGGGCGGACGATGGAGCCGCCGCCATTGGTATCGTAGGTGATGGTGTGCAGCTCAACCCACTTGGCGGTTGCCAGGGTATCGGTGTCGATAACGGTATCCTTGGTCAGCTTGATGTCGCCAACATACCAGGCGTCAAAATCATAGCCGGCCTTGGCGGGGACGGGCAGGTCACCGATGGCCGTGCCGCCGGCCACGGATATGGAGGAGGCGATCTGCTCACTGCCGTTGTGGTCAAAGATGACTGTATATGCAGCCGTCGCGGGCTCGCCGAACGGCATGGGGGCGTCGACGGTCATAGGATCGAGATCAGCGTCCGGCGTGGAATCCTCCGCAGGCGCGGAATCCCCCACAGGAGCGGAATCCTCCACGGGCGCGGAATCCTCCACAGGCGCGGAATCCTCCACGGGTGCGGAATCCTCCACAGGCGTGGAATCCTCTGCGGGCGCGTTATCTTCCGCGGAAACGGACGCGAGCCCGGACTCGTCGGGGCTCCACTTGGCATAGAGGGTCACGTCGCCCATCACGCGACTGGTGGAAAAATCCCACGCCTGGGTGCAATCCTCATCGGTATACCAGCCGCCAAAGACGCTGCCCGGCTGCCCTGGCGTGAAGGGTTGTGTGGCGAAGTTGCCGTCCAGAATGGTCTGCTCACCGGATGCATCGCCGTTAAAGCTCACCGTCCACTCGCGGCGGCTGTGGTCCAGGAGATCCTGCGCGCCATAGACATAGATATTCTGGATGGTCAGGTTGTTGGGGCCGGGCCAGCCATTAAAGCCGGCAATCCTGGTGTCCTGATTGCTAAATGTGTTGGCGCCGTTTACGGTGGGGCCGTGTTTCATGCTGGTCAGGGTGGCGATGGTGATTCCCTTGATGGGATCGATCTCCGTCAGGGTGCCTGTCCAGCCCTGATGGCCGTAAGTATGCATGCTGGGCCCATATCTGAAATAGCTCTGCTGGTACGCGGAGGTATCGCTGACCCACCAGCCCAGGCCCACATAGCCCACGTTGGTGTTGCCGGTCCGGGTCGTGAAGAGCTTGTGCACGTCTCTGTCGAAGAGCTTAAACCCGTTGTAGGATCCGCCGTTGAGGGCCACCTGCATAACCTCGGACATATCCCTCGCAGAGGAGAAGAGACCGGCATGACCAGCCACGCCGCCCAGGGCGTACCAGGCCTTCTCATCATGAACCTCACCCTGCAGGGTGTAGTTCCGCTCAAAGATGGGAGTGCTGTTGTCGTTCTGGAAGCCGTACGTCACCTGTCCGTCGCGGGAGTTGCCGTTGATCTCACACCCGGCGACGCAGTCGTCCTGGGTGAACCCTTTTTGCAGGGGGTTGTAGACAGTGCTGTGAATACCGAATTTATCCTGGAGGATTTCCTCAATAAAGGTATCCAGCGGTTTTTTTGTGATCTGCTCCACGATAATGCCGAGGATGATATAGTCCAGATCGCTGTACGCGCCGTTCGTCGCAGAGTTTGGCACGGATCCCAGCGGGACCTTACAAAGGATGTCGATCAGCTCGGCGCGGTCAAAGTTTTTAAGGTCGTCGCCCTCCAGGTGGTAATAGAGGTCGTCGCCCGCGGTTATGCGGCTTTGAAACTGCGGGTCGGGCAGCAGGCCGGCCCGGTGCTCCAGGATCAGCTTGAGGGTCACCAGGTCCTTGCCCTTGGACTTGTATACATTCGTCGAAAAGCTGCCGCTGTCGGACTTCGTGTAGGCATCCGTGAAGTTCTCCCAGCCCGGCATATCCACCAGCCTCATGTCTATGTCAAGAAGCCCCTGGGAGACCAGGTACTCAATGGCGTAGTTGGTGGCATACATCTTCGAGTTGGAGGCCAGGTCGAACAGAGAATCCGCGGTGACGGGGACCTGCTGGTCCTTTGGGATGGGAGTGGCGGCATAATAGCCGCCCTTGCCGTCTGGAGTGGTGCGGAACTGCGCCTCGGTGCCGGTCCCCTCGGCAAAGATCAGCTTGCCGTCCTTGGTGATGGAGGCGGCGAAGGGCATACCGTCGGACGCGTCCGAATCGGTCTGCATAAAGCTCTTATAGATGTTAAGCTTATCGGTGCTGAAACCCAAGTCTTCGGGGGTGCCCACGGATTCGGGGCTGCCCGTGAAGTCCTGCACCTTCTCGTAGCCCACAAACATCTTGGGCAGCAGATAGGTGTCCTCGCCCATGACCAAGCTGCCCAGAGTCTCTGTCATGCCCTCGATGGTGGCCAGGGAGAGGAAGGTCAGACCGGTCCCATTTATAGGGCCCTCCTGGATTAGGTCAACATCCAGGAACACGGGGGACAGATCGCCGTGGTACAGATTGTCGGCAAGCCCGGTGTTGGCCTTGGCGTACGGGCCGCTGGTCATGGCGTTGGTCTGCGCTGTAGAGCTGGAGAAGTTGATCATCATGGTCTTGGATGCGGGGGTGATTTCCCACCAGTCATCCTGTGCGCTGTCCACAGGATTGCGGAGCAGGGTCACCTTCGCAGAGGAGGGGATTCCGCCCAGTCCGGGGGCGACGCCCTTACCGTTAGCGCCCGGCGTATAGTAGCCGTTATTACCCGGATAGTCCACGCGGTAGCTGTTGATGGGGTCGCCGCCAGCAGGGAAATACACCGGCAGCGCCTGCACGGCGACATAGCGCACGCCGTCGCGGGCCGTGGTGTACTGGGGGTCGATGAGGATGGGCGCGCCGTAGGCCTTGGGGTCGCCGTCGATGAGCCAAACCTGGAGGCTGTCCTTGCCCTCCGGGTCGAGGTAGCGCACGTCGCCCTCAAAGACGCTGTCATCCATAATTTCGAACTTGATGTAGGCCTTGGGTTCTACGCTCACCGTAAAGGTCTGTTTCCAACCGAAGTCGTCCGTTTGGGCAGTGCCCGGCGTCCCCGCGACGTCCTCGAAATTGCGTACCTCAACGTTTCCTCCGCTGTAGTCTCCGTCCTCACGGTGGTAGTGCACCGTGACCGTGACATTGCTCTGGTCTCCAGATATCTTTGCCTCGCCCCCAGGGGCTGAGACATCGCCGGCGGCGCCTCCGGTAGCCGTCGCTCCCGCAGGGGCGACCATGGTTGCTGTCATTGCCGCTGTCAGGAGCAGCGCCAACAGCCTTTTTTGCACCTGTCTCATTTTCTACTCTCCTTTTCTGCATTTTGTACATATTGCTCTTTTCACGTCCTTGGG
>DATMXU010000002.1:0-2190 GCA_035562355.1 Pseudoflavonifractor sp.
CCCAGGAACGGGTCGTAGGCCAGGCGGTCGTACAGCTCCCGCACCTCGCCGATGATCTCCGCCATCTTGTAGATGGCGTTGGAGCCCCGCTCCGGCGCGGAGCCGTGGCAGGAAACGCCCTTGACCTCCACCCGGATCTCCATGCGGCCCCGGTGGCCCCGATAGATGTTGCCGTTGGTGGGCTCGGTGATGACCACGAATTCCGGCGTGATGCCGCCCTTCTCGTGGATGTACTGCCAGCACATGCCGTCGCAGTCCTCCTCCTGAACGGAGCCCACCACCATGATCTTGTACCCGGCGGGGATGAGGCCTAAGTCTTTCATGATCTTGGCGCCGTACACGGCGGAGGCCATGCCGCCCTCCTGGTCGGAGCCGCCGCGGCCGTAGATGACCTCGTCGTCCTCATAGCCCTGGTAGGGATCATGGGTCCAGTTGTTGATGTTGCCGATGCCCACGGTGTCGATATGGGAGTCGATGGCGATGATCTTCTCGCCGTCGCCCATCCAGCCGATGATGTTGCCCAGGCCGTCGATCTCGATCTTGTCGAAGCCGAGCTTTTCCATCTCGGCCTTGATGCACGTGACGACCTCCTTCTCCTGGCTGCTCTCGCTGGGATGAGAGATCATGCTGCGCAGGAAACGGTTCATGTCGGCGCTGTACGCCTGGGCTGCCGCTTTGATTTTCTCGAATTCCATTGTAATACCCTCCGTTTTTATATTGTGGTTTCTAAATTGAGTGATACGCGTTTTGCCGAAGGCAAAACCTTGGCGCACTGCGTCCGCAGACGCATTTCGGAGTGCAACCACCGCGAAACGGTGGCGCTTAGCGCGGAGATGGGCGATTTACCCGCCCCGGGCATTGAAAGGGCTGGGGCTCCACCTTGTGACCCAGTCACACGGTGGGATACTCGCCGTCCCATAAAACCTTCCGGAACTTCATGGGATCAGTATTGCCCTCGGTAGAGAACATAAGCACCTGGGAGAAACGGTCCAGGCCGATGGCCTCGCGCAGGTCCTTATACTCGTCGGTCTCCATGACGGCGGCCAGGAGGCCCATGCCCACCGCGCCGCTCTCACCGGAGATGACTACGCCGTCGCCCTTTACGGGCACGCCCAGCATCCGCATGCCCCGGGCGGATACCCAATCGGGGCAGGAGACGAACACGCCGCAGTGGTTGCGCAGGATGTCCCAGGAGAGGGTGTTGGGCTCGCCGCAGGCGAGGCCGGCCATAATGGTCTGGAGGTCGCCCTCCACGATGCGGGGGCTGCCATCCCCGGCCATGGCCCCCTGGTAGAGGCAGTCGGCCGCCTGGGCCTCCATCACCACGAACTTGGGCGGGTCGTTGGGGAAGAGATTGGTGAAATAGCCTATCACCGCGCCGGCAAGGCTGCCCACGCCGGCTTGGACAAAGACGTGGGTGGGCCGGTTCACATTCACCTGGCGCAGCTGGTCGGCGGCTTCGCTTGCCATGGTGCCGTAGCCCTGCATGATCCAGGCGGGGATCTCCTCGTAGCCGTCCCAGGCGGTGTCCTGGACAATGACGCCGTTCTTGGTGGCCTCGGCCTCAGCCGCCGCCATGCGGACGCACTCGTCGTAGTTGACCTCCTCAATGGTGACGGTGGCCCCCTCCTTGGCGATGTTGTCAAACCGGGGCTTGCTGCTGCCCTTGGGCATATGGACCACGGCCTTCTGGCCCAGCTTGTTGGCGGCCCAGGCCACACCCCGGCCGTGGTTGCCGTCGGTGGCGGTGAAGAAGGTGGCCTGGCCGAACTCGGCCCGGAAGGCCTCGCTGGTGAGGTAGTCGTAGGTCATCTCGCTCACATCCCGGCCCATTTGCTTGGCGATGTACTTCGCCATGGCAAAGGAGCCGCCCAGCACCTTGAAGGCGTTGAGGCCGAACCGGAAGGACTCATCCTTCACATAGAGTCCCGCCAGCCCCAGGTACTGGGCCATACCGTCCAGCCGGGCCAGGGGAGTGATGGAGTACTGGGGAAAGCTCGAGTGGAAAAAGCGGGCCTTGGCAACGTTGGACAGGGACATGATCGAAAGCTGCTTGTC
Source organism: Pseudoflavonifractor sp. (assembly GCA_035562355.1). Taxonomy (GTDB): domain Bacteria; phylum Bacillota; class Clostridia; order Oscillospirales; family Oscillospiraceae; genus Pseudoflavonifractor. The sequence continues at coordinate 2,059 of DATMXU010000002.1, forward strand.
CTCGCTTCCGGGCATGTGGTTGCCGGTCCACTTGATGGCCTCTTTCATCAAAACCGCCTCCATAAAAATCGTGGAAGAAAACTTCCTCTTTTTCTGATATCATCATACCATGCCCACGGCGCAAGTCAAGGT
>DATMXU010000003.1:0-9164 GCA_035562355.1 Pseudoflavonifractor sp.
ACTCAAAACACAAGAGTGCCAAATGCAAGTATGATAATACCCCGTCCACACAAAAAAATCAACCCCCTATTTGAAAAAAGAGGGTTGATTTGGGTAAAATTAAAAATTTGTTCACAATGGGGCTGGGAGAGTGCTAACGTTCCGCCCGGTAGGAGAGGTCGCCGGGATAAAAAAAGTTGATCTTGTGCTCGGATAGCCGGATGGTGAACCGGGAATCCCGCATGACCTCTCCGTCTACCACCGCCACCAGCCCCTCGGCGGAGGAGAGGGAAATTTCGGTCCCATGGTAGTCTTGGATGAGATCGGGGTATCTCCGATAGAGGCCCTTCGCGTAAGGGCCGATTACCCGCAGAAGTGTGAGGAGACTCACACGGGGCACCACCAGCATGTCCAGCACGCCGTCGTCCGGCTCGGAGTCCCCCACGGGCATAAAGCCGCCGCCGTAGTACCGGCCGTTCATCACGCAGAGGATGCTCAGCTCCCCCTTGGTGAGGGTACCCCCGACCTCCACATCCGCGGGCCGGGAGATGCCGTTGAAGAGGATGTTCACCAGCAGGGAGAGTATGTAGGCCCCGATGCCGGTCACCAAAGGAAGTCCCTTGTACTTATGTACGTCGGCGGCCACCCGGGCATCCAGCCCGGCGCAGATGGAGCCGATGCCCAGCTTGCCGTTGCAGTCCATCAGGTCAAAGGCGACCTGAGGTCCCTCGGCAAGGGCCTCAAGGTCGGAAAACCGCTCCCGATACCGCTTGCCGAAGATTTTGAGAAAATCGTTGCCTGTCCCCTTGGGGTAGTTGGTCACGGCCATAAAGTCGTGCCCGGCCGCGCCGTTTACCACCTCGTTTAAGGTGCCGTCGCCCCCGCAGGCATAGACCCGCAGAGGCTCGCCCCGCTCGGCGGCCTGCCGGGTGATGCGCTCCGCATCCCCCTGGGCGGAGGTGAAGGCGATCTCATAGCTGAGTCCCCGGGCTCCAAAGAGCGCCTCAATCCGCGCTACCAGCGCGTCGGTGCTGCCTTTTTTCCCCGCAGCGGGATTGATAATAAAGAGGTGCTTCATACGGCCACAGCCTTCCTGGGTGAATTCTCGCAAGGACTTGCGGGAGAGGAGGGTGGGGGCGGAGGCCGCCTTTACCTCTTCCCATACTGGAACAGGTCGCACTTGATCATCCCGTTGTAGAGCTTTCGTTTTTTGTCCGCGGGACGTCCGAAGGTCCGCTCGAACTCAGTGTGGGAGGAGAGGAGGAAGAGCTCCCACCCGGAGGGCAGGGCCTCGTAGGCCTGTCCGAAGGCCGCATAGAGCTCCTCGGCCTCCCGCCGCTCCATGATGCGCTCTCCGTAGGGGGGATTGGTGACAATGCGCCCCTTGGGCGTACTGGGGCGGAAGGCCGTGGCGTCGGCCACGTCGAAACGCGCCAGCTCTTCCACGCCCGCTTTCTCGGCATTTGATCTTGCGATGGCTACCGCCTGGGGGTCGATGTCTCCGCCCCAGACGTCGTATGCTCCGTCGTACTCCTTGTCAATGGCCTCTCCCGCTCCGTCCAGCCAGGCTTGGCTGGGCAGCCAGGGCCACTTCTGCGCGGAGAAGGCGCGGTCCAGGCCCGGCGCCCGGTTCTTGGCGATGAGGGCGGCCTCAATGGCGATGGTGCCCGAACCGCAGAAGGGGTCGCAGAAGGGGTCCTTCCCGCGGTAGCGGGAGAGGAGGACCGTGGCTGCCGCCAAGGTCTCCCGCAGGGGGGCCGCCACACCCACGGCCCGGTAGCCCCGCTTGTGGAGACCTGCGCCCGAGGTGTCCAGCATCAGGGTGGCGGTGTCCTTCATGAGGGAGAATTGGATCTGGAAGAGGGGTCCGTCCTCCGGCAGGGTCTCCAGGCCGTATCTCCCGCCCAACCGGGCGGCGACTGCCTTCTTCACGATGGACTGGCAGGCGGGAACCGAGTGGAGCGCCGAGCCCAGAGAGTGCCCCTTCACGGGAAAGGCGCCGTTTTGGGGGATAAAGTCCTCCCAGGGCAGGGCCTTCACCCCCTCGAAGAGGGCGTCGAAGTCTATGGCGGTGAAGCTGCCCAGCACGATGAGCACCCGCTCCCCAGTGCGCAGGTTCAGGTTGAGGCGGGGAATGTCGGAAAGGCTCCCTCCGCAGAGCACACGGCCATTTTCCGCCCGCACCCCGGGCAGGCCCAGGCGGCGCAGCTCGTCGGCGCAGAGGCCCTCCAACCCGAACAGGGTGGGGATGGCAAATTCCAGCTTCGTCATAGGCGGCTCCTGTCATTGTAAAATTTCAGAATACAGTATATCCGATTCCGAAGTAATTAGCAAACGTTTTGTCGATTTTGTGCACCCCTGCGCGCGCAAAAGGCGGAGCGCCCTCCTAAGGCGCTCCGCCGAGGTGTGGCGGTTTATTTGCGCAGCTTTTGGTCCACCTCGTCCCGGAGGATACCGGTGAATTCCTCCAGGCCGATCGAACCCAGGTCCTCACCGGAGCGGTGGCGGACCGAGACCGACGCGGCCTCTACCTCCTTGTCGCCCAGGACCAGCATATAAGGGACCTTCTCCAGCTGGGCGTCTCGGATCTTCCTGCCGATCTTCTCGTTGCGGTAGTCGGCGGTGACACGGAAACCCTGGGCCTCCAGCTTTCTCACGATCTCGCCGGCGAAGTCGGCGGCCCGGTCGGTGATGGGGAGGATGCGGGCCTGCTCGGGGGCAAGCCACGCGGGGAGGGCCCCGGCGTACTTCTCCAGCAGGTAGGCCAGAGTCCGCTCATAGCAGCCCATGCTGGTGCGATGGATGATATAGGGGGTGGCCTTCTTGCCCTCCTGGTCAATATACTCCATGCCGAACTTCTGGGCCAGGAGCATGTCGATCTGGATGGTGACGAGGGTGTCCTCCTTGCCGAAGACGTTCTTATACTGAATATCCAGCTTGGGCCCATAGAAGGCGGCCTCGTCGATGCCGATGGCGTATTTCACGCCCAAGTGGTCGAGGATCTTGCCCATGGCGCTCTGGGCCTCATCCCACTGGGCGGCGGTGCCCTCATATTTATTGCCGGGGTTGGCGGGGTCCCACTGGGAGAAACGGAAGGTGCAGTCCTCCAGAAGGCCCAGGGTATCCAGACTGTACTTGGCCAGCTCCAGACAGTCCTTGAACTCCTTCTCCAACTGGTCGGGCCGGATGATGAGGTGCCCCTCCGAGATGGTGAACTGCCGTACCCGGATGAGGCCGTGCATCTCGCCCGAATCCTCGTTGCGGAAGAGGGTGGAGGTCTCGCCCAGGCGCATGGGCAGATCCCGGTAGCTGCGCGCCCGGTTCAGGAAGACCTGGTACTGGAAGGGACAGGTCATGGGCCGCAGGGCGAAACACTCCTTGCTCTCGTCATGGGGATCCCCCATGACGAACATGCCGTCCAGATAGTGGTCCCAGTGGCCCGAGATCTTGTAGAGGTCCCGCTTGGCCATGAGGGGGGTCTTGGTGAGGAGGTAGCCCCACTGCTGCTCGGTGTCTTCCACCCAGCGCTGCAGGAGCTGTACCACCCGCGCCCCCTTGGGGAGCAAAATGGGCAGACCCTGGCCAATGACGTCCACTGTGGTGAAATACTCCAGTTCCCGGCCGATCTTGTTGTGGTCGCGCCTGCGGGCCTCCTCCACTCTGGCGAGGTGGGCGTCCAGCTCCTCTTTCTTGGGGAAGGAGATGCCGTAGATGCGCTGGAGCATCTTGCGGCTGGCGTCCCCGCGCCAATAGGCGCCGGTGGCGCTGGTGAGCTTGATGGCGTTGCCCTTGACCCGCCCGGTGGAGTCCAGATGGGGGCCCGCGCACAGGTCGAGGAAATCCCCCTGCCTGTAGAAGGAGATGACCGCGTCCTCAGGCAGGTCGTTGATGAGCTCGACCTTATAGGGCTCCTCCCGCTCCTCCATCAGTTTGACGGCCTCGGCCCGGGGCAGCTCAAAGCGCTCCAGGGGCAGTTTCTCCTTGCAGATTTTACGCATCTCCTCCTCCAGGGCGGAGAGGTCCTCGGGGGTGAAGGGGCGGGGGGTGTCGAAGTCGTAATAGAAACCCTCTGCGATCGCGGGGCCAATGGCCAGTTTCACCTCGGGGTGGAGGCGTTTCATGGCCTGGGCCAGGATATGGGAAGTAGTGTGCCAGTAAGTCTTGCGGTATTCGGGGTTTTCAAAGGTATAGAGGTTCAGTTCGTCTGCCATGGTCGATCTTCCTTTCTCAAGTTGGGGCAGGCTGTCACGTTTCGCACGCCTCGCGGGCGGGTCGATAACTCCTGCGACTGCACAAAAACGCGTCATGGGCGCTGCCCACTCTTCGTTTTCGTTTCGTTTCGTCGTTATCTCCCCTGCTCGGCGGCTCAGCGTTTCCATATAAAAAACGCGCCTCACCCCTGATGTGTTCAGGGGTGAGGCGCGCATAGCGTCCCACGGTTCCACCCTGCTTGCGGTTTTTTAACAACCGCCGCTTGTGACCTCTGTAACGGGAGGACCCGGCCCAGCCTACAAAAATTTCGGTGGGCGGCTCCGGGGTGGTCAGGTCCTGTCCACGGTGCAGAAACGCTTTCAGCCGATGGCGTTCCCTCTCTGTGCGGTGGTAGCAGGGCGTTGTCCCCGTCATTGCCTTTGTCAAGGAAACTATATCACTTGAAAAAGCTGTTGTCAAGTGGAAGACTCTGCTCTCCGCCCCGCCTTGCCTCTTCACCGGTTTTTCTCTCAATTTACAGATTATTCACATACCCTTCACGAATTAGCCTTAAATTCTGGTTATGATATCCTTGGACTCAGGAAGAGCCAACAAACATCCTCCCAACCAAATCCCTCTCCATCCTTTTGCAGAACAACACACACCCAAAGAACCCCGGCCGGAAGGCCGGGGTTCTTTGGATATTTGGATATAACTGTGGGGAAGAGCTTTAAGATGGAAGTTGCGCGCCTCCAAAATCTTGCATTCCGACCTTGATTGCAGTATGATAGGTACGATCATCCTCAAAGGAGGTTTATGTCTATGCGGGACGGATTCATCAAGGTGGCGGCCGGGACGCCGGGCGTCAAGGTGGCCGACTGCCGCCATAACGCGGAGGCCTGCTTTACGCTGATGCGGGAGGCCTATAACCAGGGTGTCCGGGTGCTGGCCCTGCCGGAGCTGTGCCTTACGGGGTACACCTGCGGCGATCTCTTTTTACACAACACCCTGTTAAACGCCGCGGAAGAGGCGCTGAGCACCGTGCTGGAGGCTACCAAGAACCTGGACATGCTCACCGCCCTGGGGCTCCCTGTGCGGGCGGGCGGCAAGCTCTATAACTGCGCCGTCGTCATCCACAAAGGGGACATCCTGGGCGTGGTGCCCAAGCGGCATCTCCCCAACTACGGTGAATTTTATGAAGGGCGCTGGTTCGCTCCCGCGCCCTCAGAGGACATGGCGCTGCGCCTGTGCGGCATAGACCGCATACCCTTTGGTACGGGGCACATCTTCTGCTGCGAGACCATGCCCGACCTTGCGGTGGGAGTGGAAATTTGCGAGGACCTCTGGGCCGTCCACCCGCCCTCCAACGAGTTGGCCACCGCCGGGGCCACCGTCATCCTCAACATCTCGGCGTCCAATGAGGCGGTTGGCAAGGCAGCCTATCGCCGGGGTCTGGTCACCGGCCAGTCGGCCCGGCTGGTCTGCGGTTATGTGTACGCCAATGCCGGGGAGGGGGAGAGTACCACCGACCTGGTCTTTGGGGGGCATGATCTCGTCGCGGAGAACGGCGTCCTGCTGGCTGAGCGGCGGTTCTCCACCGGGCTTACCATCAGTGAGATTGACGTGAATCGCCTGGCCCACGAGCGGCGGCGGTTAAGCGTCTTCCCCGCAGCGGGGAGGGTATGGAACATCCCCTTCGCCCTGGAGCCGGGGGACACCACCCTGACCCGCCACATCTCACCCAGCCCCTTCATCCCTGAGGACTCCGCCGAGCGCAAGGCCCGCTGCGACGAGATCTTGCTCATCGCCGCCCTGGGGCTCAAGCAGCGGCTGGAGCACACCCACGCGAAATGCGCGGTGGTGGGCCTCTCCGGCGGGCTGGACAGTACCCTGGCCATCTTGATCACCGCCGTCGCCATGAAACTTTTGGACCGGCCCGCCGGCGATATCCTGGCCGTCACCATGCCCTGTTTCGGCACCACCGACCGCACCCGGGACAACGCCGTGGAGCTTTCACGGCGACTGGGGGCCACCCTCCGGCGCATTGACATCACCAATTCGGTCAAGTCCCACTTCAAGGACATCGGCCAGCCCATGGACCGCCACGATGTGACCTTTGAAAACGCCCAGGCCAGGGAGCGCACCCAGGTGCTCATGGATCTGGCAAACCAGACCGACGGCCTGGTGGTGGGCACGGGGGACCTGAGCGAGCTTGCCCTGGGCTGGTGCACCTATAACGGCGACCATATGAGCATGTATGCCGTCAATGCCTCTATTCCCAAGACCCTGGTGCGCCATCTGGTCTCTTCGGTGGCCGGGGACAAGGGGGAGGAGGACCCCCGCCTTGCAGACGTGCTGGTGGACATTCTGGATACCCCTGTCTCCCCGGAGCTGCTGCCCGCCGTGAACGGGGACATCTCCCAGAGGACCGAGGACCTGGTGGGGCCCTATGAGCTCCACGATTTTTTCCTCTATTATTTCCTCCGCTGGGGCATGTCCCCCAGGAAGATTCTGCGCCTGGCCGAGCAGGCCTTCGGCAGGCGGTACGAGCGGGGCGCCATCCTCAAGTGGCTGCGGGGCTTCTGCCGCCGGTTCTTTACCCAGCAGTTCAAGCGCTCCTGTATGCCCGACGGACCCAAGGTGGGCTCCGTCACTCTCTCCCCCCGGGGGGATTGGCGTATGCCCAGCGACGCCTCCGTCCGCCTGTGGCTGGAGGAGCTGGAGGGACTGGAGTAGGGGGCGGCGTCCTCGACGCCCCTCAGCCTGTCAAAGAAGGCTTCATAACCTGCGGCCATTGGGCCGCAGCCGCTGCGCTGTGCGCAAGCGAGGGGGGTATCAAAATCGGCGCGGCTTATGGCCGCGCCGATTTTGTATCTAGGGGAGATGGAGTCCCCCCTAGATAGTCTGTTTCATGCCTGGGTCAGCTCGCAGACGGCGGGGCAGTCGATGCACTGGCGGTCATATCGTACCCGGAAACGGCGGCCCTCCGGGCCGCCCACACTCAGCTCGCAGGGGAGGAGGAAACGGATGTTCTGCACGGTCACGTCTCTGGGATTCTCGTCGTGGTGGGCAGGGACCAGCAGGGTGCGCATCCCGCGGGGGTACTCCCGGTCCTCCTCGTCCAGCTCGGTGAGGGTGAGGGCCACAGCGGTACGGGCCTCAGGGCGCACCCGCTCCAGCGTCAATGACAGCTCCAGTACACAGCCCTCGCCGGCAGGGGGGAGGGGCCCCAGATCATGGACCAACAGGCCGCCGCAGGCGGTCATCGCAATGGCCTTTTCCATAAACAGCACCTCTCTTTTTGTCCATACGGGCGAACCCGTATGTATATGGACGCCACGCCGCGCAGGAAAATGGAGCACCCCCCTAGACTGGTGGCGCTCCATTCTATGCGCCTACGCAAGGGGATGACCCTATTGCCTGCGTAAGCGGTATTGGCCGACGGCAGCTGACGCGCCGCCCAGGGCAAAAGCGGAGAGGTAGAGAAAAGTGATGGGCAAATTGTTAAAAAACCAGTCCGGGAGGATTTTTCCACTCTGCTTCAGCATGGGGATGAGCGTATAGAGGGAGAGCGCGGCCAGGAGGAAGGTCACGCCGCCCATACAAATCAAGAGCCGGTTTCGCCGCAGGAAGAAGGCGAGCAGAGCTGCGAGAAAGGTGCCAATGGACGAAAACGCGGCGTAGATGGGAAACATAATGAGTCCTCCCCTCTGGATTACCTGATCTGGCCGGTGCCGTAGATCGCGTATTTGGACGAGGTGAGCTCCCTGAGGCCCATGGGACCCCGGGCGTGCATCCTCTGGGTGGAGATGCCGATCTCGGCCCCCAGGCCGAACTCGAATCCGTCGGTAAAGCGGGTGGAGGCGTTCACGTAGACCGCGGCCGCGTCCACCTCGTCCAGGAACCGCTGGGCGGCGAAGTAGTCGGCCGTTACGATGGCCTCGGAGTGGCCGGTACCGTGGGCGGCGATGAAGTCCACCGCCTCCTCATACCCGGAGACCACCTTGGCTGCCAGGGTATAGTCCCCGAACTCGGTGTCCCAGTCGTCGTCGACGGCGGGGACAGCGCGGTCACCCAGGATCGCCAGAGCCGCCGGGCAGGCGCGCCACTGGACGGATTTCTCACGAAGCCGCTCCCATGCCAGGGGGAGAAATTCCCCGGCCACCGCCCGGTCCACCAGCACGCACTCGGCGGCATTGCACACCGAGGGGCGGCTTGTCTTGGCGTTATAGAGGATATCGGCCGCCATCCGAAGGTCGGCCCCCTCATGGACGTAGATGTGGCAGACGCCCACTCCGGTCTGGATGACAGGGACCCGTGCGTTCTGCACTACCGACTGGATGAGGCCCGCGCCCCCACGGGGGATGAGCACGTCCAGATAGCCGGTCAGGCTCATCAACTCCGCCGCGCTCTCCCGGCTGGTGTCCTGCACCAGGGAGACGCAGTCGGCGTTCAGGCCCGCCTCCTCCAGAGCGCCGCGCATGAGGGCGGCCAGGGCGGAGTTGGAGCGGAAGGCCTCCTTTCCGCCCCGGAGGATGACGGCGTTGCCCGACTTGAGGCAGAGGGCGGCGGCGTCCACGGTGACGTTGGGCCGGGCCTCATAGATGATACCGATGACCCCCAGGGGCACCCGGCGCTTGCTGATGACGAGCCCGTTGGGGCGCTTTGTGGTCTCCACCACCTCGCCGATGGGGTCGGGCAGGGAGGCCACCTGGCGCACTCCCTCGGCCATAGCGGCGATGCGCCCCTCGTTCAGGGCCAGCCGGTCCAGGAGGGATTCCCGCATGCCACGCGCCCGGGCGGCCCTCAGATCCTCCGCGTTGGCGGCCAGGATGTCGGCCACATGGGTCTCCAACGCTCTGGCGATGGCCTCTAAAGCGGTATTCTTCTTGCGCGTGCCGGCCGTGCTCAGGGCGCGGGCGGCTCCCTTGGCGGCGGAGCCTTGGATTTCTAATGCGGTCATTGTAATTCCTCCCTTGCAGGCGGCCCTCAGG
>DATMXU010000004.1:0-8479 GCA_035562355.1 Pseudoflavonifractor sp.
GTTCAGGGCTGGGCTGGTTAGGCTGGTTAGGCTGGTTAGGCTCGTTGGGCTGATTGGGCAGGTTGGACGAGGGGGTGACGGAGGGGGTGACTACCACCCCCTGGACGGGGCCGGCGACAGCGGCTGTATTTCCATCCCCGGCCAGGGAAGAGAAGAGGTAGTAGCCCGAAACTCCTATCGCGGCGACGCACAGGAACAGGACGATGTAAAAGCCCTTCCCCGCCATAAAGTCACCGAAGCGGTCAGTCCACGGTTTTTTCATGACAATGCTCCATTCCTAAGATGTTTGGAGGCTCCGGTACGCCGGAGCATCCCTTTCGTGCCTATTGTGGACAGGGTTTAAGGCGGATATACATTTAAAGTGGGAAAATTAAGAAAAAATATAGGCCGGTAGAGGGACCGCCGCTTGAAATTTAAGCAAAAATTAATGTTCCATTTGCCATTTATTTAAATAGGGATGGTAAGATATAACCCACATGGAAATGTAAACAATCCAAGAATTTTCTCACCGCTCCGTTGACATGTGACAACCTGTCACATATACTGGGCATCGCTCAATCAGACGATCTGTCGATGAGGTGAAGCTATGCCCACCACCACCTTCTTCAACCTCCCGTCCGAAAAACGGGAAAAGTTCCTGCGCTGCGCCCGGGCGGAGTTTGCCCGGGTCCCCTTTGTGGACGCCTCGGTCAACCGCATCATCCGCGCGGCCGGGATCCCGCGGGGCAGCTTTTACCAGTACTTCCGGGACAAGGAGGAGCTGTTCCGTTTCCTCTTGCGCCAGCTGGGCGAGAACCTGATCGCCGTTGTGGAAGACCTGCTGGACCGGCGGGCAGGGGACCTCTTCGCCGCCCTGGCCGACCTGTTCGACCGCGTCCAGGCAGAGTACGGGAACCCCGCCGCCAGGCCGGTCTTTGAGGATGTCATCGAGATTGCCCGGAAGAACCCCGACCTGGGGAAGACCCTGTTTTCTCCGGAGGAGACGCAGAGCTGCGCGTTCCAGCGCCTGTGCGGACGGGTGGACGGGAGCCTGCTGGATCTGCGAAACGACCGTGACCTGGAGGATATTTTGCGCATCCTGGCGGGGGTTGCCGGACCCGCCATTGTCAACAGCGTCCTGACCGACAATCCGGCCGAGGTGCGGAGAGCCTACCTCAACAGCCTGGACCTCCTCTCCCGCGGCATGGCCCACAAAAAATAACGCGGAGTGCTATTTTTATGGGTACTTGCCCGTTCCACGGGCAAGCCCATGCGTTAAGGCGTCGGCGGGCACCGACGCGGTATTTTGCACGCAATAAAAATATCCAACCCATAAAGGAGCAGCAATATGGAACAGACAGACGTCAAGCAGGAACAGACCATTTCCCCGGCCCAGCCCGCGCAGAAAAAGTCAAAGGCGATTATGCCCAAGAAGAAAAAAAAGTGGCCCAAGCGCGTCATCACCCTGGCCGTCGTGGCGGCGCTGGTGGTCGCCTTCTTCCTCTGGCGGGGCTCGTCCCCCCGGCAGGTGGTCAACCTGGGATATATCCCGGTCACCGCCGCGATGGGGGACCTGACCGTAGCCGTCACCGGTACCGGCACGGTCCAGCCCATCGACTCCTATAAGGTCACTGCCCTGGTGAAGGGCGAGGTGCTGGAGGCCCCTTTTGAGGAGGGGGACACCGTAGGGAAGGACGACCTGCTCTTTCGCATCGACGCAAAGGATGTGGAGACCAGCATCCAGCAGTCTCGGCTGTCGGTAGAGCAGGCACAGCTGAGCTATAACGAGACCGTGAAGAGCAAGAGCGACACCCTAAAAAACGTGGACATCAAGGCCAACGCCAGCGGCGTGGTGCAGGAGGTCTACTATAAGGTGGGGGATATGATCTCCGCCGGCAGCCCTATCGCCGATATCCTGGACCGGGAGAACCTCATCCTTACCGTGCCCTTCCACGCGGCCGACGCGGCGGGCTTTTACGCGGGCCAGACCGCCCAGGTTTTTGTGGACGGCACTTACGAGACCCTCAGCGGTACGGTGGACTCCGTCGCTGTCTCCGACCAGACCGGCGCCGGCGGCACGTTGGTGCGTGAGGTCAAGATCAAGGTTGCCAACCCCGGCGCGCTGGGCAATACCAGCACCGGAACAGCCAGCATTGGCACGGCCGACTGCGCCGGCGGCGGCGCCTTTGCCTACGCCGCACAGAAGACCATCACCGCCACCACCAGCGGGGAGCTGGCCTCCCTCTCCATCAAGGAGGGGGAGCGCGTTACCGACCGGCAGGTTGTGGGTGCGTTCAAGGCCACCGACATGGACGCCCAGATAGAGAACTCACGCATCGGTCTCCAAAACGCCCAGCTCTCTCTTCAGAACGCACAGAACCAGCTGGAGAACTACACCATTACCTCCCCCATCAGCGGCACCGTCATTGAGAAGAACTACAAGGCGGGGGACAATATTGACGCCACCTCCTCCACCGCTGGATACATGGCCATCATCTACGACATGTCCACCCTCACCTTCGAGATGAACATCGACGAGCTGGACGTGGGTAAAGTCAAGGTGGGCCAAGAGGTTGAGATCACCGCCGCCGCCCTGGAGGGGCAGTCCTTTACCGGCCGGGTGGATAAGGTCAGCGTCAACGGCACCACCGCCGGGGGGGCTACCTCCTACCCCGTCACCGTGGTCATCGATGATCCCCAAAATCTTCTGCCGGGCATGAACGTCTCTGCCAAGATCGTGGTGGAGCGGGCCCAAAATATCCTCATTGTCCCGGTGGAGGCCGTCACCCGCGGAGCGGACGGCGGCGAGGTGACCGTGGCGCTCTCCGGAGCGCTCAGCGAGGATGGGACTCTGGTCGTGGACCCCGCCAAACTGGAGACCCGTGCAGTCAAGCTGGGCCGGGGGAACAGTGACTACATTGAGATTACCGAGGGGCTCGAGCTCGGCGAGAAGGTCGTCTATCAAAACCAGGTTTCCAGCTTTATGGACCAGATGATGGGGGGCTAAGCACCGTGGAGCACCTCATTGAACTGCGCGATGTATATAAGATTTATCAGATGGGCTCCGAGGCCGTCCACGCCCTGGACGGGGTGGATATCACCGTTGACGAGGGCGAGTTTGTCGCCATTGTGGGCCAGTCCGGTTCAGGTAAGAGTACGGCCATGAATATCATCGGCTGCCTGGACGTACCCACCAGCGGCACCTATCATCTGGGCGGCATCGACGTGTCCACCATGGACGACGACCAGCAGGCTGAGATTCGAAACCGGATGCTGGGTTTCGTCTTCCAGCAGTATAACCTGATCCCCAAGCTTAACGTACTGGAGAATGTAGAGCTCCCGTTGCTCTACGCCGGGCTTTCGGCGTCCGAGCGGCGGGAGGCCGCCATGGCGGCCCTGGAGCGGGTGGGCATGACCGACAAGTACCGCAACCTCCCCTCCCAGCTCTCGGGCGGACAGCAGCAGCGGGCCAGCATTGCCCGCGCCCTCGCGGGCGGGCCCTCGGTCATTCTGGCCGACGAGCCCACCGGCGCGCTGGACTCCCGCACCGGGCGGGAGGTCCTCACCTTCCTCCAAAAGCTCAACGCGGAGGGAGACACGGTGGTTCTCATCACCCACGACAACTCCATCGCCGTCAAGGCAAAGCGCATCATCCGCCTTCAGGACGGGAAGGTCACCTACGATGGGGACTCCCACGATCCCCGGGCCGTGATACAGACGGGCGACGAAGAGGAGGGAGCCGCCGTATGAATTTCAGCCAGTCCTTCCGCCTCGCCGTCAAGAGCCTGCTCAGCAGCAAGATGCGGGCCCTCCTCACTATGCTGGGCATCATCATCGGCGTGGCCGCCGTCATCGTCATCACCAGCCTCGGCAACGGTATGCAGCAGATGATGAACAGCGAGTTTGACAAGCTGGGGGCAAACCTTATCCAGGCACAGGTTTGGGGTCGGGGCAGCGACTCGCGCAGCATTACGCCGGAGGATATGTACGCACTCCAGGCCAAATACCCCCAGTATCTCAGCGGGGTGACGCCCTATGTGCAGGGGAGCGGCAAGGTGCGCGTCAAGGGTACCGAATTCAAACGCACCAGCCTCTACGGCGTGAGCGAGGTGTTTTACGACCCGCAGAGCAACCTCACCATGAACGGTGAGGCGCTGAGCGAGGGGCGCTTTCTCCAGTATACCGACGTGCTGCGCAGCCAGAGCGTCTGCGTCATCGGGGCGTATCTAGCCCAAACCGGATTTCAGGGCAGCGCGCTGGGCAAGACGCTGACGGTGGGCGGCGTGCCGTACACCGTGGTGGGTGTGCTGGAGAAGAAGGCCGACCTTACGGAGGGCAGCGGGGACGACGCCCTCTACCTTCCCTATGGGGGTATGCTGCGGCTGACAGGCCAGGCCGAGGCCGGGTTTTATCTCTTCACCACAGTCGGGAAAGAGACCTCCACCGTGGCCAAGGGCCTCATCGAGGCCCGCCTTTACCAGACCTATCAATCCTCGGACTACTATTACGTTATGAGCTCGGCCGAGATGATGGACGCCATGAACACGATGATGAACACCATGATGGTGGTGCTGGTGGCCATCGCCGCGATCAGCCTGCTGGTGGGCGGCATCGGAATTATGAACATCATGCTGGTCTCGGTGACCGAGCGCACCCGCGAGATCGGTATCCGCAAGTCCCTGGGCGGTAAACGCAGGGATATCCGCAGCCAGTTCATCATCGAGGCGGGCACTACCTCGGCCATCGGAGGGCTGCTGGGCATCCTGGCGGGAATCGGGCTGGCCCAGGCTGCGGGGATGCTCATCGGCGCGATCATGGTGAGCCAGATGGGAGGCGGTACGTTCAACGCCGTTCCCACCGCCGCGTCGGTGCTGATTGCCTTTGGGGTGTCTGTGGCTATCGGTATTGTATTCGGCTACCTGCCCGCCAACAAGGCCGCCAAGCTCAACCCCATCGACGCCCTGCGTTATGATTAAAGGAAGCATTAAGGAGCAATGGATATGAAAAAAAGACTGCTTTCCGGCCTTGTGTGCGCCGTGCTGCTGTTGAGCCTCGCCGCCCCCGCCTTTGCCGTGGAGACTCAGGTCACCCAGCAGGAGGCCGCCCAGGTCCTGGCCGCGCTGGACATCATGACCGGCGACGAGAACGGCAACCTGCACCTGGAGAAGAACGTCACCCGCGCCGAGTTTGTCAAGCTCACTGTGGCGGCCTCAGCCTATGCCGACAGCGTGGGACCCACCGCCAGTGTCTCCCCCTATCCCGACGTGGCGAAGGGCGCCTGGTACGCCTCCTACGTCCAGGTCGCCAAGGAGAAGGGCGTGGTCCAGGGCAACACCAAGGGCATCTTTGAGCCTGACCGGAACATCACGCTGGTGGAGGGGGTCACCATGGCCCTGCGCCTGCTGGGCTACCAGGACAGCGACTTCTCGGGGGCCTGGGGTTCCGGTCAGATGGCCATGTACCGCACCCTCAAGCTGGACCGCAATATCCCGGCCGCCCAGGCCGATACCATGACCCGGCAGGACTCCCTCTGGCTCTTCTATAACCTCCTCACCGCCGCGAATAAGTCGGGGCAGACCTACCTTACCACCTTGGGGTACGGTCTCACCGCCTCCGGCGAGATCGACCGGGTGGCGCTTATCAACTCGGCCATGGACGGGCCAGTGGTGGCTGAAACGCTCTGGCAGTCCTCTGTGCCCTTTGACGTGAACAGCGCCGCCGTCTACCGGAGCGGCAGCGCCTCCACCCTCGCCGCCATCCAGAGTACCGACGTGGTCTACTGGTCCAAGTCCATGCGCACCCTCTGGGCCTACACTGGCAAGGCGACTGGGGCCATTCAGGCCCTCGCGCCCAGCGCCACGGCTCCCACCGCCGTCACTCTGGGCGGGCAGACCTACGCACTGGAGACCGCCACCGCAGCCTATGACCTGTCCGACCTGGGCTCCTTCCGCACCGGGGACATGGTCACCCTCCTGCTGGGCCGCTCCGGGGGCGTAGCCGCCGTGCGTAAGCCCGGACAGAGCGCGGGAACGGTATACGGCATTGTCACGTCCACCGGTACGGGGAGCTATCTGGACGCCGACGGCAAGAGCTATACGGCGGGCACCGTCACCGTCTCCGCCACCGACGGGGGCGCCTATACCTATCAGTGGGAGAACAAGGACAAGAAGTTTGAGGCCGGGGACATGGTCCAGGTGACCCTCTCCTCCTCCGGCGCGGAGCTTAAAAAGCTCTCTAAGGCGGCAATCACCGGTAAGGTGAGCGACGCTGGCGACAAGCTTGGCTCCTATGCTCTGGCCGACGGCATAGAGATCCTGGACACCTACAGCGACCTCACCACCGGAAGGGTCTACCCCTCCCGCCTGGCCGGAGTGACCCTGAAGGACGACATGGTGCGCTACTACACCCTGAACACCCAAGGCGAGGTGAACCGCCTCATTCTGAACGACGTGACCGGCGACCTGCACCAATACGGCATCCTTACCGACGTGACCGAGGTGTCCGCAGGCATGATCCTCATGGCGAGCTATGTCTACGACGTAGACGGCGTCACGGTGCCCTATACGACGGAGAAGTATATCTGGAACCTGAAAGAGGGCCCGTGCCAGATCAAGTACGACGGCCAGGCGCTGGACCGCATCTATAACCTCACCGAGCTCAAGCTTACCGCTGTGGAGGGCAACAAGGGTACCGCCGGTAACCGGGACTACACCCTCTCCGACAGCGTGGCCGTCTATGAGCTGCGCGACAAGACCTATTACCTCACCGAGCTCGCCCGCGTCACCGGCGGGAGCTACACTCTCACCGGCTGGTACGACAAGGCCGAGGCCGACGGTGGCCGCGTTCGCGTAATTGTCGCCAAGGCAAATTAATCAAGAACACGGGAACGGCCCTTACGCCGTTCCCGTGTTTTCCGTTTTACGCAGGGTCTACGCTTGTACCTTCGCTCCTTGACAACACCTGCCTCCTCGCATTAAAATGGACGAAACGAAAGCGAGGAATCTGCCAATGACATGGGAAACATTGCGCTGTGCCCTCTCCGGGGTGTGCGCTTACCGGTCTCTGCTGGCCCGGCCGCCGCTGAAGTCGGCTGCCGCCCTGCTGAGCGCCCTGGCCCGAGGGGACGGCCCCGCCGGGCTGGAGGCCTATGCCGGGATATTCTACGCCGTCCGGCAGGAGGGGTACGACAGCTTGAGTGCCTGGCTGGGGGATGTCCTGCGCTATGAGGAGGGGCCTTATCCTCTGCTGGCGGAGCGGGGCGGGGACGACCCCGCCCTGGAACAAGCCGCCCGCCGGGACGTGGCGACCTTCTCTCTGGTGGCCGGGCTGGACGGGGAGATGCTCTTCTCCGAGCTGGCGGCCCTCCTGTCCCCGGAGCTCACCCCCCTGCTGGCCGAGTACCCCCGCTGGGCAGCGGGGGAGCCGCTGGACTTCGACGGCCTCAAGCGGTTTTATCAGGCCAATGGGGCGGGCCTCTTCGCCCGGTACCGGGCCTTCCTCTGGCAGGAGGGGGCGCTGCGCCCGGTGGCCGACCCGGACTGCATGGGAGGCGGGGAGCTCATCGGCTATGAGCGCCAGCGCAACCAGGTGATCGCCAACACCCGGGCCATGCTGGAGGGAAATCTGGTCAACAACGTGCTCCTCTACGGGGACACGGGCGCGGGCAAGTCGGTGACGGTGAAGAGCCTGCTGGCGGTGCCTGGCTTTGACGACCTAAGGCTTATCGAGGTGGACAAGGGCGACCTGGGCGATCTGCCCGATCTCATCCGTATCCTGGCCCCCCGGCGGCAGAAATTCATCCTCTTTATCGATGACCTGGCCTTCGACCAGGACGACAGGACCTACTCGGTGCTCAAGACCATCCTGGAAGGGGGCTTGGAGCGGCGGCCCGCCAACGTGGCGGTCTACGCCACCTCCAACCGGCGCCATCTGGTGCGTCAGACCTTCTCCGACCGGGCGGGGGACGAGGTAGACGCCACCGAGACCATCGCGGAAAAGACCTCCCTCTCCGACCGGTTCGGCCTGCGCATCCCCTATCTGAGCATGGACAAGGCCGAGTTCCTGGCTATGGTGGAGACCATGGCCGCCCAGTATGGCATCACCATGGAGCGGGAGGCGCTCCGCACCGCCGCCGTCCGGTTCGAGGCCCGCCACCCCGGACGCACCCCCCGCGTGGTGCGTCAATTCATCGCCAGCTTGAACATGTAGGGGCGGCCCTCATAACGCGGTACTCTCCAAGAGAAACATATAAAAAGCCGGAACGAGATAAGCGTTCCGGCTTTTATTTTTTATTTGGGGTGTATTGGAGGAGTTCCGACAGGTCGCAGCCCAGCGCCTCGCAGATCTTATCCAACTGTTCCAAGCTGACCCGCTCCGTCATTTCATGGTACAGATCATTGATGGTGGCAGGCCGAATACCGGTTTTCCGTGCCAGATCTGCCTGTGTCCAACGCAATTCGCCTAATTTTCGGGATAGCAAAATGCGAATCATATTGTGTTC
>DATMXU010000005.1:0-3338 GCA_035562355.1 Pseudoflavonifractor sp.
CCGCGTAGACCCCCCACCGGCCCTCCTCATCCTGCAGAAGGGCATTTTTGGGCACCCGGATGCCGGTGACGCTGGAGTAGACGATGTCCACCGTCTGGCGGCGGAGGAGGGTGATATCCTCAAGGTAATGGGTGGAGGAGAAGACGATGGGCACCCGCCCGTTCTCGCTCTGCCCCACCTGCTCCACCCGCATGGAGACCTCTCCCGACCAGTCCCGGGAGAAACGGACCTTCACCTGCCAGCCTTTGGTGAGCCGTTTGGACTGCTCTTCACTGACCGAGCAGACGAAATACCAGCGCATATGGGTGATGAGCTTTCCCACCGCACCGGTCTCCCCCGCGGGCGGGTTGGCGGCCAGGCTGTCAAGCTCCGAGGGCGTCAGAGAGAAGACATTGTCGGGGGTGAGAAGGCTCTCATACCCGTCCACCACGCCTGAGAAGACGCCCGCCTTGTCGGTCCGCACCACCGAGGTATCCTGTCCGGCGGCGGCAATCAGGCTCTCCCTCCGGCTGCTCAGCTCGGCGATCTTGGCCTGGAGTCCGGCGGCGTCCCCGCCCGACTCATAGGTGTAGTCCCGCTGATAGACCAGACTCTTGAGCTTTAGAGTCTCGTCCTCCAGCCGGGTGAAATCCCGGCTGGAGACGGCTGTACGCAGCTGGGTCAGTCCGGTCATGATCTCGTCGGTGAGCCGGGCGCTGTCCGACAGGTCCCCCGCCGAGGCGGCGGTCTTGGTCAGCTGCTCCAGCTCCATGCCCAGCTTGCGGATGGTCTGGCGGCGTTCCAGCGCGGAGGCATCCTGATAGAGATAGGCCACCGTCTCGTTTACCGCAACCTTCTCCCCCTCGGCGGGGAGCACGTCGGCCAGGGCCGAGCGCGCGGGCAGTACATATTCCTCCCGCACCAGAAGGCCGGTGGCCTCGGCCTCATCGTCCAGCGTGTAGGAATACGAATACACCGTGGTCATCCGGCCCGTGAGGTTCTGCCAGACCGAGGCCCCCAGATAGGTCAGGATAGCCCCCAGAAGGGTGAGCATGACGATTTTGTTGAGAATATGGCCCTGCTTCATATGTACTAGTCCTTTTCAAGTGTTGCGGAACTGCCCGTCCTTCCCTCTCACGGGGGGTGCTTGCCCGCGGGCCGACGCACCCTCTCAATGGGTCCGGCACCTGGGACCACCGCTTGCACAACGCGGCTCGGACGCGGCGGTTCCCACAGGGGCGGGCGGCGGACGAAGGTACCGCAGGGGCAAGCCCCCGCCCTACATATGCTCCGCCTCTTCCGTCAGGTCAATCGACTTCTCCGGGATTATGGTGGAAATCGCGTGCTTATAGATGACTTGCTGTTTGCCATCGGTCATCAAAATGACCACAAAGGCGTCGAACCCGACGATCTGGCCCCGGAGCTGATAGCCGTTCATCAAAAAAACCGTGACGGCCAGCCGCCCCCGGCGGGCGCGGGAGAGGAAGAGGTCCTGGAGGTTATTCGTCTTTTGCATGATAAGTACATTCCTTTCTTTCTTGAGGGGCTTGTACACCCCCGGAATGTGCTTATAGTAACCCATATTCTTCCATATATGTTGTCGAATTTTGGATCGCGCTCTCAAAGTCAGGCGTTTCTTTCCAGACGATCCATTTGGCGTCCCCGCTGCGGCGGAACCAGGAGAGCTGCCGCTTGGCGTACTGACGGGAGCGGAGCTTGACCTCCTCCGCCGCCTGGGCGACGCTCCGCCCCTCGTCCAGAGCGGAGACCAGCTCCTTGTATCCGATGGCCTGCATGGCGGTGGCGCTGCGGGGCACGCCCCGGGCCAGGAGGCCGCGGACCTCTCCCTCCAGCCCGGCGGCCATCATCTCGTCTACCCGCGCGTCGATGCGCGCCCAGAGATCGGCACGGCGGCTGCAGTTCAGGGCTAAGGTGAGGTGGTCGTACCGGGGCGGGAGGGCCTGGGTGCGCGCGTCGTGGGCGGTGATGGTCTCCCCGGTCTCGTACCAGACCTCCAGGGCCCGGAGGATACGTTTCTCATCGTTGAGATGGAGCTTTTCGGCCCGATGAGGGTCAATCTTTTGCAGCTCGGCGTACAGCGCCCCGATCCCTTCGGTCCGGGCCCGCTCCTGCAGCTTTTCCCGGTAACCCCCGGTAAAGGCCGCAAAGTCGATCCCCGCCAGAAGAGCGTCGATGTAGAGCCCCGTTCCCCCCGCCAGGATAGGGAGAGCGCCCCGGGCGAGGATGCCGTCCACACAGGCGGAGGCCTCCTCCACGTAACGGGCCACCGAATAGTCCTCAGTGGGGTCAGCCACATCCAGCATATGGTGAGGAACGCCCCGCATCTCCTCCTGAGTGGGCTTGGCGGTGCCGAGGTCCATGCCCCGGTAGACCTGCATGGAATCGGCGCTCACCACCTCGCCGCCGTGGCGCAGGGCCAGCTCCACCGCCAGCTTTGTCTTCCCCGAGGCGGTGGGACCGCAGACCACAAGAAGTTTAGCGGGCATATTTTTCCGCCCGCTCCAGCGCGTCTAAAACCGTATGATTGGTCAGCTTTTCCGCCATGAGCTCCCGGAACTGGACGGTCTTTTCCCTGCCCGCGAAACGCAGCGCCTCCAGCTCCCCAGGAATGGCGGCTTGGCGCTCCAGCAGGCGCTCCCACAGGGTCTCCAGGGCCCCGAGGCGGGCCGCTGCCGCCCCCAGCCGCTCGGGGGGCAGGATATAGGTCGCGCCCGCGCGCTCCGTCAGTCGTTCCATCGGTCATGTCCTCCTGAATTGCTTTTCCAATTGTCCCCGGGTCAGCTCAATGGCCACCGGGCGGCCGTGGGGGCAGTACTTGACCTCGCCCCGCATGACGGCGGCGGCCACCTTGACCAGCTCCTCCGGTCCGTTTTTCTGCCCGCCCTTGATGGCGGCCTTGCAGGCCACCGTGTGCATCACCGCATCCCGGGCGGCGGCGGGGTCAGCCCGCCCCGTGGCGAGGAGCTTGGCGGCGATCTCCAGGAGGGTGTTTTCAATGTCCCCCGCGTCCACGTCATATGGGACCTCCCGCACCACCAGCGCCCCGCCGCCGAAGTCCTCGGCGGCAAAGCCGAACTGGGCCAGGAGGGGCAGATTCTGCAGAAGGACGGCTCCCTCCTCGGCGGGGGGCGTGAAGACGGCGGGGGTGAGGAGGCTCTGCACCATGGGCCGGTAGTCCTGGGCCTTGAGCCGGTCGAAGTTCACCCGCTCATGGGCGGCGTGCTTGTCGATAAAAAGGACCTTGTCCCCCTGCTCCACGATGATGTAGGTGCTCAGCACCTCGCCCGCCAACCGCCAGGGGAGCTCCTCGGGTTTGGGTTCGGGGGCAGGAAGGGGAG
>DATMXU010000006.1:0-4042 GCA_035562355.1 Pseudoflavonifractor sp.
ACCAAGCAGGACATCGTCTCCACCCTTCAGCTCTGCCTGCCCACCGTAACCCAGAACATCAACGAGCTCCAGAGCGAGGGGCTGGTCAGCGAGTCGGGCAGCATCGGCAACACGGGAGGGCGCCGGGCCAAGACCTACGACATCGTGCGGGACGCCCGGGTCGCCATCGGGCTGGACATCACCCGCAACCACATCACCGTCGTCATGGTGGACCTGACCGGCGCCATCATCTCCCGCACCAGGGTCCGCGAGAAATTTGAGCGCACGGATGCGTATTACCGCCGCCTGGGCGCCCTGGTGGAGCAGGCCGCCAGCGACGCGGGCCTCTCGGGCGAGCGTATTCTGGGCGTGGGCATCGGCGTGCCGGGCCTCGTGACCGCCGACCACCAGACCGTCTTCTACGGCGAGATCTTAAACTTCACCGGCGCCACCTGCGCCGAGTTCTCCAAGTACATCCCCTTCCCCACCGCCCTCTTCAACGACGCCAACGCCGCGGGTCTCGCCGAGAGCTGGGCCACCGGCGGCAGCGTGAACGCCTTCTACCTCATGCTCTCCAACAACATCGGCGGCTCAGTGGTCATCGGCGGGCAGGTCTATGCCGGGCAGCATCTGCGCAGCGGCGAGGTGGGCCACATCACCATCATCCCCGGCGGGCGCAAGTGCTACTGCGGACAGCAGGGCTGTGTGGACGCGTACCTCGCCGCCACCGAGCTCTCCTCCCTGACAGAGGGGAACCTGTCCGCCTTTTTTGACCTCCTGAGCGCGGGAGACGAAAAGGCCGCCGCCGCCTGGGACCAGTATCTCGGTCATCTGGCCCTCACAGCAAACAACCTCAACATGCTCTTCGACTGCCCGGTGGTCCTGGGCGGGTATGTGGGCGAGTATATTGGCGACTATATGGACCAGGTGCGGGAGCGCGCCGGGTATCTCAACACCTTTGAGGGGAACGGGGACTATCTGCGCGTCTGCTCCTACAAGACCGAGGCCATCGCCGCCGGGGCCGCCCTGCACTTCATCGCTCTGTTCATCAACTCTATCTGACCGCTGGGAGGACCGCATATGCGCTGCGAAGTCTTGACGCGTACACAGCTCCATCCCCTTCTCCCCGAGACCGCCACCCCCGTCCGCCTGCGCACCTATGTGCAGGATCGGCTCTCCCTGCTCTCCGACGACAGCCGCCGCTGGTCCGTGCTCATTCTGCCCGGCGGGGGCTATGGGCTGACCTCCCCCAACGAAGGGGAGCGGGTCGCCCTCGCCTTTCTGGCCGCGGGGGTGCCGGCCTTTGTCCTGGATTACAGCGTCGCGCCCGACCGCTATCCCAGCGCCCTGCTGGAGGCTGCGGCCGCCCTCCATTTCATCCGCAGCCACGCCGCGGACTACGGGGCGGACCCCCACCGCGTCGCCGTATGCGGGTTCTCCGCGGGCGGCCACCTGGCGGGCTGCCTCTCGAATCTCCACGGCAGCCCGGAGGTCGGCGGAGCCCTGGGGCTCTCCCCCCATGAGATCCGGCCTGACGCGGCCATCTTTTGCTACAGCGTCCTCACGGCACAGCCGGGACGCTGTCATCCGGGCAGCTTTGAAACTCTCCTGGGCCCGGGGGCCGAGGTCCCGCCCTTCCTCTCGCTGGAGCGGAGCGTCACGGAGCACAATCCCCCCTCCTTTCTCTGGTGCACCGCAACCGACCCTTCCGTCCCCTGTGACAGCACGCTGCTCTATGCTGCCGCCCTGCGGGAAAAGGGCGTCCCCTTTGAGGCACACATTTACGCGAAAGGCCCCCACGCCATGATCCTGGGCACCCGGGAGACGGCCGGAGACGAGAGCAAGCTGGACGCGCATGTGGCCACCTGGCATTCCCTCTGCCTGGAGTGGCTGCACAGTCTGGAGGCGCGGGGCGCATAGTCCATTCCTCAAAAAAACAAAGAGCCGGGCGACCGGCCTGATAAAAAACCTCGTGAGGTTTTTTTGATAGGCTTGCCGCCCGGTCTTTTTATTCATACCGTTTCCGTATCTCCTCAAGCTGGGTTCGAAATGCCTCTACCGCCCAGGCGGGCGATACCAGTCTTACCCCCGCCCCCAGGCCGAAGAGCCAGCCTAGGAACTGGGGACTCACCACCGCCGGGACCGTGACGGTAAAGTACCCCTCCCCGTCTGGCACCAACATGGCCTCCTGTCCGAAACGGTCCAGCACCACGCCCACCAGCTTGTTCTCACACCGCAGGGTGACCTGCCCCTCCCGGCCCCCGAACATACCAAAATGTTTCTGCGCATAGGATGCCATGTCAAAGTCCCGCAGCGCCTCGCCTCCCGCCCGGGGCAGACTGGTGACCGCCAACTCGGCCATCTTGTCCACCCGGTAGTGGCGCAGGTCGCCGTTTCGGTGGTCGTACCCCGCCAGATAGTAGTTCTCGCTGTCCCAAATGAGCCCATAGGGGCTCACCTGGTAGCGTTTCCCCTCCCGGCGGAAGACCTTCTCCTTGCGGACATTGTACTCAAAGTACTTGAACGTGACCGCGCGGCCCGCCGCGATGGCCGAGTGCAGCTTGTCGATGGAGTAGTAGACGCTCTCGTTCATGGTCTTCACCCGCCCGGCCACGTAGACCTGCCGCTGAAGGGTGCGGCCCTGATGGCGGCTGGCAAAGGACTCCAGCTTTCGGATCAGCTCGTCCGACTTGCGTACCGTGATAAACTTGCACGACTGCACCGCATCCACCAGCAGCTTGAGCTCGGGGAGCTGAAAGTCCCGCTCGCCGATGAACCAGCCGGGCGCCCTGCCCTTCCGGCTCTGCACGTCCTGCCCCAGCTCCCGCAGGGCCTCCATGTCGTCGTAGATGCTTTTGCGCTCCGCGGCCACCCCGTACCCCTCCAGCGCGGCAATGAGCGCCGGCACCGTCATTGGGTGCTCCTCGTCGGTCTCCCGCAGCAGCGTCCGCTCAAGCAGGGGCAGCTTAAGCTTCTGATTGGCTCCTCTCGCCATAGGGCGTTCCCCCTTTCCCAAAATCATGATAGCAAAAACCGTGTCCAATAAAAAGGACTTTTAAAAAGCATACCATATTTCTCCGGTGTTGTACACTGTTTTAAGGGAGGTCTTTTTATGAAAGCACTGGTCGCGGTACCCATCTGTCCCCTCATGCTCCAGCCCAGCCTTGAGGCTGAGCGGGCCGACGAGGTCCTGCTGGGCATGGCGGTGGATATCCTGGAGGAGGTAGGCGCGGGGTGGCTGCGGGTACGCACCCACTACGGCTACGAGGGCTACGTCCGCGAGCACTGTCTCCTAATCGGGGACCGCCTGGCCGAGCGCTGGCTGGAGCGGCCCAGGGCGGTGGTCCTTCGGGCCGTCTGCGACGTGCTGGCCCGGCCCGATATCAGAAGTCCCGTTCTCCTCACCCTCCCCCGGGGCGCAGTGCTGGCCCCCAGGGGGGAGCCGGACGGGAACGGCTGGCAGGCCGTCCTCCTCCCCGACGGGCGGACGGGATACATCCGTCAGGGCTTTTTGGGCCCCTATCCCAATGTCCCCGTCTCTGGGGATGAGTTCGCCCTCCGCTCCGCCATCGTCGCCTCCGCTCTCTCCTACCTGGGCGCGCCCTACCGCTGGGGCGGCAAAACCCCGGAGGGTATCGACTGCTCGGGCCTCACCTCTATGGCCTATCTCCTCAACGGCATCGTCATCTGGCGGGACGCCCGCATGGCGGAGGGCTACCCCGTTCGGCCCATTCCCCGGGAGGCGCTCCGCCCCGCCGACCTCATTTTCTTCCCCGGCCACGTGGCCATGTACCTGGGTGAGGGGCGCTACGTCCACTCTACCGCCCGGGCCGGGAGCGACGGCGTAGTCATCAACAGCCTGGACCCCTCCGCCCCCGACTACCGCCCCGACCTGGCCGAGCGCATCACCGCCTTTGGGAGTATTTTTTAGCAGGCTTTCTCTCCCTGAGAAATTTCTAGAAATATAGGGGTTTTTGCGGTATATTTCATTTTTGCCATATCCAAATTTGGATATGGCAGGTATTTAAACTTTATAAGCGTTCCTCGTTTTTGTCATTAATGA
>DATMXU010000007.1:0-12574 GCA_035562355.1 Pseudoflavonifractor sp.
ATACAGGAGGGTGTCAGATGAAAAACAGCAGGGCCGCCATCGAAGACCGGCAGCAGAGCATACTGAAGGAATTGAGACAGGACGAGCGCGTCAGCGTGCAGGAGCTGGCCGCCCGGCTGGGCGCCTCCCCCCTCACGATCCGGCGCGATCTGGATAGCCTCGAAAAGCAGGGGCTCCTGTCCCGCCATTACGGCGGGGCGACGCTTTTGGGAGACCAGCCGCCAAAGGATTTTCTGCAGGCGTGCCGGGAGGCCATCGCACGCACCGCGGCCCGCTACGTGGCGGATAGAGATACCATCTTTATCAACAGCAGCTCTTCCGCGCTGATGCTCCTCAACTATGTAACGGCAAAGGGCGTCACGGTCATCACCAATAACGGAAAGGTGCTGCAATTTGACCTGCCCGCCGATATGACCGTGGTTCTGACCGGGGGAGAGCTGCGCTATCCTAAGGGCTCCATGACCGGGGACTTTGCGGTCAACAATCTGGGGCGGGTAACGGCGGTCAAGGCATTCCTGGGCTGCAGCGGCCTGACGGCGGAGGAGGGCTTTACCACCGCCTCGATGCAGGAGGTCGCCATCAATCAGGCCATGCTGGCCCGTGTGACGGGGTCGAAGTTTATCTTGGCGGACCACACGAGAATCGGCAAGCGCCACAGCTTCATCTCGGGCGCGCCGGAGCAGATCTCCTGCGTCATTACGGACGCCGAGGCCGACCCCCAGGTGCTGGAAGAGCTGAAAGCAAAAAATATCCGTATCGTGCAGGCCACCTGACCCGGCGTTGCGTCCATCTCCATAATACAAGACCCCGGGCTCTGCCGCCCGGGGTCTCTAGCCTGTCAAAGAAGTCCTACAGGACCTCTTTGACAGGCTGTTACACTTTTTGAAACACCGTAAGAAGTTTCAAAAAGTGGTTTTCCTACACACGAAAGGGAACCCTGACGGTTCCCTTTCACACTATCCCTCCCTCCGAGATGTTCCGCCTGGGTGTTTTTTGACAGGCTGAAGACCCCGGGCTCTGCCGCCCGGGGTCTTTCACTTCTATGTATTATCATCCCCAGCGGGACGCAAGGTCTTCCCTTCCCGTCCCCGGGCCAGCGCCAGCGCCAGCCGTCCGCCACAGCGGCAGCGGTAACGCTCCGGGTGGCGCACTAAATTGGAAACGCGGGTCCGGGGGATCTCCAGCCCGCAATTTTGACAGATCAGCAAATAGTGCACCGGTTTCTGGTCTGCAAGGCCCAGGGCCTCCCAGGTGCCGGTGCGGGCGATGTGGTAGCCGTAGGCCGCGTTCATCCGGGCCGCGTACCCCTTCCACCGCTCGCCGTGGTTGCGGCAGCCCCGGCAGGTGTGCAGCACCTCGTGGGCCAGCGTCTCCCGCACCGCCCGCTCCCCTGCCGCCGGGAGCCGGGCGGAAAGCTCAATATAGCAGAGATTCTCCCGCCAAATACAGCAGCCGAACCGGGCCACTGCCCTGGTGTTGAGCGTTACCTCCGGGAAAATATGTTTTGATACGGGGATACCGATACGCTCGGTTTCTCCTATTACTTCGGCCAATAAGGCATTTACGTCCACGCTTTCCCCCTCCTCATCCGCTACATTATAATCGCTCCTCCGCTGCTGAGCAAGCAAAAAGGCCCACGAGAAATCTCGTGGGCCTTTTTGCTCAGCTCTCAGCTCCAGGTCAGGGTATTGGTGCAGCTCATTAACGTAACAATCACACCCATGATAATGCCAGGCAGATAGGGATTATTTGTTTCCCGGTAGATTTTTCGTGACATGACGGCCGCGGCAGGGAGGATAACAAGCATGGGGAAGAGCCAGACCACCTGCATGTTGGCGTCGGGGAACATCAGGAATCCGGTGGAGAAGAACTTGGCATACTGCAGGACCAGCAAAATAATGGCAGGCAGCGCGGCGGCCACCGCCACGACGGCTGTATTGATCCACCGGCGCTTGCTGTTTTTCAGCCCCACGTCGTTATAGTTAAAACAGTTGATCGCCACGGAGTTGCCCACATAGTAGACCAGGAAGAAAAGCATATAGGGGAACAGAGACACATAGAGCTTATCCGCCTCGAAGGCCTTTGCGGCGAGAGTCCAGATGCGGAAGTCGGTCTTGAAGAAATAGTCGGCGAAGAAGACGCAGCCATAGGAGGCGCAGACGACGATAGCCGCCAGCAAAAGGGTTTTCCCCCACTTGCCGAGGGACATCTTAACGCCGGCCGCGCCGGGGGCCGCACCGTTCTTCCTCCCGTAGGCGAAGTAGCTCACGGTCATGCTGAGCACGGCGAACAGCCCGCAGCAGAGGGCCCACACACTGACACCCCAGGGGGAACTCTGGGCCCAGGGGTCTTTAAAAACGGTAAAAGACTTGAGCGTGGTGAGGAGCGGCACATAAAGGACGGTGCCGAACACCGCGCCCACAGCCAGGCTGCCCCAAAACCACGCCTTTCCCCTTTTGTCCGTCTTTCTGGGCGCGATCGTGGCCTCGGCGCTCAGGGATGCGAAGAAGGGCGTATGCGCCACGGCAACGGTGAAGTTTACGACAAAGATGGCAAACCCGATGAGTCCCACCAGGTTCAGGGCCTCCTTGTATTGCCATACCTGGTCGTTTGCGGGGAGGGGATGGGGCGCGCCCAGCGTCTCCTCGAAAAAGCTGATGGTAGCTGCGGTGGACCGCTTACTGAAGTGAGACCAGGGATGGATGATGGCGGGATTGTAGATGACGCGGACAGCGTCCTCCCCGTTGATATCCCGATGGTATACCGTGTCGGCCTGGCGGAGCTCCCCGCCGGCGGGGTCGGCGCCGAAGTTGAGAAAAGACTGGGCGTTGCCATACTTGACAAAGTCCCTGGGCGAGGTCTGGTTCCCGTTTTCATCCACGTCCACCAGGAAGAACTCGTCGTACTGTCCCGCGACGATGCCCACGTCCCGGCCGCCATAGACGTTGGTATATGCCCCGCCCTCGTCCACATAGGTAGCGTCGGCGCTGTTGAGGAGTACAGCGGAGATGAGCTGCTTGGACGCCATGTTATCCAGGGTCACAGCTACGTTGCTGGACATTGCGCCCAGAGAGTGGCCCGTGATGCCGATCCGTTGCGTATCCACATAGGGCAGCGTCGCCAGCATTTTGACCGAATGGTAGAGGCCGGTGGTGATCGTGCCGATATCCCCTACATTGTCCGAGTTGCCATGGGATGGCATATCCTGTGCCAGCACCACGTAGCCACGGCGGGCAAGCTCCACGAAATTCGCATCCTGCATCTCACGGTTATTGTACATGCCGTGGCTGGTGACAATGGCGGGCGCGGGGTTTTCAGCCGTGACGCCCTCCGGGATAAACAGCAGCCCGCTCATCATAAAGCCGCTGTCATTCTCCCACCGCAAATCCTTGACGGTTACCTTGCCGAAAGAGGTTTGGACCAGGGACGCTCCGATCATGCTGATCAGCATCAGTACAAGCGCAATACAAAGCCATTTCTTTGCTCTACTTTTTGCCCGTTCCATCTGTTATCTCCCTTTCACTTCCATATTGGAGCCGCCGCACATACCCGCTTGGATACCAATACTCCCTCCCCCCAAACACAAAAAAGGCGCGACAGACCTTCTCAGATCCATCACGCTCCGTCTCTTCACTCACGAGCCCATTATTCTGTTATTTGAAACAAAGCATAGCAGGATGCCAAAACATTGTCAATAGAAAAAGCTATATTTTGTTTATTTTTATATCCGGGCATGGCTTCACTTGACAAAGCCCATCCGCTATTTTATGCTAAAAATCAATCTGCGAGGAAAGGGGCGTATCTTTTTGGATGTCCATGCTTTTTTGGAGATGCTCTACGACTGTCCCGTGATTGCCTCGGTCAAGGACGAGGCTAATCTGGAGCGGGGGCTTGCCTCCCAGTGCGGGATCATCTTCCTGCTGTTCGGAAACGTACTCAACCTACCCGAGCTGGTCGATCGCGTCAAGGCTACGGGCAAGCTGACTCTGGTCCACCTGGACCTCATCGACGGGCTTGCCCAGCGGGATGTGTCGGTTGATTTTGTCGCAACGCACACAAAGGCCGACGGCATCATCACGACCCGTCCCCAACTGGCCCGCCATGCCAAAGGTCTTGGACTTATCTCACTTCAGCGGTTTTTTCTATTGGACTCCATGG
This sequence comes from Pseudoflavonifractor sp., assembly GCA_035562355.1. Taxonomy (GTDB): domain Bacteria; phylum Bacillota; class Clostridia; order Oscillospirales; family Oscillospiraceae; genus Pseudoflavonifractor. The sequence goes on from DATMXU010000007.1 coordinate 4,159, forward strand.
CGGTGGAGAATATGCGCAGGCAGCTGGAGCAGGACTGCTGCGATCTCATCGAGGTCCTGCCCGGCCCCATGCCCAAGGTCATCAGCCGCCTGACCGCCGCCGTCCACAAGCCCGTCATCGCAGGCGGACTTATCTCCGACAAAGAGGATGTGACCGGCGCCCTGGCCGCCGGGGCGGTAGCCGTTTCCTCCACCAGCGAAAAAATTTGGTTTCTATAGGGGGTTGCGTTTCCAAAACGAATCTGTTATACTGACGGCGAAACGAATATCTGCTTGAGTTTATGAGAGCACGACAAATGCGGCCACAGGGGCTGTTATTTGCCGTGCTTTTCTGATTTTATCCGAGGGAGGCCTCTTTCTATGTACGACGTACTCATCATCGGCTGCGGCATTACCGGGGCGGCCATGGCCTTCGAGCTGTCCAAGTACCGGCTGAAGATCGCGGTGCTGGAGAAGGAGAACGACGTGGCCACCGGCGCCACCAAGGCAAACTCCGCCATTCTCCACGCCGGCTACGACCCCGCGCCGGGCAGCCTGATGGCAAAGCTCAACGTCAGGGGCTCGGTCCTGGCGAAGGACCTGTGCGCTAAGCTGGACGTACCCTATCTCCAGACCGGGTCCCTGGTGGTGGGCTTTAACGAAACCGACGAGGCCGCCCTTGCCGCCCTCTACGACCGCGGGCGCGAGAACGGCGTGGAGGGCCTAAGCCTCCTCACCGGGGCGGAGGCCCGCACGCTTGAGCCCCTCCTCTCAAGCGCCGTCACCGCCGCCCTCCGCGCCCCCAGCGCCGCCGTATGCTCCCCCTGGGAGTATTGCCTTGCCCTGGCGGAGACGGCGGTGCTGGGTGGCGCGGAGCTCCGTCTGAGCGCCCCTGTCACCGCTATCTCCCGTCTTTCCGATGGCTGGCGGGCGAGCACGCCCAAGGGGGATTTTGAGAGCCGCTTTGTGGTAAACGCCGCGGGGGTCTACGCCGACCAGGTCCACGACCTGGCAGCCGCCCACGCCTACTCCATCTACCCCAGCCGGGGCCAGTACCACCTGCTGGACAAGAGCGAGGGGGGGCGGACGGGCCATATCATCTTCCAGTGCCCCAACAAGTACGGCAAAGGGGTGCTGGTGGCCCCTACCGTCCACGGAAACCTGATCGTCGGCCCCAACGCCGAGGCCGTCAAGGGAGAGGACACGGCCACCACCCGGGCGGGCCTTACCTACGTCAAGGATACTGCGTGGAAATCGGTGCCCTCGGTGGACTTTCGCTCCGACATCCGCAGCTTTGCCGGGGTGCGGGCCTACGCCGACGGGGGGGATTTCATCGTAGCCGAGGCGGTGGGCGCGCCCGGTTTCTTCGACCTGGCGGGCATCTGCTCCCCCGGTCTCACCGCCGCGCCCGCCATCGCGGAGTATGCCGCGGGACTGATGAAAAGGGCGGGACTCGCGCTGGAGGAGAAAAAGGATTTTCTCTGCGCGCGAAAGCGGGTTCGCTTTCACGACCTCTCCCCCGCCGGGAAGGCGGCGCTGGTGAAGGAAGACCCCGCCTACGGGCACGTCATCTGCCGGTGCGAGAGTGTCACCGAGGGGGAGATTTTGGCCGCGCTGCGCTCGCCCATCCCCCCCCGCTCGGTGGACGCCGTAAAGCGGCGGGTCAATGCGGGCATGGGCCGCTGCCAGGGCGGGTTCTGCGCCCCCCGGGTGGTGGAGCTTTTGTGCCGGGAGCTCGGCCTCTCCCCCGACGAGATCGCCCAAGAGCGGGAGGGGTCGCGGATGCTCTTTCACGAGACGAAGGGGGGAACAAGCCATGTATGACCTGATCGTCGTGGGCGGCGGACCGGCGGGGCTGGCCGCAGCTTGCAGGGCCTGGGAGGAGGGACTGCGCTCCATCCTCCTGGTGGAGCGGGACGATGAGCTGGGCGGCATCCTCAACCAGTGCATCCATAACGGCTTTGGCCTGCACCACTTCCGCGAGGAGCTGACCGGGCCCGAGTACGCCGCCCGGTTTGAATCGCTCCTGGGCGAGACCGGGGTGGAGGTGCGGCTGGGGACCATGGTGCTGGACCTCACCCCGGAGCGGCAGGTCCACATGGTGGGCGCCGCCACCGGCTACCGGGTAGAGGAGGCGCGCAGCATTGTCCTCGCCATGGGCTGCCGGGAGCGGACCCGCGGGGCCATCTCCATTCCGGGCACCCGGCCCGCGGGGGTGTACACCGCCGGGGTGGCCCAGCGGTTCGTAAATCTGGAGGGCTGGATGCCTGGCAGGCGGGTGGTCATTTTGGGCTCCGGGGACATCGGGCTCATCATGGCGCGGCGCATGACCCTGGAGGGGGCGGAGGTGCTGGCCTGCGTGGAGGTCATGCCCTACTCGGGCGGGCTCACCCGCAACATCGTCCAGTGCCTGGACGACTATGGCATCCCCCTCCTCCTCTCCCACACGGTCACCGAGATACGGGGCAGGGCCCGGCTGGAGGGAGTGGTGGTGTCCCAGGTGGACGAGAGCCGCGTTCCCATCCCCGGCACCGAGCGTTTTTTCGACTGCGACACGCTGCTCCTCTCGGTGGGCCTCATCCCTGAAAACGAGCTGACCCGGCAGGCTGGGGTGGCCATCGACCCGAGAACCGGCGGCGCGGTGGTGTATGAGAACATGGAAACCGCCATACCGGGAGTTTTTGCCTGCGGCAACGCGCTTCACGTCCACGATCTGGTGGACTTCGTCACCGCTGAAAGCCAGCGGGCGGGAGCGGCGGCGGCCCGTTTTGTCCGCGCGGGCGGCGGGGCGGGCGGCCCCACCCTGGAGGTGCTCCCCGGTGAGGGCGTGGGGTACGCGGTGCCCCAGCGCATCCGGCCCGATCGCACAGAGGGGAGCTGTAGTCTCTTCCTCCGGGTAGACCGGGTGTACGGCGAGAGCGAGATACTGGTCACGTCGGGGGGCGATATCCTGGCGGCCTACAGGCGGGAACACCTGGCCCCCGGGGAGATGGAGCGCGTGGTCCTCGCCCCCGCTCTGCTGGAGCGGGCAAAGGGGGATCTGACGGTGAGCGTGAGGGAGGCAATGAGATGAAAGAGCTCATTTGCATCGTCTGCCCAAGAGGGTGCCATCTCAAGGTGGATGAGGAGCGGAACTATTTTGTCACGGGGAACGGCTGTCCAAGAGGGGCGGAGTATGGTAAAATAGAGCTGACGAATCCCACACGGGTGGTCACCTCCACGGTGCGGTGCACCGGAGGTCTCCATCCCCGCTGTCCGGTGAAGACCAGCGGGGCCATTCCCAAGGCCCTCATCTTCGACGCCATGAAGGCCCTGGAGGACGTGAGCCTTGCCGCCCCGGTAAAGTTAGGGCAGGTAGTAGTGGAAAACATCTGCGGGACGGGGATCGATTTCGTGGCGACAAGAGATATGTAAGGGCTCCCCGCAGGGGGTACCAATTCGACAGGAGGCATAATTCATGGGCAAGTACATCCTGGCCCTTGACCAGGGCACCACCAGCTCGCGGGCCATCCTCTTCGACAGTGAGCAGAACATCATGGGCCTGGCCCAGAAGGAGTTCACTCAGATCTACCCCAGGGAGGGCTGGGTGGAGCACGACGCGATGGAGATCTGGTCCAGCCAGTACGCCGTAATGATGGAGGTCATCGCCCAGTCGGGGGTAGAGACGAGAGACATTGCCGCCGTGGGCATTACCAACCAGCGGGAGACCACCATCCTCTGGGACAGGGAGACCGGGCGGCCCATCCACAACGCCATCGTATGGCAGTGCCGCCGGACGGCGGGTATTGTGGACCAGCTCCGCGCCGACGGGCTGGAGTCCCATATCAGAAAGACCACCGGGCTGGTGCCCGACGCCTACTTCTCCGGCACGAAGATCAAATGGATTCTCGACCATGTGGAGGGTGCCAGGGAGAGGGCGGCGCGGGGTGAGATCCTCTTCGGTACGGTGGATACCTGGCTCCTGTGGAAACTGACGGGCGGGGCGGTCCACGCCACCGACTATACCAACGCCTCCCGCACCATGCTCTACGACATCCACGCCCTGCGCTGGGACGATACCCTTCTCGCCGCGCTGGACATCCCCAGGGCCATGCTGCCCGAGGTGCGTAATTCCAGTGAAATTTTCGGTTATACCGAGATTTTGGGTGCTAAAGTGCCCATCGCGGGCATAGCGGGGGACCAGCAGGCCGCTCTCTTCGGGCAGACCTGCTTTGCCCCCGGCGACGCAAAAAACACTTATGGCACCGGCTGTTTCCTCCTGATGAACACAGGGGACGACCCCTGCGAGAGCCGCAACGGCCTCATCACCACCATCGCCATCGGCGTGGGAGGCAAGGTGCAGTACGCGCTGGAGGGCAGCGTCTTCGTAGGCGGGGCGGTCATTCAATGGCTGCGGGACGAGCTGCGCTTTCTCACCGAGAGTCGGGACGCGGAGTACTACGCCCAGAAGGTGAACGACACCGGCGGGGTCTACCTGGTACCCGCCTTTACGGGGCTGGGCGCGCCCTACTGGGATATGTACGCCAGGGGGTGCATCGTGGGGCTGACCCGGGGCACCCGGCGGGAGCACATCATCCGGGCGGCCCAGGAGTCCATCGCCTATCAGGTGGCCGACCTGGTGGGAGCCATGGAGGCCGACACAGGGCTGACCTTAAACCACCTCAAGGCCGACGGGGGCGCCAGCCGGGACCGGTTTCTCATGCAGTTCCAGGCCGATATATTAGGCCGCTCGGTCCGCCGCCCCATGATACGGGAAACCACGGCCCTGGGCGCGGCCTATCTGGCGGGCCTTGCCACCGGGGTGTGGAGGAACCGGGAGGAGATCATGGGGCTCTGGGTTTGTGACACCACGTACACGCCCGAAATGGAGCAAACACGACGGGAGGCGCTGCTGGGCGGCTGGCGCCGGGCGGTGGACCACAGCCGGGGCTGGGCAAAATAGCGCGTTTTTATTTACAAAGGGACAAAAAACTCCCAGTCCGGTGAAAAGGCTTTTTTACTAAATTTCACCGGACTGGGGTATTGACTTTTTGTACTCTATTGTGTTATGATACCTATGCTCTTCTAATGTACGACCCAGACTCACAGTTTTGTAAGTCATCGTCCGTTCGTTTGATGACATACAAGGTTGTGGGCTTTTTGTATTTAGGAGCAAAAATTTTTAGGAGGTACCGATAAATGCAGGGTACTGTCAAATGGTTCAACGAGACTAAGGGCTTTGGTTTCATCTCTAACGACGAGGGCGGCGACGACGTGTTCGTCCACTTCTCCGCCATCCAGACCGATGGTTTCAAGACTCTCGCCGAGGGCCAGAAGGTCTCCTATGAGACCGAGCCCGATCCCAAGGACGCCGGCAAGCTGCGCGCTGTCAACGTTCGCCCTCTGTAAAAGATTAAATTTTCAGAGCAAAAGAGACTGGCCAAAAGGCCAGTCTCTTTTTTCACTGCTGTCTCCGTCTCAGTCTAAAAGGCCCAGGCGGCTGAAGACCAGGGCCGCCTGCTCCCGGGTCAAGGGCCCCCTGGGCTGAGTGCCGTCGAAGATTCCCTTGGCTACCGCCTGCTCCCAGGCCTCCTTCGCCCAGGCGCTCACCGGGGCCGCGGCCTGGGTCTGCTGCCAGGCGGCCAGCATGGCCTCGAACTGCTGCTGCGTCATCTCCTCTTCCCCTCCCTCCATCGCGCTTTTCACGTCGGCGCGGAATAGATCCATGCTCTTGTCGTGCTTGGGAAACCAGTGGTTCACGTCGGCATGGTTGCTGGCGACGCCCAGGGCGTAGCCCTCCGCGTGGCAGATAACGACGCCAGGAGCCAGCGGATCCAGCTCGTATTTTTTACAGAGCTGGGCTGTCAGCTCCACCGCATTGCGATAGACAGCGGCGAAATAGGCGGCGTTCTTGGCGCTGTCGTATCCCACCATGACGCTGCCGTCGTACGTGTGGCCGGCAGGCTCCAGAATTTCAAAGCCGATGTGGGTATTGTTGGCGGACACCTTCCCCGCCGCCGCGGATCCCGCGTGCCAGCCCCGCCAGTTCCACGGCAGGGTCTGCACCGCGCCGTCTTTCGTAACGAAGGCATGGACGCAGGCGGCGTAGCCGGGGACGTTCCAGGTATTCAGAAACACGTCCACGTTAGGCTGCGCCACCCCCGGCGAGTGAACCATGACCCCCGAGGGGGTAATGGTGCGCCCCTCCTTCCAGCAGTCGTTTTTGGTCAGGATGTGTTCAGTGATAGTCATATGCTCCCCTCCCATTTTAGTATATGGCCGTCTGCCCAGGGTGGAGCCGAAAATTGTCGGCCTCGCCCGGCGAGGGATTTTTATGGAAACGCGGGCCGGTTTATGGTATAGTCTTCTTGCCGGAACGGTATGCGGCAATCTTACATCATACGCCGGGCGGACGCGGAAAGACCCTTTGGGGAGGGGCGGTATGAGAATATTTTGCTTGGAACTAGACAACGAGCTCAAGGGCATTGAAAACCGCAAAACATACATAGAGTCCCTCATTGCAAAATTGCCCCGCCCCGACTTGATCGCTCTGCCGGAGCTTGCCATGTGCAGCTACATGGGAAGTACTGAGATTTGGCCATATGCCGACGCAGACAGCCTTGACACCTCTTCCTGGGCGATGGAGATGGCGGAGAAATACAACACCTTTCTCGCCGTTGGGTATCTGGAAAAGCGGGGCGCGGATTTCTACAATTCCTATTTATTGGCGGATAAAACCAGGGTTTACGGTATCGTGAGAAAAAGCGAGGGAGAGTCCTACATTTTCAAAAGAGGAGCGTTCAGTCCTATCATCTCCGCCCCCTTTGGAGACGTTGCGGTTGGGATCTGCTACGACGCGAGAAGAAAGCATCTGTACGACAGCATAAGCGCTCGGGCAATTTCGCTGATCCTATTCCCACACGGGTCACCGGCCGATCCCGAAAAACCAGAAGACGAGATAAGGGCGAACGATTTTTTCTGCAATGCCTATTCGCGCGCGTTTGACGTGCCCGTGGTCTATGTAAACAGCGTAGGTAAACTGGATTTCATGCTCGGCAAAACAGGAAAAATGATGATGAATGCCGGATTTAGGCTGAACGGACGCTCAAAAATTTACAGTGGGACCGGAACAGAGATAGAGACAGGGGTCCCTGAAGGCCTTGGCATTGACGTCGCATTACAGCAGAATCCGCTGGGTCAAAAAATTCGCTTTTTCGGAACTGACATAAACAGAGGAAACTTCTGGTTTAGGACGCTTGTTTTAAAACCCGATATAAAGGCCGGGTGCCGCTATTATGAGCGCAATATCGCACGATCTTTATGAGCAATAGGAGCTGAGTGTATGGAAAAGAGAAATTTCCCCGGTATCGGGGCGGAGGTCTCCCTTCTTGGGTTTGGCGGGATGCGTTTCCCCACTCTCCCGGACGGGGCCATCGACGTTGACGCCGCAGCCGCGCTGCTGGAGCGGGCGCTGGAGGCGGGGGTCAATTACTTCGACACCGCCTACCCCTACCACGAGGGGAAGTCGGAGGCATTCATAGGGAGCGTCCTCACCCGCCACCCCAGAGAGCGCTATCTTTTGGCCGACAAGCTGCCCTGCTGGCTGGTGAAGACCCCGGAGGACGCGCAGCGCATCTTTGAGGAGCAGCTGGAGCGGTGCGGGGTCGATTATTTTGACTTTTACCTCGCCCATGCGCTGGACGAGGAGAACTACGCCGCCTTTGAGGCGGCCCAGGGCTATGAGGTGCTGGCACGCAAAAAGGCGGAGGGAAAGATTCGGCATCTGGGTTTCTCCTTCCACGACACGCCCGACATGCTGGAGCGGATTCTGGACGGACATTCGTGGGACTTTGCACAGCTCCAGCTCAATTATCTGGACTGGACCCTCCAGGACGCGAAAAAACAGTACGAGCTGCTCTCCGGGCGAGGGATTCCCGTCGTTGTCATGGAGCCGGTGCGGGGCGGGGCACTGGCCAAGCTCTCAGACAGGGCTACGGCCATCCTCCGCGCCGCAAGGCCTGAGGCCAGCGCCGCGTCCTGGGCCATCCGGTACGCCGCCTCTCTGCCAGGGGTGATGACCGTCCTCTCCGGTATGAGCGACATGGCTCAGGTAGAGGACAATCTCGCTACCACGACTTCCTTTACCCCCGTGTCGGATGCCGAGCGGGCCGTTCTCCAGGAGGCCCTGTCCGCCTATCTGGCGGCGGGTACCATCCCCTGTACCGGGTGCCGGTACTGCATGGACTGTCCCGCCGGAGTGGATATCCCCAGGACCTTCTCCATATATAATCAGTATAAGCTGGACGAGAGGGCAGCCCCGTTTCTCAACTCCTATGGCTATCTGGGGCAGGCGCGCCAGCCTACCCGCTGCGTTGTCTGCGGGGCCTGCCTGCCCCGCTGCCCCCAGCACATCGATATCCCCACGCGGCTCGCCGAAGTGGCGCAGGCGGTGCAGGCGC
>DATMXU010000008.1:0-3249 GCA_035562355.1 Pseudoflavonifractor sp.
ACGGAGGACCTCGCCTCAGCCCCGGAGCCCGAGTCCATCCCCGATCCTGGGCCTGTCCCGGAGCCCGCACCCCGGCCCATCAACCGCCTGGCCCAATGGATCAGGCGGCGCAGGGGCCTTGATCAACCATAATCCTACCCCCTTTGGAGAGGAGCCATGTACCTTGGAACGTGAGCGAAAAAAACTCTTGAGCCACATTCTTATGGTCGTGGCTCCCCTCCTTGTGCTTATTATGCTGACGGTCGCCTGGTTTATCTCCTCCCGCACGGTGGGCCTGTCCGAGCTGAGTTTCGCGGCCCAGAGCATCGGCCCCGGCGTGGGTCTCCACAGGGCAACCGCCTTGGAGGGCCGCGTATACGACAAAGCCCACGCCAAATTAAGCTATTCTTCCATCGCCTGGGGCGAAGAGGAGCCGCTGCTGGACTCCCGCATCACGGTGGAGAACATGGTGCCAGGCCAGTGCGAGTTCTATCTGCTGGCCTCGGGCAGCCCCTTCACGCCCGAGCTGCGGGATGTGACGGTCACAGAGGAGTCTGGCGCGGAAACGCCCTCCCTGGCCCAGTGCGTGGGGCTCTATCTCATTCCCACCGCCATAGACCTAGCGGCCACGCCCCCCAAGAGCGAAAACGTCTCCCTCTCCCTGACCCGGAGCGGGGACGGCGAGCCCCTGGACGCGGCCCTCTTTCTGGCCGGGCAGGAGGCCAGGCTCCCCGACGGCATGGAGCCGTCCAGTGCCTACATCCTGGCCGTCTACTGCGATCCGGTCTACCTCCAGAACGGTGTGGACAGCAGAGACGTCCATACCGGCGCCCTGCCCGGCTCCATCTCCTTTGCCCTGGGCCTGGGCGGCGATAAGGAGGGCTGAGCATGGCAAAAAAACTTCTGGGGGCCGCCGTCAACACCCTGTGCGCGGCTGCCATTTTGGTCTCCCTGCTGGCGGGGTGGACGGCCATCACCACCCCCAAGGGGAAGGTGCCCGCCCTCTTCGGCCTGTCCATGCTGACGGTGCTCACCGGGAGCATGGCCCCCGCGCTGCCGGAGAACAGCCTTATTCTGGTCCGCCTCACCCCGCCGCAGCAGATCAAGGTGGGGGACGTCATCACCTTTTACACCGACATCGCCGGGTATAACGGGGTAGTGAACACTCACCGCGTGGTGGGTATCACCGCGCAGGACGGCGCAGCAGCCTTCCGCACCCGGGGCGATGCAAACGCCCTGGAGGACACCTCTCTCGTCCCTGCCGACCGGCTGGTGGGCAGGGTGTTCTTCCACTCCCTGGCCCTGGGGATCGTGGTGTCCTTCCTGCGCAGACCCTATGTCTTTTTCCTGGTGATCCTCATCCCGCTGCTGGCTGTGGCGGCGCGCTCCCTGCTCCAACTGGTGCGCCTGGGAAAGGAAGAGGTCCGTCGGGCCCAAGAGGAACTGGAGGAGGCGCGCCATGACCGAAAACAGTAAACGGCGGCCCCTGGGCGCGGCGGACGTCGCGGTCCTCTTCCTCTGCGGCGCGCTGGCCCTGCTTATCCTCGTGGTGGCGGCGGTCCCCCGCGTGATGGGCCTCACGGCCTATGCCATCTCGTCGGACAGTATGTCCCCCATCCTGCGCCGGGGGGATCTGGTCTTTGCCGGGAGGATAGACTTTGACGAGCTCCACGGCGGCGAGATCATCATCTTTGAAACCGAGGGTGGCCTTCTCACCCACCGGGTCTATGAGATAGATCCCCTGGAGCGCAGCCTGCGCACCAAGGCCGACGCCTCGGCCTATCTGGACGCCCAGAGCGTGGAGGAGCGCGCCCTTCTGGGCCGGGTGGTATATAAGCTGCCCCTCCTCGGCCAGATCAGCCTGATGCTGGGCAGAGGAGGTGCCTCCCAATGAGTCAGAAAAACTACCGCCGGCTGACCCGGTTTCTGTTTCTTCTGCTGGCCGTCTTTTTCTTTCTACTTTACCTTTTAATGGGGAGCAGTTCGGTGAACGGCCCCAACCGGACAGGCGCGCCCCAGTGGCGGGAGCGCCGCCTGGAGTTGGGCGAGGTCCGTGTCAGCCCGGTGCGCAGCGGGGGATTTCTGGTGGACAGTTTCCCCATCCCCGCATCCACCGTCCCGGGTGCGGCAGATTTTGACGAAAATGTCATCCGGTGCTCCACCACGGTCTACAACGAGGGGACGGAGCCGGTAGATGTGACGGCCTCGGTCTATGGCACCCGGACGGGGGACGATGGAGAGGCCAACCCCGGTCTGCACTGCTCTTTTTACAGCTACCAGGGAGACGAGGACCCGGCCGGGTCGGGGCTGGCCGCCCTGCTGGCCCAGCCCGGCTGGACTGAGGCGCCCCATGGGGAAACTGCTCTGGCCCTCCACACACGTGACGGCAGTCCCATCCGCCTGGAGCCGGGGGAGCGGCGGAGCATCGTCCTCTTCTTCTGGACAGACGCGGAGGCGGAGCCCGCTCTGACCGACGCGGTGCGCAGCGGGTACAGCGTCACCGTCAAGCTCACCTCCCGGGCAGGGCTTTAATTTCATTCCCCTTTGTATAAATAAATTTGAAAGGAGGCGGGCAGATGAAAGGGAGCAAAGAGAAAGGCGGGGCACACCTTCTCCCCGACACGCCCCCCGCCCGCCTCCCGGAGGAAACGCTGCTGACCCGGCTGCGCAGAGACAAGCGATACCGGCGCAGCGCCAGCCTCCTCCATGCCCTTCTATACCGGCCCCGGCGGCTCCTCACTCCCCGCATACCCAGCCGCGTGGCCCCCTCCGCCCTGCGGCGGGAGCTGGGATACAGGCTGGTGGCCATAGCCACCAGCCTCGCCCTGCTCATCGGCATGGTGAGCCTGGCCCCTCTCAACCCCTTCTCCCTGAGAGGGAAAGCCCGGGCGGCGGGCTCCGGCGGGGACGACTATAGCTGGCTGCTCAGCACGAGCTATGACGGCTCCACGGCGGACAAGGCCTATCAAATCTCCAATGAGGACCAATTGACCGCCCTGGCCAAATTGGTGGAGAGGCTGACCACGCCTACCTCCACCATGTCCTTTACCCACAGCGGCAATAACTATGTGGTTGGTCCCGGCGAGATCACCAATCTTCCCAGTTCCTTCTTTTTGATAGAGTCCCCGGACCTGAAGGACGACGCGGAGCGGACGGGGGAGAGCGCCACTCCCGTCCCGGAGCCCGAACCCGAGGAGAGCCCCTCCTCCGCACCCGAGGAGAGCGAGCCTCCCCTGCCTGTGGAGACCATCTCTCCCGCCCCCTCTGAGG
>DATMXU010000009.1:0-7239 GCA_035562355.1 Pseudoflavonifractor sp.
TCGTTATTATCTCTTTTGGTCTGATGATTTCATCCTTCGGGACAGCCATTTTTTATGCCGCAGAATTGGGGAGCAGCCCTATGGCAACCTTTTGTGACGGACTGCACAATGTGCTTCACATCTCTTACGGAACGGCCAATACGGTAGCCAATATGCTGCTGCTCGTGGTATTATTCTTCTTAGCGCGCAATTACATCAATGTAGGCACGGTACTGTGTGTCTTTACCATCGGGCTTTGGGTAAACTTATTTACGCCGCTGCTGAGTGATCTTCTGATTCGCGAATGGCCCATTACGCTCCGGGTGCTTTGCACCGTGGCAGGAACAGCCATGATGGGCATCGGTCTGGGACTTTATGTGGCGGTAGACCGGGGATTCGGCGCGCTGGAGGGCCTGGTCAAGCTGCTGTGCGATAGAAAGAAGTTTTCCTATACCAAGGCAAAGGTCATTCAGGATATTATCCTCGTGGCGGGAGGCATTCTCCTCTCCGCCACCTGGGGCATCGGGACGGTCATCGCCATGCTTCTTACCGGCCCGGTTCTTCAGGTGTCCGTCCAGTTCTTTACGCCGCTCCTGCGCCGCCGCGCGGTGGCGTAACCCCCCCCACTTTTTTGTTCATTCCCTGCAACCGCGGGATTGATATAAGGAAACCAAGACCCAACACAATATAAGGAGGACCACGGAAATGAAAAAGCTTACTGCACTTGCTCTTTCCCTCGCGCTGACCCTCGGCATTCTCTCCGGCTGCGGCACCCCCTCCAACGGAAACACCACCCCCCCCAGCGGCACACCCGCTCCTGCCCCGACTGCCAGTACGGCTCCCAGCGGCAATCCCACAGGGCTCGGCAAAGACCCCGCCGACGTGGGTGTGGTCATGATCGTAAACACCAATCTGGGCGACAAGTCCTTCTGTGACCTGTCCAATGCAGGTCTTCTGCGCGCGGCTAAGGAGTATGGTTTCCGCACCAAGGTGGTGGAGCTAAACGGCGATGCCACCAAGCAGATCCCTACCATGACCGAGTTCGCTGAGAGTGATGAGTGGGATATCATCATCGGCGGCACCTACAACATTCTTGAGTCCATGCAGACCGTGGCCGAGGAGTTCCCTGACAAGAAGTTCATCCTCTATGATGCCAAGGACGATCTGAAACTCCCCAACCTGTACAGCATGGAGCATCTGCAGAACGAGGGCTCCTTCGTCGTGGGCGCGGCAGCTGCCATGCTGACGACCTCCGACGCACCTCTCGCCAACCCCGACAAGGTCATCGGGTTCGTCGCCGGTGGCGAGAACACCGCTATCAACGACTTCCTCGTGGGCTACATTCAGGGCGCGCAGGCAGTTGACCCTGAGGTTAAGGTTCTTATCTCCTACGTCGGTGACTTTAAAGATACTGCCAAGGCCAAGGAGATGGCCATTGCCCAGATTAACCAGGGCGCAGATGTCGTGTTTACGGTTGCGGGCGGCGCGGGACTCGGCGCGCTCGAGGGCTGCAAGGAGAAGAATGTCTATGCCATCGGCGTGGACGCCGACCAGGCCACCGTTCTGGAGGACAGCGACCCTGCCCTGAGCGAACACATTGTTACCTCTATGATGAAGATGGTTGACAACACTGTCTACAACGTGCTTGAGTCCGCCATGAAGGGTACTCTGCCCTGGGGCGCCTACGAGACTGCCGGTCTTGCCAAGGGCTCCGTTGGTGCTGCCGACAACAAGTATTTCCGCGCCGTGTTCACCGAGGACCAGATTCTTAAGATCAAGGAGCTTGAGGAGGCTGTTGCCAGCGGCGAAACTAAGGTTCAGACCGCAGTAGGCATGGATAACGATACGCTCAACAGCATCCGTGACTCCGTGCGCCCCTAAAAGGAACAACCCGCGGCCCTGCGGCAGCTATTTTGGCTGCCGCAGGGCAGCTTAAAACGTGGAAAGTGAACAATGGAGGTGATCGTTTATGATGAAAAATATCCTGGCGATGGAGGGCATTACCAAAATCTACTCAAATGGCTTTGTGGCAAATAAGGACGTGAACCTCCATGTAAATGAGGGCGAAATTCACGCGCTTGTGGGCGAAAACGGCGCGGGCAAAAGTACGCTTATGAAGGTTTTGTTCGGCGTTGAGAAGCCGGAGGGTGGGCGTATCCTGCTCAAGGGGGAGGAGGTTCACATCGAAAACCCCACCGTGGCGATTCAGTATGGAATCGGCATGGTGTATCAGCACTTTATGCTCGTGCCCTCACTCACCGTGGCGGAAAACCTTGTCATTGGCATGGAGCCGAAAAAGAACGGACTCTTTCATATGGATGAGGCCGTCCGTATTACCGCCGAGGCCGCCAAAAAGTATAATTTCCTGGTAGAGCCGCTGGCAAAAATTGAGGATTTGTCCGTCGGACAAAAGCAGAAGGTAGAGATTCTCAAAGCCCTCGTGCGCGGCGCGCGTATCCTTATTTTGGACGAGCCTACCGCCGTCCTTACCCCTCAGGAGACCAAGGAACTCTTTGTAGAGCTTAAAGATCTCAAAAAAGAGGGCTATACCGTAATCTTCATCTCCCACAAGCTGCAGGAAGTTACCGACCTGTGCGACCGTGTCACCGTGATGCGCGCAGGCCGCACCATCGGCGTGGAGGAGATTAAGAACGTCACTGAGCAGGATATTTCACGTATGATGGTCGGCCGCGATATTGTGCTGAAGATCGACAAGGACGCGCCCAAGCCCGGCGAAACGGTGCTGGACGTGCGGAGTGTGTCCAAGATGGGCACCAGCGGCACCAAGCGGGTGCTTGACGGAGTGAGTTTCCGAGTCCGCCAGGGCGAGATCATCGGCATTGCCGGCGTGGAGGGCAACGGTCAAAAGGAGCTTAGCGAAATTGTGGCCGGTATGGACAAAAACTTTGAAGGTGATGTGACGGTAGGGACTGTGGCCATGGACGTGCGCAAGCACAGCATCCGCCAGATCCGCGAGGCGGGTGTGGCCCACATCTCCGAGGATCGAATGACCTATGGAATCGTGGGCGACGGCGCGATTTCGGAAAACATCGTCTCCGACCGCTATTATAAGCCCGACTTCCAGAAGGGCATCCTGATGGACAGAAAGAAAGTGGATGTCCTGGCCGATGAGCTGATTCAGGCCTTTAATGTCAAATGCGACGGCAAGGATCAGCCCATTCGCATGCTGTCGGGCGGAAATATGCAGAAGGTGGTGGCCGCGAGAGAATTTACCTCGGACTCCACGTTGATCATCGCCAACCAGCCCACCCGCGGCATTGACGTCGGTGCGTCCGACTTTATTCGGAAGAAACTGGTGGAGCTTCGCGACAAGGGCGCGGGCGTACTGCTCATCAGTGCCGACCTCAACGAGGTTATGGAGGTGAGCGACAGCCTTCTTGTGATGAGCGACGGCCAGATTGCGGCCTGGTTTAAGGACGCGCAGTCTGTATCTGAGGACGAGCTGGGCGAATACATGCTCGGCATTAAGAAAATGACGCCGGAAGAGATTAGGAGCGTGGCGTACGATGACTGAGAACAGAAAAAAGCTCAAATCTCCCAAGGAGATTGAAAAAGAGTTTGGCGTCCTGCGTATGCTGCTGGCGGTTGCCATCGCTCTGGGTATCGCTTTTATCATTATTCTTCTTATCACGGACGACCCGCTGAGCGCACTGCACAGCTTTATTATCGGCCCCATCTCCACCATGCGCCGTATGGGCAACATCGTGGAGATGATGACGCCCCTGCTCTTCACAGGCGTGGCAGTCTGCCTTATCTTCTCCGCTAACCAGACCAATATGTCGGTTGAGGGCGGTTTCTTCGTGGGTGCTGTGGGTGCCACCATTGTGGCCACCGTGCTCAATCTGCCTCCGGTCATTCATATTGTGGCAGCTCTTCTGGCTGGCGGCGTTTTTGGCGCAATCGCCTGCGGTATCCCCGCCACGCTCTATGTGAAATTCGACTCAAAGCCCGTGGTCAGCAGTCTGATGGTCAACTATGTGTGCCTTTATTTTGGCTTGGGCGTGATTAACCACATCCTCCGCGACCCGTCGGCAGGCTATCTTGCCTCCTACAAATTTCCTGACACTTCCAAGCTTCCCCGTCTGCTGGAGGGCACGAGCATCCATGCCGGTATTCTGATCGGCATAGTTGTGGTGGTGCTGGGCTACTTCTACCTTTACCGCAGCAAGCGGGGCTACGAGATACGCATTGTGGGCAAGAATATGGATTTTGCCACCTACTCCGGCATGCCGGTCAAGCGTATCCTCATGAACGCCCAGCTTCTGGGCGGCGCGATTGCCGGTATCGGCGGCGCGGTGGAGGTGCTGGGCATGTATAAGCGCTTTCAGTATCAGGGCCTTACCAACCATGGCTTTGACGGCATTCTGGTGGGTATCATCGCGGGATATAACCCCAAGCTGGTGCCTTTCGCCGCCCTGTTCCTCGCCTATGTCCGCGTTGGCGCGGATGTCATGGCCCGCACCAACGATATTCCCATTGAGCTTGTCAACATCATTCAGGCAATCATCATTATGCTTGTGGTGGCGGAGCGTTTCCTTCACAAGCTCAAGCACAAAAAGCTGGTGGAGGCCGCTGAGAAACAGCTTGCCGCGAAAGGAGAGATTGCAGCATGAATAATCTGTTTGCCGCGATTTTTTCTCCCGACTTCCTCTTCTCGGTGATCCGCGTAACCACGCCCCTCCTCTTTGCCGCACTGGCGGCTCTGGTGTGCAACCGGGGCGGCTGCCTGCACATCGCGTTTGAGGGCTGCATGCTCACCGCCGCCTTCTGCGGCGTGGTGGGCAGTGCTTACTCGCAGAATCTGTTCGTGGGTCTGCTGGCGGGACTTGCCGGCGGCGTGGCCATCATGCTGCTTTTGGGCTACTTTAACTTGGTTTTAAACGCCAACGTGGTCCTGACCGGCATCGCGCTCAATACCTTTGCCTCGGGCGGCACGGTGTTTATGCTCTATGTGCTTGTAAACGACAAGGGCCTCTCCACCTCCCTCCCCAGCCTGACCTTTCCCAATGTTGCCATTCCCTTTATTAAAGACATTCCTGTCCTGGGAACCGTTTTGTCCGGCCACAATGTGCTGACCTACCTGAGTTTCCTGTGCGTGATTGTGGTATGGGTATTGGTGTTTAAGACCGCTCTGGGCCTTCGCATCCGTACCGTGGGAGAAAACCCCAACGCCGCGGCCAGCGTGGGCATCAACGTGGTAAAAACTAAATTTACCACGCTTATCATTAGCGGTGTGATTGCTTCTCTGGGCGGCATCTATATGTCTATGGGCTATCTTTCCTGGTTTGCCCGCGATATGGTGGCCGGACGCGGTTTCATGGGTATTGCCGCGCAGAATCTGGGCGGCGCGGCGCCCCTGCCGACGTTCCTGGCCGCACTGGCCTTCGGCGTAGCCAACGCGCTCTCCAACGTGCTCCAGACGCTCAACGTACCGGCCGAAGCGGTGCAGGCCATGCCCTATATCGCAACGCTGATTGGTTTGGCGGCGTATTCCTCCTCCGTCAAAAGGAGAGGAAACCGCCTTAAGCGCGGCAAGGCGTTGAAGGCTGCTCTGGAATAAGAAAAGTAACCATTGCAAGAACAAGGCGGGGTTATCCCCGCCTTGTTCTTGCAATGACAGACTAAAAATGGTAATATAAGAACCACAAAAACGTGTGATTGAGGGAGGACGACCCGACATGCCTTACAGCACACAGGCAAGCAATCAAGTGTTTGAATACATTACACAAAAGATAAAAACACGGCAGTGGGCACCCGGCACAAAAATTGCTACTGAGCCCCAGCTCTGCCAGGAGATTGGCGTAAGCCGCTCCGCCGTCCGGCAGGCCATTGAGAAACTGAGCGCCCTGCGGGTTCTGCGCAAGCTCCAGGGATCAGGGACTTATGTGGAGGAATTTGAGCAGACCTCGCTCAGCGGGCTGCTTTACTACCCCGTTAACCGCCGTACCATGAAGACGGTGCTCGAGTTTCGAAGAATGTTTGACTCGTATAACACAGAGCTTTTTATCCAGAAATGTACCCCTGAGGATATTGTGGCACTTCAGGCCAATTATGGGGAGATGTGCAAATCTTCCTCCGACCATGAGCGCTTTCGTTATCTTGACAACGAGTTCCATGACTTGATTGCCAAGGGGACGCGCAACCCTATTATCGCGCAAATCTCCGACCTGCTTACCGACCTCCTGCGTGAGCATCAAAGTGCGCTTTACAGCAACGTCGGCCCTGAGCATGCCATCCAGTACCACGGCATGATTCTCAACTGCATTGAGAACAGAAACGCTGAGCTTGCGGGCATTTACGCCCGTATGCATATCGACAATTCCCTCCACGCGCTGGAGGAAAAGCCGGAGGAAGAGCTGCACCTTATTTAAAAAGAGAGCGCGTTCCAGGCTCCGGTGCCTGGAACGCGCTCTTTTCGTTGCCTAAATCGCTAATTCCTTCAGGAATGTCTTAATACAGGCATCCCAGTAGGCCCAGTCATGGCCACCGTGCCCGTCCTGGAAAACAGCCTGAACACCCGCCGCGGTCAGAGTATCATAAAAGCGCCGGTTCATGTCGTAGTTTGCCGTGTCCTCCAGTCCGCAGAACACCCATGCCGCGGGTTTTATTTGGACGTCTTTCATAGCGCGGGCCAGCTGGTACAGGTCGTCCTTCGTTCCCGCTACCTGATCCGCGCCGCCGAAAATGAGATCATACCGGAAGAAGTCGAAGCCCATGGCTTTCATGCGAGGCTCCAGAACGCCGGGGTCCACCGCGCCGGATAGGTCGGCAAAGGCCGCAAACAGATCAGGGCGGGAAAGGGCGCATTTGGCTGCGCCGTAGCCCCCCATGGACGGTCCCGCGATAAAGTTGTCCTCCCGGGCACCCGAGAGATGAAACGTCCCCTGTACGAAACGGGGGAGCTCTTCAGTGACGAAGTCAAAATAGTCAAGGCCGGCCCTGGCATTGGAGTAAAAACCATTCTGGCCGGAGGGCATTACAACGGCGATTCCTTTCTCCTCCGCGTAGCGCTCAATGGCGGTATGGCGCAGCCAGCAGGAATAATCGTCCAGCGCGCCATGGAGGAGGTACAGCGTCTTGTATTGCCGGTTCGCCGGGTAGATGTCGTCATAGTCTGCGTGAAGGCACTCGTTATCGGGCAGCGAGGGGATAAGCACATTGACGGAGACGTGATTTTTGAGTACCTTGGAAAAAAAGTTGCAGGTGCACAATGTCATGAAGAAACATCCTTTCTATACC
>DATMXU010000010.1:0-9866 GCA_035562355.1 Pseudoflavonifractor sp.
CCAGTGCGGATGCCGCTCCAAGAGCGCTTTGAGCCGCAGGTTGTCATCGGCTTTCTATGCTTTTTTGGTGGTATTGGAATCTTAGCGCCCTCTTTCCTTGCCATGATTTTTTGACCCAGAACGGCTGCTCGTGCCGCCCTCATTTAGGGGCGGCTTTCTATTTTCATCACCCTCCCCCAGTTTGGGCGGCCTGCTCATGCTCATGCTGTTTTCGCTCATACCATGCTTTGTAGCTCGAATATGGATAGGTCGGGATGGCAACCAATACAAAACGCTAACGAAAATGCTAATAACGCAATATGACCATTGCAGTGCAGTCGCTTTAAGGTTTTTCATGCGGGTTCGAGTCCCGCCATCCGCACCAAAAAGAGAGACACCCTTTGGGTGTCTCTCTTTTTAGGTTCCAGCAGCTTTGCCGCCTCCACCCGGTTACTTTATCTGCTCGGGGCAAGTAAATTGCCCCGGCATCAAGGTTTTGGTCCGATGGCCCAAAACGCTTGGGACGCCGCACTTGCGGCGGGACCTTCTGGTGGCATCTATACCGTTGCAATACTTCAAAAAGAAAGACAGCCCGCAAGCTGTAACGGCTTGCGGGCTGTTTGATGTCCGGCATAATTAGACTACTTTTCGGGTTCGTCCGGTTCTACGTCCGTGCATCCATTGGCAAACTCGGGAGAACAGATGGCGGTCGTAAGATCCTGGTACATTTCATCGTCGTTATGCTCACCTTGCTGATTCATGGGCTTTGGGGATATATCCATGGTATGTCCTCCTCACTGTTATTTTCAAGTATAATAGGACTCTTTTAGTTTAGCATGATTCACCCGCAAATACAACATTAAGTTGTTAAATACTCCTGCCACGTGTCAAAGGGACATAGAAAGCCAAATCTTCCTTGTAATTCAAACGTTCAAGTCCTGTCGACCGTACCAAAAAAGAAGAGACACCCTATGGGTGTCTCTTCTCCGGCGGCGTCGCCTGCGGGCGGATTCTCCACTGCGCTCCACGCGAAAGGGGACCCTGACGGTCCATCTCCGCGCTAAGTGCCTCGCTCCGCTCGGTTGCGCTCCGAAACGCTCTGCGGAGCAGCCTTTCACACTATCCCTCCCTCCGAAACCTGAAAGTCTATGGCATCTATATCGTTGCAATACTTCAAAAGAGACACCCTTCGGGGTTCCCGGGTTATTTTATCTGCTCGGGCAGAATGAATCTGCCCGGCATCAAGGGTTTGGCCATAGGCTATAACTTGACAGCCACAGGTATAATGGTGTTATATAATTCATGGATAAGGAGCAACGCCGCATCAGTCGGCAACAAAAAAACAGGAGGGATCAGTCATGAGTTTTTGCCATGTTACGCTGACCGTCAGAGATCTGGATGCATCGATACGTTTTTATACCGAAGTTGTAGGGCTGCCCATTGACAGCCGCTATCAGGCGGGACCAGACACCGAGATCGCCTTTTTGGGCGCCGGGGAAACAAAAGTTGAGCTCATCTGCAATAAGAAACAGCCGGACGCAGTAATCGGCACCGGCGTTTCTATCGGCTTTCGGGTGGAGACCGTCCCCGAGAAATTTGCCAGCATTAAGGGCAGCGAAATTCCCGTTATCAGCGATATCATACAGCCAAACCCGCACGTGCGCTTTTTTTATGTCTCCGATCCCGACGGCTTTCGGGTACAGTTTATAGAAAACCTTTAAATTTTATCCTCCCATTCCGGTCGGAAAGACACCCTCTGGGGTGTAACAGACTGTCAAAGAAGTCCCGCGGGACTTCTTTGACAGTCTGTTACACTTTTTGAAACACCGTAAGAAGTTTCAAAAAGTGGTTTTCTTGCACGCGAAAGGGAACCCTGACGGTTCCCTTTCACACTATCCCTCCCTCCGAGACTTTCGGTCCAAGGGGTTTTTGACAGTCTGAAACCCTCGGTTTTCATCAGTGAAAACCGAGGGTTCCTTTCTATAGACGCTTATCTATTCGCCCGCTCCTTTTGCCGTACATCGCAACGGTTACGATTGAAACGAGAACAATCGCGGCATTCGCGGCAATGGTTCCCGCCCAGGTCATAGTCATGGTGCCAAAGATGGGGGATGCCGCATTGAACATGGTGTGGAATAAGACGCACATAAACACACGTCCTTTCCCTGATATCTTATAGATTGCCCCGTTGAAAAACCGAAAGGCGATGAGCTGAACCGCAAACATCCAAAAGTTGATGAGTCCCTCGCCGTGATTCGTCCCCGGAATGAAGAAGAGAGGGATATGCCATAAAGTCCAAATGGCCCCGGTAAAGACAGAAGATAACACAAAGCCGTATTTTTTGTCAAGCTCGGGCTGCAATATGTACATCCAGCCCGCTTCCTCCAGGCCGCCGATGATAAGATTACCGGGCAGGGCAAGGAAGAACGTATAAAATGGCAGCCCCATTTCCGCGCCGCCCGAAATTATAAGATGCACCGAAAAATACAGCACAAGCCCTGCAGCAACGAATAAATAGAGAGATATGCTGTTTTTGGCGTAAAAAACAGTTTTCAGCCATTCCTTGAAACCCGCTATTTTGTTGTTCTTCTTCAAAACGATATAGGACGCGATAGCGGGCGATAAAATATAGATTGCAAAAGGAATGTTCATCCCGAACTGCTGTAGCGAGTAAACCCAATTATGAACCGAATATCCGTACCGCCCAAGTACAATCAGAGCCCCCGACACAAGATAGGCTATGCAAAATGTCAGGACCGTAAATTGTACTGTGATTTTTTTGTCCGTCACGATCTCTTCCCCCTCCCATTTTTCATAAGCGTCCCGCGCTGATTTATTTTCTGTTTCACGGCTTAACAATCGACTTCAATTATACAACATGATTGATCCTAAGGCAAAGCGAATCCGGCTTGCACATGCAAGCCGGATTCATTTCACTCTGGGCCGGCGAACTCGTTCGCCGGCTTTTTCTGTCAGGTATCGATCCAGTACCGCTGGATCAGCATGCCGTCGCAGCCGCGCTCGTCCTCCAGAACGCCGCCCTGGGAGAGGATGGTGCGGCGGGAGGCCTCGTTGGATTTGTCGCAGGTCACCAGGACCCGGCCGAGATCCAGCTCGGCCCTGGCGCGGCGCATGGAGAGCCGGAGGATCTCGCTTGCATAGCCCTTGCGCCGCTCGCCGGGGTGGACGCTGTAGCCGATGTGCCCGCTGAAGTTGAGAAAGTAGTCGTTGAGACAGTGGCGGATATTGACAAAGCCCACCAGTACGCCGTCGCGCGCGCGCAGGGCCAGGAGAGTGGTGGCGGGGACCAGCTCGGGCGGCGTGGTCTCGGCGCGGAGTCTGGCCCTGGCCTTGGCAAGCCAGAGAGGATAGCTCTCACTGCGCCCCAGGTCACAGCTGCCGTTCACATGCTCGCCCCGATCCAGAAACGCCTGGCGATAGGCCCAGACCAAAGCCTCGTCCCCCTCCATGGGGGCGCGGAGAATCAACCTCTCTGCCATATCAAAGCCAGCTCTCCTCTATCTCATGTTTCTTGGCGCGGGTCATCAGCTCGGCAATGGCCTCGCGGGGGTCTCTCCCCTCGTAGAGGACCTCGTAGGCCGCCTGGGTGATGGGCATCTCCACGCCCCACTTGTCGGCCAGAGCCTTGGCGGTGGCCGCGGCGTAGTACCCCTCCACCACCGCGCCGATCTCCCTGATGGCCTGCTCCACGGGCATGCCCTGGCCGATGAGGATGCCGCAGCGGCGGTTGCGCGAGTGCATGGAGGTGCAGGTGACGATCAGGTCCCCCACCCCGGCAAGGCCCGCGAAGGTCTCCTTCCGACCGCCCAGGGCCTCCCCCAGGCGGGCGATCTCAGTGAGGCCCCGGGTCATGAGGGCGGCCTTGGTGTTGTCGCCATAGCCCATGCCGTCGCACACGCCGGCGCTGAGGGCGATGACGTTCTTGAGGGCGGCCGAGAGCTCCACCCCCACCACGTCCCCAGAGGCGTAGACCCGGAACCGCCGGTTCATGAAGAGGTCCTGCACCAGCTCGGCGGCGTACTGGTCCCTGGAGGCCGAGACCACCGTGGTGGGCACGCCCCGGCCCACCTCCTCTGCGTGGGAGGGGCCGGAAAGGGCAACCACTTTACAGTCTTCTCCCAGCTCCTCGCCGATGACCTCGGTGAGGGTGAGAGAGGTGTCCTTCTCGATGCCCTTGGAGACCGAGACCACGATGGTGCCGGGGGCGATCAGCCCCGCCAGCTTGCGGGCGGTGGCGCGCACGGCGAAGGAGGGCGTGGCAAGGACAACTACTTCACAGCCTTTGACACAGTCCATATCGCTGGTGAGGCGGAGGCCCTTGGGTAGGGGCACCCCCTTGAGCATGGGATTCTCCCCCGTCTCCCGGAGGACCCGGGACTCCTCCTCCGCGTAGGACCAGAGGGTGACGTCGTGGCCGTTTTCCAGCAGCAGCATCGCCAGAGCGGTGCCCCAGGCGCCGGAGCCGAGTACGGAAATTTTCATGGGTAGGAACCTCCCGTTATTCCTTTTTGCGGTGGAAACTGAATTTGGACTCCTCGCCCTTGAGGATGCGCCGGAGATTGCCCCGGTGCTTCCAGACGATCAGGCCGCCGATGGCGAGCCCCAGCAGCGTGAGCAAAAGGTCCTGATAGATAGCCCAGGTCATCACCGGGAAGGCGGCCCCGGCGATAATGGAGCCCAGGGACACCCACTTGGTAATAACGGCCAGGAGGAGGAAACACCCCCAGCACACCAGGGCCAGCCGCCAGTCCAGCATGAAGGCGATGGTCCCCCCCGACAGGATGCCCTTGCCCCCCTTGAAGCCAAACATGACGGGGAACATGTGCCCCACCAGGCAGAAGAGGCCGGCCCAGTACTTCCCAAAGGCCGGATGCAGTCCCGCCATCGGGGCAAGCTGGAGCAGGTACACGCCCAGCAGCACCGAGAAGACGGCCTTCAGCACGTCGCAGAGGATGACCACGAAGGTCAGCGGGCCGCCGAAGGTGCGGTAGAAGTTGGTGAGGCCCGCGTTGCCGCTGCCGTGGGTGCGCACGTCGTCGCGGAGGATGTACTTGGAGACGATGACCGCGCCGTTAAAGCAGCCCAGAAAATAGGCGGCAGCGGCCACCGCGACGACCGCCAATACATTCAGCCCGTTCAGCCCCGCGAGGAAAACGTCCCAATCGTGCATGGCTTACCCCTCCTTGTCGCTCTTCTGCCGCACGGTGAGGATGACGGGCGTCCCCTCCAGGCCGAAGGTGTTGCGAATCTGATTCTCAAGATAGCGCTGATAGGAGAAATGGAAGAGCTGCGCGTCGTTGCAGAAGACCACGAAATGGGGAGGCTTGACGCCCACCTGGGTCATATAGTAGATTTTCAGCCTCCTGCCCTTGTCGGTGGGGGGCTGGACCCGCGCCGTGGCGTCGGCCAGGACGGTGTTGAGCATGCCGGTGGTAATGCGCAGGGCGGCCTGGTCGCAGACGTAGTTGATGAGCTCAAAGAGCCGGTCCACCCGCTGGCCGGTCTTGGCCGAGATGAAGAGGATGGGCGCGTACGTCATATAGGAGAGGTCGCGCCGGATGTCCTGGCGCACCTTGTCCATGGTCTTGTCGTCCTTCTCGACGGCGTCCCACTTGTTGACCACGATGATGCAGGCCTTGCCCGCCTCGTGGGCGAGGCCCGCCACCTTGGTGTCCTGGTCGGTGACTCCCTCGTTCGCGTCGATCATGATGAGGCAGACGTCGCTGCGCTCGATGGCCATGGTCGCCCTGAGCACCGAGAACTTCTCGATCCGGTCGTCCACCTTGGACTTCTTGCGCATGCCGGCGGTGTCGATGAGGATATACTTGCCCTTCTCGTTTTCAAAGTAGCTGTCCACCGCGTCCCGGGTGGTGCCCGCCACATCGGAGACAATCACTCGCTCTTCCCCCAGAATGCGGTTAACCAAGCTGGATTTGCCCACGTTGGGCTTGCCGATGACGGCCACCTTGACGGTGTCGCTCTCCTCTTCCTCCTCCTCCTCGGGGGGGAAGTATTTGAAACACTCGTCCAGCAGGTCGCCGGTGCCGTGCCCGTGGACGGCGGAGACCGGGACGGGGTCGCCCAGGCCCAGGTTATAAAACTCGTAGATGTCCGGGTTGGTGGGCCCCACGCTGTCCATCTTGTTCACCGCCAGCACCACGGGCTTGCCGGAGCGGAGGAGCAGATTGGCCACCTCCTGGTCGGAGGCCGTCATGCCGGTCTTGATGTCGCAGACGAAGACGATGACGGTGGCGTTGTCGATGGCGATCTCGGCCTGCTCGCGCATGAAGGACAAGATCTCGCTGTCGGTGCCCGGCTCGATGCCGCCGGTGTCCACCATGTCGAACTTGCGGCTGCGCCACTCGCTCTCGGCATAGAGCCGGTCCCGGGTGACGCCGGGGGTGTCCTCCACGATGGAGAGGCGCGCGCCCGCCAGCTTGTTGAAGAGCATGGACTTGCCCACGTTGGGGCGGCCCACGATGGCGATCAGGGGTTTTGGCATATTAAGCTCACTTCCTTTCTAGAAACGCAGAGCCGCTGGACAGGGGAGCCTGGACCGCGGCGACGGGCAAAGCCCAGGTCCGCCCGCGAGGTATGCTGGGCGTGACAGGCTTCAGTGTTCAAAAATAGCGTCGCACAGGTCAAAGCCGTCCTGATTGACGGGGCGGACGCGGACCTTCAGCTCCCGCTCCACGTCTGCGATGGTGATGTCGTCCAGGAAGACGTCCTCCCCGTGGCGGAGCATATTGACGGGGATCAAAAGCCGCTCCCCCAAATCCCTGCCTCGGAGCTGGGTGATAAGGTCCTTGCCGGTGATGAGCCCGGCCACGTCGATGGTCTCCCCGAAGAAGTTGTTCACCAGTGGGAAGACCCGTCCCTCTATAGTATGGCACTTTGCCTCGGCCATATCAAGCAGAGAACGGATAAAAGGCGCGGCGGCCATGCCGGTGGCGGCCGAGAAGGGGACGGCGCGCTCCGCTCCCTCAGCCAGCGAGAGGGCCGAACGGAACTCGGTCGTCAGCAGGCGGAGCATCCCCACGCCGTTCTCTAGCTGGCTGTACTCCTCGTAATAGGCGTCCTCGGGGAGGGCGCGGCCCGCCTTGAGGTAGAATTCGTCGGAGCACCAGAAGAGGGTGGTGCCGTGCCCGGCCTGACAGCGGCGGCCGTACGCCTCCACCATGTCCACCACCGCGGCGGCCTCGTCCCTCCCGTAGGGGCGCAGGTTGGACAGGCCCTGCCGGTGCTTGGTGAGGCCCACCGGCACGATGGACACCGAGTTTACCCCCGGGTGGAGGGCGGCCAGGTCCTCCATACTGCGCTGGAGCTCCGGCCCGTCGTTGATGCCGGGGCAGGAGACGATCTGGCAGTTCATGGTGATGCCCGCCTGGGCAAAGCGCCGCAGCAGCTCCAGCCCCGCGCCGCCGTTCCGGTGTCCCAGCATCTGGGCCCGCAGCTCCGGATTGGTGGCGTGGACCGAGATGTTGAGGGGGGAGATGCGCAGGTCGACGATGCGCTGCAGCTCCCGCTCCGAGAGGTTGGTGAGGGTGATATAGTTGCCCGTCAGGAAGGAGAGGCGGGCGTCGTCGTCCTTGAAGTAGAGGCTCTCGCGCATCCCCTGGGGGAGCTGGTCCACAAAGCAGAAGATGCAGTTGTTGGCACAGCAGCGGGCCCGGTCCATGAGATAGGTCTCGAAATTGAGCCCTAAATTCTCCCCGTCCTTCTTTTTGACGCGGAGGGTGCGTACGCCGCCCCCGGCGTCCTTCAGGGTGAGCTCCAGGCGGGAGTCATAGGTATAGTATTTGTAGTCCAGCACGTCCACGATGGGGTGGACGCCCACATGGGTCAGGGTCTCCCCCACCCGCAGCCCGGCGCGCTCGGCGGGGCTGCCGGGATCGATGGATTGGATGACGGTAAGGCTCATGGTTTCTCCTTTAGAATCGGTGGAAAACGGCGGGCAGGCAAAGCGCGCCGTCTATACGAAAGAAAAAAGAGGAAGGTATATCCCCCCTCTTCCCTCTCTTTTATGCCGTTTTACTTCGCAGCCTCGGTCTCGGGCTTGCCCAGCACAATCCCATTATAGGTCATGCAGGACTTGCACATCCGGTGGGGCATGCGAAACGCTCCGCACTTGGGGCAGGTCGTGGCATTGGGAGTCTCCAGCTTCCACACGGAGCTGCGACGCTTGTTCCGGCGCTGCTTGGACACTTTACTCTTAGGAACCGCCATTGGTGACACCTCCTTGGTCTCTTCCCGTTCAGGATTTAATTCTCAGGTTTCTTATCATCCAACAGCTGCGCGAGCGCGGCTAAACGTGGATCGATGTCGGGCTTGCAGGTACAGGGGCCCTCGTTCAGGTCCGCCCCGCACTTGGCGCAAAGTCCCTCGCACTCCTCTGAGCAGAGGTGCTTGGTATCCATCTCAAGGATAAAGGTCTCCCGAACCAGATCGCCCAGCGGCAGCTCGTCCTTTTCGAGGAGCACGATCTCGTCGCTCTCCTCCCCCGCCAGCTCGGTGGCCAGCAGCGTGTCGAGCCGAACGGTCTTCTCCTCGGTAAAGGGCTTAAGGCAGCGGTCGCAGGTGAGCTCCAGGACCGTGGACGCCTCGCACTCCAGGACCAGAGCGCCTGCCATGTTCCGCACCCACCCCGTCACATGGACGCCGTGGGGGGCATAGTGCTCGCCGTTCCACTCCAGGTCGGAAAAATCCGTCTGAAAGTCGAAGGGCAGGGCGGCCCCGGGCACATGGATGATTTCACGCAGGTTCAGTCGCATAGCTTTCTCCTCACAACGGTACAGCGGACATTATACCGAAAAATATGGGTAATGTCAAACACTTTCTTCTTTTTTCTCGGGAACTGTGATACAATATCGGCAGTCTATAATCGGAGGATGCCCGATGAAGGAATTCACCATTCAGAAAAACGACGCGGGCCAGCGGCTGGACCGGTGGCTGGCCAAGACCCTGCCCCTCCTCCCCGCTCCTCTGGCCCAGAAGTACATCCGGCTCAAGCGGATCAAGCTCAACGGCAAGGGCTCCGCGCGGGATACCCGGCTCCAGCTGGGGGACGTTCTTCAATTATACATCAACGACGAGTTTTTTGATACCCCAAAAGAGGAAAATGCCTTTCTCTCCGTCTTCAAGCCCCACCTGACCGTCGTCTACGAGGACGAAAACCTGCTCCTGGTGGACAAGCGGCCCGGCGTCGTGGTCCACGCCGACGAGACCGAGCGGGTGAACACCCTCATCACCCACATCCAGGCCTACCTCTACCAGAAGAGGGAGTGGAACCCCAGAGACGAGCACTCCTTCGCCCCTGCCCTGTGCAACCGCATCGACCGCAACACCGGCGGCATCGTCATCGCCGCCAAGAACGCCGAGACGCTGCGCATCATGAACGACAAAATCAGGGACCGGGAGATCGAGAAGTACTATCTGGCGGCCGTGCTGGGGCGGATGAATCCGCCCCAGGGCAAGCTGGAGGGCTTTCTGCTCAAGGACGAGGCCAAAAAGCAGGTGTCGGTCTACCACCGTCCCCTTCCCGGCGGGAAGAGCGCCGCTACCTTATATAAAACGCTCAAGGTGAAGGACGGCCTCTCTCTGGTGGAGTGCCAGCTTCTCACCGGGCGCACCCACCAGATCCGGGCCCAGTTTGCTGACGCGGGCTGTCCCCTCCTGGGGGACGGGAAATACGGCCGGGAGCGGGACAACAGGAAATACGGCCGCACCTCGGGCCAGGCCCTCTACTCCTACAAGCTCACCTTCGCCTTCCCCACCGACGCCGGGATTCTGAACGGCCTGCGGGGAAAGACCTTCGCCGTGGAGGACGTGGATTTCGTCGGGGAATACTTTAAATGAGGCCCCAGGCC
>DATMXU010000011.1:0-24341 GCA_035562355.1 Pseudoflavonifractor sp.
CTATTGCATTTTGGTTACATAACAATTATACTTGAAAACACAAGTGGGGCAAAGTGGGGCAAAATAGAGTAAGAGATCAAGTAAGTGGGGGGAGAGAGCAGTGACCAGCGCGACCGGTACGTACGAACACAGCCTGGACGCGAAGGGCCGTCTCTTTATCCCCGCCCAGCTCCGCAAGGAGCTGGGGGATACCCTCTATCTCACCATGGGCGTGGACGCCTGTCTCGCTATCTACCCCCAGGAGAGCTGGGATATATTTACCGAGAAGTTCGCCTCTTTGCCCATGAGTCAGTCCAAGCTCATGCGCCCCCTGTTTGCCAACGCGGCCAAGTGCGAGCCGGACGCCCAGGGGCGCATTGTCATTCCGCAGAAACTGCGGGCCTATGCGGGCCTTGAGAAGGATGCGGTCATTATCGGCGTGCACAACCGGGCCGAGATCTGGAGCGCCGAGAAGTGGCGCGCTCAGGAGGAAGAGGAGATGACCCCGGAGAAGATGACCGAGATCATGGCCAACCTGG
Source organism: Pseudoflavonifractor sp. (assembly GCA_035562355.1). Lineage (GTDB taxonomy): Bacteria > Bacillota > Clostridia > Oscillospirales > Oscillospiraceae > Pseudoflavonifractor. The sequence goes on from DATMXU010000011.1 coordinate 519, forward strand.
GGTTCTAAGCGTGCAGAGCGTGACAGTGTTGAACTGAAAGAGGTCAATTATGGAGTTTACCCACAAGCCGGTTTTGCTCGGCGAGTGTATTGAGGGCCTGAACATCCGGCCCGAGGGAGTCTATGTGGACGGCACCTTGGGCCGTGCGGGCCACGCGCGGGAAATCGCGGCGCGGCTCACCACCGGGCGGCTCATCTGCATCGATCGGGATCAGGCCGCTCTGGACGCGGCCCCCGGGCGGCTGGAGGGACTGATGGACCGGGTGGAGCTGGTCCACGGAAATTTCGGCGATCTGGGCGTCCTGCTGGATGGGCTGGGGCTTACTCAAGTGGATGGGATGCTCTTCGATTTGGGGGTGTCCTCCCCCCAATTGGACGACCCCTCCAGAGGCTTTTCCTACATGGCGGACGCTCCGCTCGACATGCGCATGGACAGGGCTGGCGTACTGACCGCCCGGACGGTGGTGAACGAGTGGCCACAGGAGGAGCTGCGGCGCATCCTCTTCCAGTATGGGGAGGAGCGGTACGCTCCCTCTATCGCCGCCGCCATCGTCAGGGCCAGGGGACAAGCCCCTATTGAGACCACGCTGGAGCTGGTGGGCGTTATCAAGTCGGCTATGCCGGCCGCCGCCCTCCGGGAGAAACAGCATCCCGCAAAGCGGAGCTTTCAGGCCATCCGCATCGCGGTGAACGACGAGCTTGCCGCCGTGGACACCATGCTCCAGGCCGCCGTGCCGCGGCTCGCCAGGGGTGGGCGGCTGTGCGTCATCTCCTTCCACTCGCTGGAGGATCGCCTCGTGAAGAACGGTTTGGCCGCCTTTGCCAAGGGCTGCACCTGTCCGCCCGACTTTCCCGTCTGCGTGTGCGGGAAGACGCCGGTGGTGCGTCTGGTGAATAAAAAGCCTATCCTCTCCGCCGAGGCGGAGTTGAGCGAGAACGCCCGCGCCCGGAGCGCCAAGCTGCGGGTTGCTGAAAAGCTATAAAAGCGATCAGAGACTAGAGAGAAAAAACAAGCAGGGTATGTGTGGGCCTTAACCGCAAGGCGAAATTTATTTTTGCCGCGCAAGTGAAAAGGGTTCCCATTCAGCGTCGCTGAATGGGATTGAATGGAGTTGACTTTCTATGGCAAGCGCCGCCGCGGTCAAACGCAGCCGCTACAATTCAGCCCGTGCCACCTATGGCAGTGCGGCGTATGATTTAGATTATCGCAGGGGCGGCGTGGAGGCCGTGCCCCGCCCGCTGGTGCGCCCCCGGGAGAAGGCGGCGGTGCGGCCCAAGGTCCGGGTCCGGGAGGCCGGCAAGGTGTCGGTCTTTGCAGTGGCGGGCTTTCTGGCCGTGGGCGTCTTTGCCCTGCTGGTCATTCTGAGCGGTATCCAGCTCACGGCCCTGTCCGACGACATCGCCGCCCTCAACAAGGAGATGACCGTTCTCCAGGGGGAGGAGGGCAGACTGCGCACTCAGTACGAGCTGGCCTTTGACCTCGCCAGTATCCAGAGCGCGGTGACCTCCAACGGCTCCATGGTGAAACCTCAGAGCGGCCAGATCCTCTACCTGGACCTCTCCGAGCCGGATAGCGTGGTACTCTTCCGCCGGGAGGAGCCCCCCCTCAAGGGCGTATCGGGCGCGTTTGAGAGTGCGAAAGAAGTTATCACCAACGTATTGGAATATTTTAAGTAGTCCCCGCCATATAGTTTTTAGGAGACCCGAGAGAGAAAAAGCGGGCGGCAGAGGGCCCGAATAGAGAGGGCGTAGGAAAAATACATTTTTCTTACGCCCTTTTCGATTGAGAAAGGGTGGATGTGCCATGCCAAGCGAACAGAAAAAACAGACCGACCGCCGCGCCAACCGGCTGATTTTGGGGCGCTCCATCATATTGATGGCGCTCTTTGGTGTGGTGCTTTTTATTCCGCTCCTGGTAAAGCTCTATGACATCCAAATCAGCCAGCATGACTACTATGAGCAGCTCGCCATCGACCAGCAGACCCGGGACGTGGCCGTGGCCGCCAATCGGGGCACCATCTATGACAGCAAGGGCACCGCGCTGGCCATGAGCTCCACCGCCTATGACATCATCCTCTCCCCGCGGGACATCGACGCGGTACAGCAGAGCTATGCCGACGCGGTGAAGGACTACCAGGAGGGCAAGCGGAAGAAACCGGTGGATTGGCCCGAGCCCACCGACGCGGCCATCGCCCAGAAACTCTCCGCCATCCTGGGGCTGGAGGAGGAGAAGGTGCTCACCCGCCTCGCTAAGTCGAACTCCGCCTATGAGCGCCTCGCCGCCAAGGTGGAGGAAGAGGCGGCCGACCAGGTGCGGGCCTTTATTACCGAGTACCACCTGGCCAACGGCCTCTACTGCAGCCCCACCAGCAAACGGTACTACCCCTACTCCAGCCTGGCTGCCCAGGTTCTCGGCTTTGTCAACGCCGAGAACCAAGGGGCCTACGGCATGGAGGCCATCTACAATTCCGAGCTGGCAGGGGAGACCGGGCGGGTGGTCACCGCCAAGAACGGCAAGGGCACTGAGATGCTCTCCCGCTACGAGAACTACTACGACGCCACCAACGGCAATAACCTCAATATCACCATCGACGCCACGATCCAGTACTACTGTGAGCGTATTCTGGAGACCGGCATCGCCAAGTATGACGTGCGCAACGGCGGGTTTGCCATCGCCATGGACCCCAAGACCGGGGCCATCCTGGCCTGGGCCAACTCCCCGGACTACGATCTCAACCAGCCCAGTGCCATCGGCGATGCGCAGCTGCAGCTTGCGGTGGAGGCGGCAAAGGCCACCTACGGCGAGGAGAGCGACGAGTATAAGCAGGCCCTGTCCGACGCCCGGCTCAAGCAGTGGCGCAACAAAGCCATCAACGACACCTATGAGCCCGGCTCTACCTTCAAGGCGATGGTTCTGGCCGCCGCCCTGGAGGAGGGGGTCGTCCATGAGAGCGACGGGTTCTACTGCTCGGGCAGCGTGACGGTGCCCGGCTGGGATAAGCCCATCCGCTGCTCCAAGCGCACTGGGCACGGCAGCCAGACTTTGGCCCAGGCGGTGGCCAACTCCTGCAACCCCGCCTTCATCGCCATCGGCCAGAGGCTGGGAGCGGAGAAGTTCTACGACTATCTGGAGGCCTTCGGGTTCACCTCCCTCACCGGCATCGATATGCAGGGCGAGGGCTCCAACCAGGTCTGGTCCCGTCAGTTCTTCACGAGTCTGGAGGGGCAGTCCTCCCTGGCTACCGCCTCCTTCGGCCAGCGTCTCACCGTCACCCCCATCCAGCTCATCGCCGCCGCCGCCTCCGTCGTCAACGGCGGCCACCTGATGCAGCCCTATGTGCTGCAGTCTATCACCGCCGCCGACGGCACCGTCCTCCAGAGCACCGAGCCCACCGAGGTGCGCCAGGTCATCAGTGAGCAGACCTCGGCCCAGTGCCGGAAGATATTGGAAGGCGTCGTGAACGGCGGCACGGGCAAAAACGCCTATCAGGCGGGCTACCGTATCGGCGGTAAGACCGGTTCCTCCGAGACCAGCGAAACCGACCACACCATTGTCTCCTTCCTGGGCTTTGCCCCTGCGGACGACCCCCAGGTCATCATCCTCCTGGGCTACGACAACCCCGAGCCCGCCTCCCCCGGCGCCAATTACACCGCCGGCGGCGTGTACATCTCGGGCGGCAATATGGGGGCCGTCATGGCGGGCGAACTGCTGGGCAATATCCTTGACTACCTGGGCGTGGAAAAACAGTACACCGCCGAGGAGCTGACGAAGGCCGATGTGCTGGCGCCCAACCTCACCGGCCTCACCGCCGCCGACGCCCAGGCCCAGGCGACCGCAAAGGGTCTCACGGTGCGCACCGTGGGCAGCGGCGAGACGGTGACCGACCAGGTACCCGCCCAGGGGGCCTCCGTCCCCGGCGGCAGCCAGATCGTCCTCTATCTGGGCGAGGCAAAGCCCACCGACTTGGCGACCGTGCCCGACGTGACAGGTAAATCGCCCACCGCGGCTCAGGAGGCCCTGACCGCCGCAGGGCTCTACATGAAGGCGGCGGGCCTTCTGGGGAGCGATACCTCGGGCGCCATCGCCGCGGGCCAGTCCATCGACCCGGGGACCAACGTGGAGCCGGGCACCGTGGTCAAGGTGCAGTTCATGGACAACGTGGCATCTACAGCGGGAACAGGTTTCTAAAATAGGGCGTGTTCCCATAAAAATTAGGTGGTGATTGTATGCAGCTTGAGCGCTTGCTGGCCGGTGTAAAGCTTTTGGCGGACCACACCGACCGGGACATCCGGATTTCAGGCATCTGCTACGACACCAGAGAGATCGAGCCGGGGAACCTCTTCGTGGCCCTGCCCGGCTACAAGACCGACGGCCACAGGTATATTCACGAGGCCCTTGACAAGGGCGCGGCTGCGGTGGTCTGCCAGCGCCCCCCGGAGGGGAAGGGACCCTGGCTTGTCGTCCCCGACGCCCGGGCCGCCCTGGCAAGGCTCTCGGCCAACTGGTTCGGCCATCCGGCGCGGGAGCTCTGCGTCGTCGGCGTGACCGGCACCAACGGGAAGACCACCACCACCTACCTCATGAAGTCGGTGCTGGAGCAGGTGCTGAAGGCCAAGGTAGGCCTCATCGGCACCAACCAGAATATGATCGGGGAGGAGGTCCTCCCCGCCCACCGCACCACGCCGGAATCCTACGAGGTGCAAAAGCTCCTGCGGGAGATGGTGGACGCCGGGTGCAGCCACGCGGTGATGGAGGTATCCTCCCATGCGCTGGTCCTCCGCCGGGTGGACGAGATCTTCTTCCGGGTGGGCGTCTTTACAAACCTGACCCAGGACCACCTGGATTTTCACGGCACCATGGAGCGCTACCGGGACGCCAAGGGGCTCCTCTTCGCCCGGAGCGCCGCGGCGGTGCTCAACCTGGACGACGAGGCCGGGGTCCACTACGCGCAGACGGCCCCCTGCAAGGTGTTCACCTACTCGGAGCGGAAGGACGCCGCCGACCTGACCGCCAAGAACCTGCGCCTCTTCCCAGACCGGGTGGAGTTCGAGGCGGTAGCGGTGGGGGCCATTTCCCGGGTGAGGCTGCCCATTCCCGGCGGTTTTACGGTGTATAACGCGCTAGGCGTTATCGCCTGCTGCATGGCCCTGGGGCTGGAGCTGGGCGCCGTGGCGGAGGCTCTGGGGCGCGCCCAGGGAGTCAAGGGCCGCATCGAGGTGGTGCCCGCCGCCGCGGACTACACCGTCCTCATCGACTATGCCCACACCCCCGACGCGCTGGAGAACATCCTCACCACTGTGCGGGATTTCACCAAGGGGCGGCTCATCTGCCTCTTCGGCTGCGGGGGGGACCGGGACCGCACCAAGCGGCCCGTCATGGGCGGCATCGCGTCGTCCCTGGCGGATCTGTGCATCGTCACGTCGGATAACCCCCGTACCGAGGAGCCGGGCGCCATCATTGCCGAGATCCTGGGCGGCATGAAGGAGGGGGGCGCGCCTTACCTGGTGGAGCCTGACCGCCGCTCGGCCATCCGCATGGCCCTGGCCGAAGCCAGGGCGGGGGACGTGGTAGTCCTGGCGGGGAAGGGGCACGAGACCTACCAGGAGATTGACGGTGTGCAGCACCATCTGGACGAGCGGGAAGAGGTGGCCCGGTTCTTTTCCACGGACGATACGCATACAGAAACATAACGGCGGGTCCTACTTTTTGTCATTTTTAAAAGTAGATTAAAGCCGTTTCATATGGTAAAATACTTTACTTCCCTGTGGCAAGGGACGAGAGGAGCGGCGGAGGTGTGTTCCGTCGGATGTTTGGAGGTTCAAAGGATGCGTTTTGCACTTAGTTTTCTGGTGGCGTTCGCCGTGGCCTATCTGGCGGGAAAGGTCCTCATCCCCGCCCTGCGGCGGCTGAAGGCGGGGCAGAGCATCAAGGAGGACGGCCCCACCTGGCACATGTCCAAGCAGGGGACCCCCACCATGGGCGGGCTTATGTTCATCATCGGCATCGCCGCCGCCATTCTGGCGGTGGGCTGGCGGGATATTGCCGCCGGGGACTACGGGGCCCTCTTCGTACTGGGTTTCTCCGGCGTGTTCGGTGTCATCGGCTTTCTTGACGACTACATGAAGGTGAAGTACCGCCACAATACCGGCCTCTCCGCGTCGGCCAAGTTCCTGCTGCAGCTGTCGGCCGCCATCTTGTTCACGGTGCTGATGGGCCGGTTCGGGTACATCAGCTTTAACCTCTACATCCCCTTTGTCAATGTCTCCCTCCCCCTGCCGTCCTGGCTGTACATGGTCTTTGCCGCGTTCGTCATGGTGGCGACGGTCAACGCCGTCAACCTCACCGACGGGGTGGACGGACTGGCCGCCGGTGTGACCATGCCCGTAGCCCTCTTCTTCCTGGCGGTATCCGCCCTGTGGGGGAAGGGGGAGCTGGGGGTCTTCTCCGCCGCGCTGATGGGGGGACTCCTCGCATTCCTGCGCTATAATTTCCACCCCGCCCAGGTCTTTATGGGGGACACCGGCTCCCTCTTCCTGGGGGGCGCGGTATGCGGGCTGGCCTTTGCACTGGATATCCCGCTGGTCATCGTCCTTGTGGGCGTCATCTATGTGGCTGAGACGGTGTCCGACATCATCCAGGTGGCCTATTTCAAGGCTACCCACGGCAAGCGTATCCTCCGCATGGCCCCCCTCCACCACCACCTGGAGCTGGGAGGGTGGAGCGAGGTGAAACTGTTCGCCGTATTCACGTTCGTCACGCTGGCCGCCTGCGTGCTGGCCTATGCGGGCGTGATGGACCGGTTTCCTATGTAAAGACGAGACTGCGTGTGCCGCTTGCGGCCGATCGAACGGAATGAGGGAGGCGTGGAGCTGTGGCGCACAAATTGAAACGGGATCTGACCGTTGAGGAGCAGCTGGCCCGGGGGCCGCTGGATATGCCCTTTCTCATGCTCACGCTGCTGCTCACGGGCATCGGACTCGTTATGGTCTTCTCTGCCTCCTACGCCACGGCCTATTACGATGCCAAGGTGGCTATGCACGACCCCGCCTTTTATTTTGTGCGGCAGGCCATCTTCGGGGTCATGGGCGTCGCGGCGATGTACGTGATCTCCAAGCTCAACTACCAGCACTTCCGCTGGATGTCGATCTTCGCGCTGGCCGGGTCTATCCTCCTGCTGATCTTGGTGCTGCCCTTCGGCTACGGCAAGGCCACCGTGGGAGCCCAGCGGTGGATGTACATCGGGCCCATCAACCTCCAGCCCTCCGAGATCGCCAAGCTGGGCGTCATCCTTTACTTCTCGGCCCGGCTGTCCAAGCGGGGGACCGAGAAAAAGAAACCCTACGACAAACGCAAGCTGTCGGGCCGCATCCTCATGCTGCTGGATCAGATCGGCCTGCTGGAGCTCATACCCTACATAGCAGTCCTGGGCGTGGTGTGCGGTCTGCTGCTGCTGGAGCCCCACATGTCGGGCACCATCCTCATTTTGGTGGCGGGAGCCAGCGTCCTCTTCGCCGCCGGGGTGAAACTTCACTGGTTCGCCATCGGCGGCGGCGCGGTGGGGGCGGGGCTGTGGTATATCATCACCAACACCTCCTATATGGCCTCCCGCATCGAGCTCTGGAAGAACCCCTGGAGCGACCCGCTGGGTAAGGGCTACCAGACCATTCAGTCCCTGCTGGCCATCGGCTCGGGCGGACTTCTGGGGGTGGGGCTGGGCAACTCCCGGCAGAAGTTTCTCTATCTGCCCGAGCCGGAGAACGACTTCATCTTCTCTATCCTCTGCGAGGAGCTGGGCTACCTGGGCGCGGCCATTGTGCTCATCCTCTTCGCCCTGCTCATCATCCGGGGGTACTGGATCGCCGTCCACGCCCGGGACCGTTTCGGCGCGCTGCTGGTGGTGGGTATCACCACCCTGATGGCGGTGCAGGTCTTCCTCAATATCGCGGTTGTGACTAACTTTTTCCCCACTACCGGTATCTCGCTCCCCTTCTTCAGCTACGGGGGTACGGCACTGATGATTCAGCTCGCCGAGATGGGCATCGTCCTCTCCGTCTCGCGGCAGATCCCGGCCGCACGACAAGGATAGAAGCGGCGAGCCACCCGCGAGGTGAGCAAGCCGTGACAGGCAAGAAACGGTGAACCGCCGAACAGGGGGGACAGGGATAGGGCGCGCCGCCCCGTGTGCGCTATGATAGATTGGAGGTGCAGGCCATGAACATCCTCTTTACCTGCGGCGGCACGGCGGGACATGTGAATCCCGCCGTCGCTCTGGCAAAGCTCTTTCAGGAGCGTAACCCCGGCTGCCGCCTTCTCTTCGTGGGGGCTGACGGCGGCATGGAGACCCGGCTGGTGCCCAAAGAGGGCTTTGAGATCCGGACCGTCACCATTACCAACTTTCAGCGCTCCCTCACCCCCGCGGCGGTAGGGCACAACGTGAGGACTCTCTTCAACATGGGAAAAAGCCGAAGGCAGGCGAAGGATATCCTGGATCACTTTCAGCCCGACCTGGTGGTGGGTACCGGGGGGTACGCGTCCTATCCGGTGGTCTCGGCTGCCGCGAAACGGGGGGTCCCCACGGCGGTGCACGAGTCCAACGCCGTGCCCGGCCTCACCACCAAGGCCCTCGCCAGGGTGGTGGACGCCGTCATGGTGGGCTTTGAGGAGAGCCGCAGCCACTACGACCGCCCGGAGAAGGTGACCGTGACCGGGACGCCGGTACGGGGAGACTTCTTCCGCTATACCCGGGCCGAGGCCAGGGAGAAGCTGGGCCTCACCGACGGCGCGCCCATGGTCCTCTCCTACTGGGGGAGCCTGGGGGCCGAGGTGATGAACGGCTACATGGCCGATTTCATTGCCACCGAGTGCGCCAAGGGCGAGCCTTTCCACCACCTCCACGGCGCGGGGCGGGACTACTCCCGCCTGACCAGGACTCTGGCAGAGCGGGGGATCGACCTGGCACGGCATCCCAGGGTGGAGGTGCGGGAGTACATCTATGACATGCCTGTGGTCATGGCGGCGGCCGACCTGGTGATTTGCCGGGCGGGGGCCTCCACGGTGTCTGAGCTGTCCGCCATCGCGAAACCCGCCATTTTAGTGCCCTCCCCCAATGTGACCGCCGACCACCAGACCAAGAACGCCAGGGTGCTGGCCGATGCGGGCGGCGCCGTCCTCCTCCCCGAGCGGGAGTGCGGCGGCGCGGCGCTGTGGGAGACGGCGGCGGAGCTTCTGGACAACAGAGAAAAGCGCGCGGCTATGGGCCGGGCCCTCCGTGGGATGGCCGTGCCCGACGCGGCGGAGAAAATTTACGAGACGCTGACCAAACTGCTCAAAAGCTGACCGTTTACCGGGCGGCGGGGGCATTTTTTCGCCGGACAGGCCGCCGTCACTCTCAACCTCCGCTCCGCATAGTATGACCTGAGCAAATCAATACAACTTTGCGGAGGACGGACCATATGAGTGCTTTTTTGGTGGAGGGGGGGCGCCTCCTCTCCGGTACGGCCAAGGTACACGGCGCGAAAAATAGTGTTTTACCCATTTTGGCGGCTACCATCCTGGCCGAGGGAGAGAGCGTGCTCCACAACTGCCCCGACCTGTCCGACGTGACCGCCTCCCTTGCCATCCTGGAACATCTGGGATGCAGGACCCGAAAGGAGGGAGACACGATCTGCGTGGACGCCACCCACGTCACGGAGAGCGACGTGCCCGATCAGCTCATGCGGGAGATGCGCTCCTCCGTCATTTTTCTGGGGGCCATTTTAGGCCGCATGGGGGAGGCGGGCCTGTTCTTCCCCGGCGGGTGCGAGCTGGGGCCCCGCCCCATCGACCTCCATCTGGCGGCCATCCGCGCCCTGGGGGCTGAGATCCGCGAGTGCGGAGGGGAGCTCCGCTGCACCGGAGATCATCTGACCGGGTGTGACATCACCCTGTCCATCCCCAGCGTGGGTGCTACCGAGAACGCCATGCTGGCGGCGGTGCGGGCCCAGGGGGTCACCACCATCACAAATGCCGCCCGCGAGCCAGAGATCGTGGATCTGCAGGAGTTTTTACTCACTATGGGAGCAAAGGTCCGCGGGGCGGGCAGCTCGGTGATCACTGTCGAGGGGGGCATGCCCCTCCACGGCGGCGAGCATGCCGTCATGGGCGACCGTATCGTGGCCGCCACCTATCTCTCCGCCGTGGCCGCGGCGGGGGGAGAGGCCGAGGTGGTGGGGGCGGATTACCGGCATCTCTCCACCGTGACCGCGGTGCTGTCCGAGGCGGGCTGCAGGATACATAGCGATGACAAGCGCATCGCTATCTGCCGCTCCGCCCCGCTGCGCGGCGTGCGTCCGGTGCGCACCGCGCCCTATCCCGGTTTCCCCACCGATGCCCAGGCCCCGCTCATGGCAGTCCTCGCCAGGAGCGAGGGGACCAGTGTCTTTGTGGAGAACATCTTCGAGAGCCGGTTCCGCCATGTGGATGAGCTGGCCCGTATGGGCGCGAATATCCGAGTGGAGGGCAGGGTAGCCGTGGTCTGCGGCGTGCCCCGGCTCCACGGGGCGGAGGTCAGGGCAGCCGACCTGCGCGGAGGTGCGGCCCTGGTGGTGGCCGCCCTGGGGGCCCAGGGCAGGAGCACCATCACAGGCCTTCAGCACACGGACCGGGGCTATCAGGACCTGGACGAGGTGCTGCGGGGCCTGGGGGCTGATATCCGCAGGATGGACGACTGAGACAACCTAAGACAAAGTTTAGAAATTGTTTATGTTCTGTTCGCAAATACCCTGTATACTAGAAGAAAAAAAGTAGAGGAATGGAACGAATGGCGGCAAGGAGCAAACGGCGGGGACGGCATCGCAGGAGAGGACGCTTCGGTTTCCTCTATGTAGTGCTGTCCGCCGCCGCGATCCTGGCCGCCATTGTGCTGGGCAGCGCGGTCTTTTTCCGGGTGGAGACCGTCCAGGTCACCGGGCAGAGCCGCTACACCGCCGAGCAGATCATCGACGCCGCCGAGGTGGAGCAGGGGGACAACCTCTTTGCCCTGGACCGGGTGAGGGCCTCGAAACAGATCCTTACCCGCCTGCCCTACGTGGACTCGGTCTCCATCACCCGGCGGCTCCCCGACGGGCTGGATATCGCCGTCACCGAGTGCTCCGGCGCCGCCGCTATCGAGGGCGAGGGGGCCTGGTGGATCTTGAACGCGGGGGGCAAATACTTAGAACGGACCGACGCGGCGGGTGCGGCGGGATTCCCGCCCGTTGCGGGGCTCACCCCCGTGGCCCCCATGGTGGGCGCCAAGCTGGGAGTACCGGAGGAGCAGGCGCTCAAGCTGGAGAGCCTGACGGCGCTGATGAAGGCCATCGACGGATACAGCATGACGGCCCAGGTGAGCAGCTACGATCTCACCGCGGCGAACGTGGTTTTAGTGGGCTACGCGGGCCGGTTTACTCTGAAGATGCCCATGAGCGGCGCGGATTACGACTATCTCATGAATGCCGTCGACCGGGCGGTCAGGGAAAAGCTGGACGGGACCATCAGCGGCATTATGGACCTGAGCAGGCTCAAGAGCGAGGGCGTTTTGAACGTGATCCCCTATTCGTAGGGCGGGATGATCTCATCCCGCCGAATCTGTAGGGCGCGGCGACTGGTTGCGCAATAAGGAGCAAAGCATGAAAAAGGCAAGGATGAACCGGGGCGAGTGGGCCATCGGCGTGGTGTGCGTGCTGCTGGGCGTGCTGCTGGCAGTCCAGCTGCGCAGCGTCAAAGTCAATAATGCCGACAGCGACGCCCAGAACGGGCGGCTGGAGACTCTGCAGGGCATGTATAACGAGGCGCGAAGCAAGCTGGACTCCGCTCAGGCCCAGCTGGAGGCGGCCCAGGCTGAGCTCCAGAAATACCGGGACGAGGCGGCCTCGGGCAGCGGCGCCAACGAGACCCTCCGGGCCGAGGTGGACAAACTGGAGATGGAGGCCGGGCTCACCGAGGTGGTGGGCCCCGGCGTGATGGTGGCCATGCGCGACTCCACCGTAGCCAATGTCACCGGGGACGAGCAGGACTATCTCATCCACGACAGCGACCTTCTGGCCGTCATCAACGACCTGCGGGACGCGGGGGCCGAGGCCATCTCCCTCAACGGGGAGCGGCTGCTCGCCACCAGTGAGGTCCGCTGTGCGGGAGCGGTGGTCATCGTCAACGGCAGGCGCTACGCCGCCCCCTTCGTCATCAACGCCATCGGGGACAGCGCCACCCTCTACAACGCCCTCACCATGCGCAACGGCGTGGTGGACGTACTGGGCCAGTGGAAGATCGAGGTCAAGGTCACGCCCAGCGAGCTGCTGACCGTACCCGGATACAGCGGCGTGCTCGACTTTCAGCACGCACGGCCGGCGGCGGCGCTGCCGCCTGAGGAGGAAGGAGGGACGATGGGATGATCGAACTGGTGGGCCTTGTCCTGGGCCTTGTCATCGGCTGCTTTCTCCCCTGGCACGTGCCGGTGAAGTACAGCCTCTATGTCGCCACCGGCCTTCTGGCCGCGCTGGACACCGCCCTGGGCGGCATGAATGCACGCATCAAGAAGACCTTTAAGCTGGATATCTTCCTCTCCGGATTTTTCGGAAACGCGCTGATCGCCGTCTTTCTCGCCTGGCTGGGGGACAAGCTGGGGCTGCCCCTCTATCTGGCTGCCGTCATGGTATTTGGCACGCGATTGTTCCAAAACTTTGCGGAAATCCGCAGGGAGCTATTGACCTCCCGTAAAAAGAAGGCTAAAATAGAACAAGATATAGTAATGCCCCCTGAAGAATGACTACCATAATTTGTTGTAATAGAGAATATTAAGTGTTTTTTACATAGGACACATATGTAGGAGGAGCAGTTATGGCTTTTGGATTTGACGCCGTGGCCGATAATGTAGTGAATATCAAGGTGATCGGTGTTGGCGGCGGCGGCAACAATGTGGTCAACCGTATGGTGAAGTCCGGGATGCGGGGCGTAGATTTTATCGCTGTGAATACGGACAAGCAGGCGCTTGCCGTCTCCAGCGCTACATATAAGATTCAGATCGGAGAGAAACTGACCGGCGGCCAGGGCGCGGGCTCCAATCCCGAGGTGGGCCGCAAGTCCGCCGAGGAGAGCCGCGGACAGGTCTCCAAGGCCCTGGAGGAGACCAACATGGTCTTTATCACCGCCGGTATGGGCGGCGGCACCGGCACCGGCGCGGCTCCCATCGTGGCTGACATTGCCAAGGAGGCCGATATTCTCACCGTGGGCGTGGTCACCAAGCCCTTTAACTTTGAGGGCAAGCGCCGCATGGAGCAGGCCGAGCAGGGCATCGCCGAGCTGCGCAGCAAGGTGGATTCCCTGGTCATCATCCCCAACGAGCGGCTGAAGTTTGCCACCGACCAGAAAATCACCTTCGCCAACGCCTTTGAGATTGCCGACGACGTGCTCAAGCAGGCCGTCCAGTCCATCTCCGACCTCATCAGCAACACCGGGTTTATTAACCTGGACTTTGCCGACGTGACCGCTATCATGAAGAATGCGGGCATGGCCCACATGGGCGTGGGCCGGGCCGCGGGTAAAAATAAGGCCGAGGAGGCCGCCAAGATGGCCATCTCCAGCCCCCTGCTGGAGACGAGCATCAATGGCGCCAAGGGCGTGCTGGTAAACATCACCGGCTCTCCCGACATTGGTCTGGAGGAGGTGGAGACCGCCGCCAATCTGGTGCGCCAGGCCGCCCACGAGAGCGCCAATATCATCTTCGGCGCGGCCTTTGACGAGACGCTGGAGGACGAGATCCGGGTCACCGTCATCTCTACCGGCTTTGACGAGCACCAGAGCGCCATACCTGGAAAGCCCTTCACCGCCGCCGCCAATCAGGTCCAGTCACCCGCCGGACAGGCCTATCAGCAGCCCGGCGCGGCTGTGCCTCCTCCGGCCCCCCTGCCCGAGCAGGAGCCCGACCAGGACGACGACCCCTTTACTGATATCTTCAAGATTTTCAATAAGGGAAGGTAAGAAAAGGATACCGGCCCGCCGTAAGGCGGGCCGCCTTTTTTTCTTGCATTTCGCCGCTCTAGGGCATATAATAAACTATATTATGGCACTTTATAAAAGCCGATAAAAAGGAGTGAGACCTTCGTGAGCAGTGACCCCAGTAGTCGAAGTACATATCAAGAAGAGGCGCGGCTTGCGAAGGGGGGAACCGTGTTACCCCTGAACTGACCGCGCCGGGAAAGGCGTGAAGTATTTGCTGACCATTCACAAGACCATTGACGGAAAAATGACCAAGCTGGACGCCATTCAGGACGGGTGCTGGGTGAACCTCACCTACCCCAGCGAGGAGGAGCTAAACACCGTTGCTGCCACCCTGAACGTAGAGCCCGCCTTCCTCCGGGCCGCCCTGGACGAGGAGGAGACCTCCCGTGTGGACGTGGAGGAGGGCCAGACCCTCATTATCATCGACGTGCCCGCCGTGGAGAAGGCGGACGCGGTGGTATATTCCACCCTGCCTCTGGGCATCATCGTCACCCCAAAACATATCATCACCGTCTGCCTCAAGGAGTCCTCCATCATCAAGGACTTCGAGGATGGGCTGGTAAAGAACGCCGAGACGAAGAAACGCACCAGCTTTATTCTCTATCTGCTCCTCCAGGTGGCTAAGCGCTTTCTCCAGTACCTCAAGCAGATCGATAAGATCTATAACTATATGGAGCGGCAGCTCTATAAGTCCCAGCGGAACAAGGAGCTGATCCAGCTTTTGGACCTGGAGAAATCCCTGGTCTACTTTAACACCTCCCTCAAGGCCAACGAGGTCACCCTGGAAAAGATTCTCCGGGGCCGCATCATCACGCTCTATGAGGAGGATCATGATCTGCTGGAGGACGTGCTCATCGAGGTGCGCCAGGCCATCGAGATGGCCAACATCTACTCCTCCATCATCTCAGGCATGATGGACGCCTTCGCCAGCGTCATCTCCAATAACCTGAACGTTATTATGAAGGTGCTCACCTCCATCACCATTTTGCTCACTATCCCCAACATCGTGTTCGGCCTATATGGGATGAATGTGGAGGGCCTTCCTATGGCTCATCTTTGGTGGGTGCCGCTGGTCATCACGGGGGTCGCCATTGCAGCCGTCGCCGTTCTACTCAAGCGCAAGGACCTGTTTTAAAAGAATGTCCCAGCCTGGTCGGAGAGGCCTTTTCGACGGGCTGGGACATGTTTTTTCAGTTTTACAGGGCGGGGCTGCCTTAGATGTAAAATTTTAGAACTTCGTTAAAACCGCCTCAGCGGTTCATAAAATGGTAACAAGTCTATGTTACACTAAAGCGCAGAGAACCTGGAAGGGGCGGATTGCTGCCCGCCATGTGGAAAGCGAAGGAGGTTGAAACAAATGGCAAGTAACCCCAATTATAATGAGATGACGCCTAAGGTGCTCGCGCTGGCCAAGCTGGCGTTGGAGAACAGCTGTATCTGCGGCGACGACTATGTGAAGTACGACGTGAAACGGGGCCTGCGGGACCTGAATGGCAAGGGCGTGGTGGCCGGGCTGACCGAGATTTCCGACATCGTGGCAAAGCGCCTGGTGGACGGTCGGGAGGTCCCCTGTGAGGGTGAGCTGTACTACCGGGGCTGCAATGTGGAGCAGCTGGTGAGCGGTGCGCTGGAAGAGAGACGGTTTGGATTTGAGGAGACGGCCTATCTCCTCCTCTTCGGCACCTTGCCGGGCAAGGCGGCTCTGGACGAGTTCAGCGCCCTGCTGGCCTCCTACCGGACCTTGCCCAACAACTTCGTGCGAGACGTGATTTTGAAGGCCCCCAGCCATGATATCATGAACTCTCTGGCCCGCAGCGTATTGAGCCTTGCCGCCTACGACGACAAGGCCGACGACACGAGCCTGCCCAACGTGGTGCGCCAGTGCCTGCAGATGATCGCCCTATTCCCCCTCCTGTCGGTGTACGGCTACCAGGCTTACAACTACCGGGGGGGCAGCAGCCTGTTCATCCACGCCCCCAGGAGCGAGCTGTCTACCGCTGAGAACATCCTCTCGCTTCTCCGGCCCGACTCCCAGTACAGCTATTGGGAGGCCCACGTGCTGGATGTATGCCTCATGCTCCACGCCGAGCACGGCGGCGGCAACAACTCTACCTTCACCACACACGTGGTCACCTCCTCGGGCACCGATACATATTCCTGCATGGCGGCGGCCCTGGCCTCTCTCAAGGGCCCTAAGCACGGCGGCGCTAACATCAAGGCCATCCGCATGTTCGAGGACATGAAGGAGAAGGTGCGCGACTGGAAGGATGAGGACGAGGTGCGCGCCTATCTCCAGGGCCTGCTGGACAAAAAGAACTTTGACAAGGCAGGCCTTATCTACGGCATGGGCCACGCGGTCTACTCCCTCTCCGACCCGCGTGCCAATCTCCTGCGGTCCTTTGTAGAGAAACTCTCCAAGGAGAAGGGCCGTACCGAGGAGTACGAGCTCTACTCCATGGTGGAGCGGCTCGGCCCCGAGGTCATCTCGGGGGAGCGAAGGATCTACAAGGGCGTCAGCGCCAACGTGGACTTCTACTCCGGCTTTGTCTACCACATGCTGGACCTGCCGCTGGAGCTCTATACCCCCATCTTTGCGGTGGCCCGCGTGGCGGGCTGGGGTGCCCACCGGGTCGAGGAGCTTATCAATATGGGCAAGATCATCCGTCCCGCCTACCAGTACGTGGGCGGGCGGCAGGAGTATCTGCCCCTCAGCGAGCGGTAATAAAGAGGAAAGGGCCCGGTCACGGCAGCGGCGTGACCGGGCCCTTTTGTTTTGGGCGCTAGGGGATGTCGCGTACACTCAAAAGCTGATACTCCTGGCCAAAGAGGAAGTACCGCTCCGGGCTCTCCTCGCCCGACAGATTGTTCCGCAGCGCCACGCGGTAGGCCAGCGCGCCGGGGTAGTCCGGGTCCCGGTAGTCGGGTGCATACTCGCAGGCGCTTATCGTGTAGTCGGCCGAGACCTCCCAGGAGTCGTCCACACCGAACCGGGCATGATAGTACTCCTCTAAGTACCGCCGTACCCCCTCCACCGCCCACGGCTCGGGGTAGTCGTCGGCCAGCGGGACATAGCGGTCAAAGAGCCAGCGGGAGACGAGGGGGTCGCCCGCGCTGATGGAAAACTCCGGGTTGCGCCTGAAGAGCTCCACCCCGTTGGGGGCGATGAGCAGCCGGTGGTCATAGCCCGCCGCCTCGCCGCCCTGCGCCGGGTCCAGCAGGCCCAGCATCTCGGGCGGCAGGTCCACCCCCGGAACGCGCGTGGCCCTCGAAACTTCATTGCCGTCAAAGCGGAAGAGGGCTGCCGTTCCATTCTCCGCCCGCCCTTGACCGTGGTACCAGCCGGTGCAGAGGATATAGGAATCAAACGTCTCCCCCTGGGGAAGAAAGTATGCCGCATCGGCAAACATGCCGCCGTCAAAGCGGTAGACCTCTCCGACAGGCTTCCCCGTGGCACTGTCTAAGGTCCCTATGAGGATCATACTTTGATCTGTCTGTGTGGGGGTGCCGCCCCCTTTGCGCTCGTACTTCAGCACCCCCATAATTCGCAGTGCACCCTGATTCTGATAAAGGAGCGTCTTTTGATCGTCAGGTCCCCCGTCGGCCACTGTCGCTGCCAGTTCCTCCACCAGCGCCTCGTCCCAGGTGACAGGGGCCGAGCTAGGCTGTGCCACCCAGAGGTTGATGGTGAACGCGTGGAGCCACTGATCCACATAGAGCCGGTTGGCCATGGTATACTCCGGGTTGCGGCGGTAGACGGCCAAAGCCGTGCCCTGAATCTGTGCATTGTGATCTTCCCAGAAGGCGGCGCCTCGCACCGGGTCAAACATACCCTCTGCCTCCTTGGGAACCTCCACCCCGGCGGGAGGCTGGGTGTCAACCGTCAGCTCGCCCCGGGTGAAGGTGTAAAGCCCCGCACTGCAGCCGGTGATCCGGTCGTCCGCGCCGGCGGTGGAATTGGTCCAGAGAAGGTGGGTGACCAGGGGCCCGTCGGTCCAGCGGGAAACCTCGCCATAGTCGCCCCGGTGGAGGTATACCTGGCCCACCGGCTGCTTGGTGGCATTATCAAAGACTCCGATGATCAGATTGCCCGACCCATGCCCTTCTGCGCGGTAGATCTGCACCCCCAGGGTGCGGCCCCGCTGACTTTCCGAATAGATTACGAAATGGCTGTCCTTTTCGGCGGGCGTAGGGAACTGGGCCGCCAGCAGCTCTTCCAGCTCTACCCCATCAATGGCGGGGTGGAGTTCCGTCACGGCGTCGGGGTCGAGGGTGACGGTGAAGTCGAGGGCCCAGCTCAAGTCCGGCTGGAGACGCCGGATTTCCAGCCCCGCCCCCTGGAGGACGGCATGGCGGCCTTCCCAGAAAGCCGCGCCCCGCACCGGGTCAAGCATATCCCGGGCCTCGTCGGGCACCGCTACGCCGGGGGGCAGCGCGGTGACCCGGGTCAAAACCCCGCCGTAAAAGTCGAAGAGAGCGACCCCGCTGGCGAGGTCGGAATAGTAGGGACACAGGAGCATGACGTGTCCCTCCCCGGTGGTCCAGGCCTGGAGCTGCCCATCGGTCTCCAGGGCGAGCTCGGGCGGTGCGGCGGGATCCCTGGTAGCGTCGTCAAAGACGAGGAAGAGGAGGTTGATACCGCCGGAGCCCAGTCCGGTCTGTCGGGTGTCGTACCGCAACGCCCCCAGGGTTTTTCCGTTCTGCCGGGCAGAGAAGAGGAGCTCGTAGCTCTCGTTCCCCTGGGTGTCGGGGATTCGCGCCGCCATCAGCCGCTCCAGCTCCGCATCGGGAATGGCGGGGGCCTCGGTAACAATGGGGGGCTTAAGCTCCCCGCCGGTAAAGAGGTTGGGAAACAGATAGGGCGCAGCCACGCCCAGGCCCACGGCGAGGACCAGCGCGGCGGCGGCGAGCCACCGGGCGGGGACGGAGCGGCGTTTTTTAGGCATCTCCCCAATGGGCAGTGCGGCGATTTTGGCGCGGAGGAAGTCGGGGGCGCGGAGGGCGTCCACCTCGTGGATATAGTCGCGGTCAGTCATCCTCGAATCCCCCAATCATCTGTTTTCTCAGGGCCTCCCGCCCCCGGCTCAGCCAGGAGAGGACCGTGTTTTGCCCCGCTCCCATGATCGCGCCGATCTCGGCGGCGGTGTAGCCCTCGTAGTAGTGCAGGTAGATGGCGTTGCGGTGCTTGGGCGGGAGGGCGCGCACCGCCTCCAGCACCGAGCCGTCGCTCCCGGCCGGGGCGGGCAGGTCGTCGGTGAGGGGCCCGCCGTGGCGGCCGGTATCCCGGCGCAGATTTTTGCAAAGGTTGATGGTCACCCGGATGAGCCAGGCCTTCAGGTGCTCGTCATCGGCAAACTCCTTCCGGCTCGTCAGGAGTCTCTCGAAGACCTCTTGGGTCACGTCCTCGGTGTCGGCCCCGGTGGGCGCGTTGTGGGCGGCAACGCGGTAGACGGTGTCGGTATAAAGCTCAAACGCGCGCTGGAATGCGCGGTCTTGTACAGCCACGGCCACTCCTCCTCTCTCTACTTTCTAACACACCACAGAGCGCCAAATCATTGCATCCATCTTAACATTTTTTATGGAGAAGAAAAAGGACCGGCTCCGCCAATTTTGGCGGAGCCGGTGAGCATGCTCAGGAATTGCTGCCGCGGTGATGGCCTCGGCCACCTTGACGCCGTCCATGGCGGCACTGGTGCGTCCAGCCCCACCCGGCCAAGGCCGCACGGGGGCCCCTGATTGCACTCAAATCGGGCGAAGTGAATTCGCCCGATTTCAAGGTTTTGTCCTTCTCAGGCCAAAACGCTTGATGGCGAGGGCGCTATCCTGTGGCGATGGCCTCAGCGGTCTTAATGCCATCTACCGCTGCGCTGGTGATCCCACCCGCATAGCCCGCGCCCTCGCCGCAGGGGTACAGCCCCCGAATAGGGGACTGCATATCCGCTCCGCGGAGAATGCGTACCGGGGAGGACGAGCGGGTTTCCACCCCCGTCATCACCGCCCCTGGGGCGGCAAAGCCGCGGAGCTTGCGGTCGAAGAGGGGGAGGGCGTCGCGGAGGGTGTCGGTCACGAAACCAGGAAGGCAGGCCGACAGGTCGGCGGGGATCACCCCGGGCCGGTAGGTGGTATCTGCCCCGCCCAGGGAGCGGGAGAAGACGCCCTTCAGGAAGTCCCCCACCGTCTGAGCCGGGGCGCGGAAGTCCCCGCCGCCCAGAGCGAAGGCTGCCTCCTCCCATCGAATCTGAAAGCGTACACCGGCCAAGGGATCATCCCCGCCGAAGTCGGCGGGGGAGACCCCCACCAGAAAGCCGCCGTTGATGGCGTTGCCGCTGCGCGAGCGGTTGCTCATGCCGTTGGTGACCAGGCGGCCCGGCTCAGACGCGGCGGCTACCACCTGCCCGCCTGGGCAGACGCAGAAGGTGAAGGCGCTCCGCCCGTCGGGCAGGTGGCAGGCGAGCTTGTAGTCGGCGGCGGGGAGGCGTTCCCACGCGGAGCCGAACTGCGCCTCGGATACGGCAGCCTGGCTGTGTTCGATACGCACGCCTATGGCAAAGGGCTTTTGTCCCATGGGGACCCCATTGGAAAGGAGCATTTCGAAGGTATCCCTGGCTGAGTGGCCGGGAGCCAGCGCCAGCGTGTCACAGGGGAGGTCGTATTCCCCCTGGGGGGAGGATACCCGCAGCCCGCGCAGCGCCCCGTCCCTGACGTCTAACCCGGTGAGCCGGTGCTCAAAGCGCACGTCACACCCCAGGGCGATGAGCTCGGAGCGGATGCTCTTCACCACCGTGCGCAGCACGTCGGTGCCCATGTGGGGCTTGTGCTGGTATAGGATGTCCTCCGGCGCGCCCGCGCTCACCAGAGACTGGAGCACCGTGGTGATCCTGGGATCGTGGGTGCCGGTGGTGAGTTTTCCGTCCGAGAAGGTGCCCGCGCCCCCCTCGCCAAACTGGACGTTGGAGCTCGGGTCTAGCACTCCCGTAGCCCAGAACCGCTCTACGTCCTCGCTCCGCGTCTCCACCGGACGGCCCCGCTCCAGCACGATGGAGGGGATGCCGCTCCGGGCCAGGTAGAGCGCCGCGAAGAGCCCCGCGGGGCCCATGCCTACCACCACCGGAGGCAGGGATGAGGTCCGGCGGGCCGGGGGCGGGGTATAGGGTGCAGGGGTGAAGAGAGTCACATTGGGGCTGGCCGCCCGCCTCACCAACGACTCCTCATCCGGGGCGGTGACATTGACGGCGCAGACATAGTGCACGTCGTTTTTCTTCCGCGCGTCGATGGATTGCCGGGCCAGGGAGATCTCCAGGATCTCCTCCGGGCGGACGCCCAGGATGCGGGCGGAATGCTGTTTTAGCTGCCCCAAGTCCCCGCCGATGGGCAGGGGGAGATTCTGGATGTGTATCATAGGCTCACCACCTGGAGAAAATAGGGGCCGGTCGCACCGACCGACCCCTTCTAAAAGAGTGGAGTTATTTACCGCCGACGATGGCCGCCGTGTCGCTGGCGATCATCAGTTCTTCATCGGTGGGAATGATCATGACCTTGACGTGGGAGTCGGCGGTGGAGATGACGACCTCCTTGCCGCGGAGCTTGTTGGCCTCCTCGTCGATCTTCACACCCATGAACTCCAGACCCTTGCAGGAGTCGAGCCGGACGGAGCCGTCGTTCTCGCCCACGCCGGCGGTGAAGATGATGCCGTCCACTCCGCCCATGGCGGCGGCATAGGCGCCGATGAGCTTGCGGACGTTGTAGGTGAACACGTCCCGGGCCAACTGGGCGCGGACATTGCCCTGAGAGGCGGCGCTCTCAAGGTCGCGGAAGTCGGAGGACACGCCGGAGATGCCCTGCACGCCGGACTTCTTGTTGAGGATGCTCAGCATCTCCTTGATGTCCATATCGTACTTGTCCATCAGAAATTCCATAATGCCCGCGTCGATATCGCCTACGCGGGTGCCCATGGGCAGGCCGGCCAGGGGAGTAAAGCCCATGGAGGTGTCCACGCTTTTGCCGCCGTCGATAGCGGTGATGGAGGAGCCGTTACCCAGGTGGCAGGAGATGAGCTTGAGCTTTTCGATGGGCTTGCCCAGCATATCGGCGGCCCGGCCGGAGACATAGCGGTGGCTGGTGCCGTGGAACCCGTACCGCCGCACGCCATCCTTCTCGTAGTACTCATAGGGCAGGGCGTAGGTATAGGCGAGGGAGGGCATGGTCTGGTGGAAGGCGGTGTCGAACACGGCCACCATGGGCACGTCGGGCATAACCTTCTCACAGGCCTTGATGCCGGTGATGTTGGCGGGGTTGTGGAGAGGGGCCAGGGGGATGCAGGCCTCCAGAGCGGCCATGACGGCAGCGTCAATCCGGACGGAGGAGGCGAACTTCTCGCCGCCGTGGACCACCCGGTGGCCCACCGCGTCGATTTCGCCCATACCGGCGATGACGCCCTGCTCCTCGTCGGTCAGGGCGTTCAGGACGGCCTGGATAGCCTCGGCATGGGTGGGCATGGGGATGTCGGACTCGTACTTGGCGTCCCTGGCGAGGACCTTGTGGGTCAGCCTGCCGTCGATGCCGATGCGCTCGCACAGGCCCTTGGCCAGCACCTCGCGGGTAGCCGGGTCCATGAGCTGATATTTCAGGGAGGAGCTCCCCGCGTTGATGACCAGAACTTTCATGTAGACTCTCCTTCTCATTCCTTCCACCCGGCTTGCGGATCGGGTGGTTGTGTAGTAAAATAGGAAAAAATCCATCCCTTCTATTTTAGACCTTTTTTCTCAAAAGAACAACATCTTTTTCAAAATTGGGGTGAAATCCATGGGGACGGCGGGTATTGTAACTGAGTATAACCCCTTCCACACCGGCCACGCCTACCAGCTGGCCGAGACCCGGCGGGCCCTGGGAGAGGGCGCGGCCCTGGTGTGCGTCATGAGCGGAAACTTTGTTCAGCGGGGGGAGTGCGCCGTCCTGGATAAGTGGAGTCGCGCCCGCTGCGCCCTCCTGGGGGGCGCCGACCTGGTGCTGGAACTCCCCACCCCTTGGGCCGCCGCCTCGGCGGAGACCTTTGCCCGGGGCGCGGTGGAGGTGCTGGCCGCGACGGGCGTAGTGGATACCCTCTCCTTCGGGAGCGAGGCGGGGGCGCTGGAGGAGCTGCGCGCCGCCGCCCGGTGCCTGGAGGGCGCCGAGTACCGGGAGGCCCTGCGGCGTGAGCTCGACAGGGGCCTGCCCTTCGCCGCCGCCCGGGAGCGGGCGGCGCGGGCTGTGATGGGAGCCGCCGCGGCCTGCCTCGCCACGCCCAACAACAATCTGGCGGTGGAGTATCTGCGCGCCCTGCCCCCCGGCATGGACGCCATGACGGTGAAACGGGTGGGAGCCGCTCATGACGGGGCGGCGGTGGAGGGGTTTGCCTCGGCCTCCGCCATCCGAGCAATGCTCTTTGGGGCTGAGCCGGAGCAGGCGGAGGCCTATCTCCCCGCGGGGACCGTGGCGGAGCTGACCCGGGCCGTAGGGGAGGGGAGGGCCCCGGCCAGCCTCCTCCGCTGTGAGCGGGCTGTCCTGGCCCGGCTGCGGATTATGACTGAGGCCGACTTCGCTGCCCTCCCCGACGGGGGCGCGGCCGAGGGCCTGCCTGCCCGCCTGACGCGGGCGGCAACGTTGGCCTTGACCCTGGAGGAGTTCTGCGCCGCCGCCAAGACCAAGCGGTATGCCCACGCCCGCATCCGGCGGCTGGCCCTATGGGCCTTTCTGGGGCTCGCCGGGGTGGACAGGCCCGCCCATGTGCCCTATATCCGGGTGCTGGGGATGAACGGGCGGGGGAGGGAGCTGCTG
>DATMXU010000012.1:0-4830 GCA_035562355.1 Pseudoflavonifractor sp.
TGGGCGAATGCCGCGGGGCTCATCACCGGGCGCACAGAGACGGCGCTTGTCCCCGGCGGCACGGCCAGCCGTGCGGAGGTGGCGACCATGCTCATGAGGCTTGCCGCTCTTATTGTCCAATAAAATATGCGATAAATTCTCAAACCCGGCTCTCGCTTACACGCCAAGCCTTAAGCGGGAGCCGGGCATACCCGGTGGGTGCGGAGAAGGAGGGGGCAGCCATGAAAACGCTGATCATCAATGGATCGCCGCGGGTCAACGGGGACACTGCCGCGCTGATCGGGGAGCTGAGGAAGAATCTCCATGGCGAGGTGGCCGAGCTGTCTGCCTTTCGCTCGCGCATCGCGCCGTGCGTCGACTGCCGCGGCTGCCGGGACACCGCGCGCTGCGTCGTCCGCGATGAGATGGATGTGATCTACCGCGACGATTTTGACAGTGTCGTGCTGGCGTCTCCGGTGTACTACTGTACGCTGCCCGGACAGGTCTTGGGGCTTATGAGCCGTTTCCAGCCCCAGCGTGCCGCGAGACTTTTATTAAATGGCACGATCGTACCGCGCCCTAAAAAGGCGGGCCTGATTCTTGTCGCCGGCGGCAAGGGCAACGAAGGGGGCGCGGAGCACCATGTGCGCGTGATGTTTAAGCTGCTCAACGCCCACGGCTATGAGGAGCATACCGTGAAATCGACGAAGACGGACACCCTTCCCGCGAAGGACGATGAAACCGCACTTAGCGGCGTCCGCGCACTTGCGCGGTGGCTGGAAGAAAGATAAAATAGGAGAAGAGCGCATGAAAAGACTGGGCGCGGGAGCGCTGTCGCTGGTTTTGATGCTGACCCTCCTCGCCGGGTGCAGAGAGCCCCTGCAAGAGAAGAAGGCAGAGACCTGGAGCTTTACGGACTCCTGCGGCCGCACGGTGGCGCTGCCGCGGGAGATCAATAAGATCGTCCCCTCCGGGCCTCTGGCCCAGATCGTACTGTATACCCTCTGCCCCGATCGGCTGCAGAGCCTATCCACGCCCCTGACCCGGACGCAGAAGAAGTACATCGACGAAACCTATTGGGACCTCCCGGTGACCGGACAGTTTTATGGAGGCGGCAGTACGGTGAATTATGAGAATATCGCCGCCGCGGCTCCCGACATCATCATCGACATCGGCGAGGCCAAGGAGGGCATTGCCGAAGACATGGACGAGCTGCAGGAGAAATGCGGCGTGCCGGCCATTTTCATCGAGGCGGGCATCTCCACGATGGCGGACGCCTATGAGACCCTGGGCCAGGTGACGGGCGCGGCGGAGCAGGCCGCCGCCTGCTCCGATTACATCCGCGAGACCCTGGACGACTCGGAGCGTTTCTCCGCCCTGATCCCTGAAGGGGCGCGCAAGCGCGTCCTCTACGCCCAGGGCGAATTCGGCACCGAGGTTCTGGGCGAGGGGAGCATCCATGCCGAGGTGCTGGAGTACGCGGCGGCCGACAATATCGCAAAGCTGAGCGTGCTCCCCTCCAAGGGAGGAAACGTGGTCTCCATGGAGCAGATTTTCCTGTGGGATCCCGAGGTCCTGATTCTCTCGCCCGAAGCCAACTACGATGAGATATTTGAGGACCCGCTCTGGCCCGAGGTCCGGGCCGTCAGGACGGGCGAGGTGTATGAGGTCCCCAACGGGCCCTACAACTGGATGGACCGCCCACCCTCCGTACAGCGGATCCTCGCCGTCAAATGGCTGGGCAACCTGCTCTACCCCGAGGTATTCAATTACGATATGGCGGCCGAGGCGCAGAAGTTTTACCACCTGTTCTTCCATTACGAGCTCTCTGAGGACGAGGCGTGGGAGCTGATGCAAAATTCAACCTATAAAAGCCCGTGACATAGGCGGGGAGAGGAGGCGAGGGCAGATGCACACGCTGATCGTGGGGAGCCATCAGACCGGGCGCGGCCCCTTCATTGACAGACTCCTCTCCGCGCTGGGCCCGGAGCTTAAGCTGTACGGCTACCGAAGCGTGAAGGAGCCGCCCGGGGAGGACGGGAACTGCCCCATTTACATCTACCCCGCGGCGGGGGAGCGCCTGCGCGGCCAGGACAATCTGCTGGGCTGGTGCAAAGCGCAGCGGGCCACGGTAAATCCCGAGGCCTTTGAGCGGTATGCCTGCCTCATCGAGGGCGCGAGGCCGGACGGCCTGCTGGTCCTGGACGAGATCGGCCCGATGGAGAGCGCCTCGCCCCGCTTTTGCGCCGCCGTCCTGGCAGCGCTGGACGGGCGTATACCGGTTCTGGCCTCCGTGCGGGACAAGGACACCCCGTTCCTCGAAAGAGTCCGAACTCATCAGAACGTGCGCTGTTTTACGCTGGCGCGGGACAATGCGGAGACGTTATACCCCGATGTGCTGGACTTTTTGCGGCTCCAGATAAAAGGGCATTTCCAGAGTGAATTGAGGGATAGAGCATGAAGAAGAAAAATGTCCTCTTGGGGCTTGCCCTGCTGCTTGTTCTGCTGTGCGCCTGCGGAGGGCCCAGTACGGCCACGGTTCGGGCGGATATCTCCGAGTACGGGGACGTACCCATTACCATCGCAGGGCTGCAGGAGGCCGACTTCACCGTCACACCCAACGAGCTCAAGGAGCTGCCCTGCGTGGAGCGTACCGCCACCGGCGCGACGGCCAAGGCGGGAACCGTCCATGCCGTGGGCCCTCTTCTGGACACTTTTTTGGATCAGTACGGTGTGAGCATGTCCGACTTCAATAAAATCCGGTTCCTATGCAAGGACGGATATCGGGCTGTATTGAAGGACGAGTACCTGACCGAGTATGAGGTTGTGCTGCAGCTGGCGCAGAGCGACGCCCCGCTCAGTGAGGAGCAGCAGCCCCTGCGCGTCCTCATTCCCGAGGCGGAGTCCTCCTATTGGGCCTATGGTGTGACCACCATTGAATTTGTGCGGTAGCCCTGGGGCGCTGCCCCGACCTGATCCGATACCACGGGAGGTAGTCATACCAATGGAAAGAGAAATCATGCAGTATTCCCGGCAGCTCCATACTATTGTTGAGGCCATCGGGGAGGCCATCATCGGAAAAGAGCCCATGGTAAAGCTGGTGGTGCTGTCTCTGGTCAGCGGCGGCCATGTTTTGATCGAGGACGTGCCCGGCGTGGGGAAGACCGGCCTGGTGTCCGCCCTGTCCCGGGCGGTGTCCTGCCGTTTCAAGCGCGTCCAGTTCACGCCCGACATCATGCCCTCGGACATCACCGGCTTTTCGGTGTATAACCAGAAGACGGGGGAATTTGAGTTTCGCCCCGGCGCCGCCATGAGCAACTTCGTCCTGGCCGACGAGATCAACCGGGCCTCGGCCAAGGCGCAGGCCAGCCTTCTGGAGGTGATGGAGGAGCGGCAAGTCACCATCGACGGCCACACCCACCGCCTGCCCGAGCCCTTCATGGTGCTGGCGACCCAAAATCCAGTGGACAATCTGGGCACCTACCCTCTGCCCGAGGCCCAGATCGACCGCTTTCAGATCAAGATATCCCTGGGCTACCCCTGCTATGAGGAGGAGCTGCGCATCATCACCATGACCGAGGCGGAGAAGGCCGGCGTACCCACGGCGGCCACGGGAGAGGACATCCTGGCCATCCGGGAGGCCCTGGAGCAGGTGCGGGCCGACCCGTCTCTGGTACAGTACATTGCCGATATCGTCACAGCCACGAGGAGCCATCCCGCAGTCCTGCTGGGGGCCAGCCCCCGCGGCGGCATCGCGCTCTACCGGATGAGCCGCGCTCTGGCCCTCTATGAGGGCAGGGATTATATTTTGCCCGACGACGTGAAAACTCTCGCTCCCCATGTCCTGTCCCACCGCCTGATGCTCCGCCCTGAGGCCAAGATCGACAAGGTGGCGCCCGGCGGGATCCTCCGCGAAATTTTGGGCAATACCCCTATCCCCGCGCTGGGGCGGAGAGGGCAGTAATGGTGAGGAGGAAGCTGCTGCCCGCCGCGGTCCTCCTGCTCTGCGCGGCGGCTGCGGCCGTGATCAACACGCCGATCGCCTATGTCCCTCTGGTTTTTTGCGTGCTGCTCTGCCTGGCCTCGGCACTCTACACTCTGGCTCTGGCCTATAGCTGTGTGCTCTCCGGCCAGCCTGGAGAGCGCAGGCGCTATGAGCGGGATTCCTCGGCTTGCTATCCCGTGACCGTACGAAACCGCGGCTTTCTGGCGGTCCCCCGGGTGACGCTGACCCTGCAGGTAAAGAGCATGGATGGCCTCCCACCCTTAACCTCGCGGCATGAGCTGATGCTGCGCCCGAGGGAGACGCTTACCCTGGAGCTCCCACTGACCTTTCCCCATATCGGGCAGTATGAGGTGAGGGTGAGCTCCCTGCGCTTTCATGGGCTGCTGGGGATATTCTCCCTGAGGCGCAGGCCGGGCTGGAGCGTCTTAGTTCAGGTCGCGCCCAAGCTCTTTCCTCTTCCCAGGCTAAAGCTCCATACGGTGCGCCCCGCCTTCGCGGTGGAGCTGAGCGTACCCCACCAGATGGACGGCGGGGAATACGCCGACATCAGGCAGTATGTCCCCGGCGACCCCATCAAGAACATCCACTGGAAACTCTCGGCCCACAGCGCCGAGTATGTCAGCCGCACCTTCCGCACCGACGCGGTGAGCGGAGTGTCCATCTACCTGGATGTCCGCTATCCCGCCCATCTTTCCGCAGAGGAGATGGCCTCGGTCAACGACTGCCTGGTGGAGAGCGCCTATGCCGTCGCCGCCCACGCGCTGGGCCGGGAGCACAGGGCGGAGCTGATCTATACCCAGGGCAGCGTTCCCACCGCCCTGCCGCTCCAGGACCGGGAGCTGCTG
>DATMXU010000013.1:0-4845 GCA_035562355.1 Pseudoflavonifractor sp.
CGCTTGGCCCCTTTTTTCGATGAAATCTGTTGCCTTTGATGCACGTGCGTTACAGCCTACGTACAGTTCCATGAAACTGTTGACTTTTCCGCGCCACAGCGCTTATACTGGCAACCAAAGGGGGAAAGAGGATGAACGGGAACTATTTGGACCAGCTCTCCCAGGTCTGCGGCGTGGAGGAGCATCGGCTGGTGGGCGGACGGGGCGACGGTATGCGCCTTTTTGAGGTGCGCAACGGTCTGGGGCTGGAATTCACCGTATCTGCCGACCGCTGCGCCGATCTCTCGCGCCTCTCCTTTCTCGGCCGCAACTGCGGCTTTTTCTCGATGAGCGGCTATGTCCACCCCTCGTACTACGACGGAGTGGGCAAGGGCTCGGAAAAGAGCTTTACCGGCGGGTTCCTCGCCACTTGCGGCCTCAGCAACGTGGGCGCGCCCTGCGTGGACGAAGGGGAAGACCTCCCCCTCCACGGCGCTGTCGGCAATCTGCCTGCCGAGCGTATTTTTTGGGACATGGACGAGGAGAACATTACAATCAAGGCCGTTGTTGCGCACGGGGGGTTCTTTGCAGATAAGCTGGTGCTGACACGGACCATAACCTGCTCCCGGACCGAGAATACCCTCCGTCTCTCCGATCGGGTCAAAAATGTGGGAGACCGGACGGTCCCCCTAATGCTCCTCTACCATATCAATCTGGGTTATCCTCTGCTCTCCGAACGCGCAAGACTCTATATTCCCTCCGCGCAAGTGACGCCCCGGGATCCCCGCGCCGCCGAGGGGATGGATGCCTGGAGCAAAGTGGAGCCACCCCAGGCGGGGTTTAAGGAGCAATGCTATTTCCACCGTTTCGACGATAGCGGGGCCGCCGGGCTCTATAACCCGGAGCTGGGCCAGGGCCTTATGATTCGTTTCGACCCGGAGGAGCTCCCCTGCTTTACCCAGTGGAAGATGATGGGGCGGAGCGAGTACGTCATGGGGCTGGAGCCCGGCAACTGCTATCCTGGCGGCCGCCTTGAGGAGCGCCGCCAAGGGCGGCTCCAGACGATTGCCCCTGGTGAGGAGCGCCGCTTTACCCTTTGCTTTGAGCTGTCCACAGCGGCCCCGGCGTTTTGAGCTTTCGCCAGGGTAAGATCGCAATGCAATCCAGTTCAATTGATTCTGCCCGTATAGTGAGAAAAACCGGGGAGGGCACGGCAAAAACGCCGTACCCTCCCCGGTTGCATATCGGGGTTATTGGGTGTCCCTCTCCCTGTAGAAGGCGGGCCTATGGGGCTGCCCGTTTACCGGCCTGATGGCCGGGCTTTTTTATTCCCAGGTTTTCCATACCTCGGGCTGGTAGCCCACGGTGGCCTGTTTCCCATTGC
Source organism: Pseudoflavonifractor sp. (assembly GCA_035562355.1). Taxonomy (GTDB): domain Bacteria; phylum Bacillota; class Clostridia; order Oscillospirales; family Oscillospiraceae; genus Pseudoflavonifractor. Next base: position 1,364 of record DATMXU010000013.1, read on the forward strand.
GGACGATGGGGGTGTTTAGGAGCCGGGGGTCCTCCAGCAGCTTTTCAAACTTGTCGGCGTCGTAGGCCAGATATTTGAGAAGAGCCGCGTCGGGGCTGTCCCAGTTGACGAGAGCCTCTAAGCCCACGGCATTCTTCACGCTCTGGAGCTCCCCCTTGCTGATGCCGTACTTCAGAAGGTCGATGGACTGGAACTTGACCCGCCGCTCCTTGAAGTACCGCTCGGCCTTCTTGGTGTCAAAGCACTTGGACTTGCCGAAAATCTGGATGTTCATAGGTGCGTTCCTTTCAGGGCAGAATGAGGCCGTCCCCCGTGCCGTCCGCGACCACGGCGTCCACATACTTCGCCAGGGCGCTGTACTGACTGCGATTGGGGCCGAACCAGAGAAAGCGAAACCACGGGTGAACAAGGGTGTAATTCCCGCCCACGTCTGTGTTCCCCACCCGGTACATGGGCGCGGGCCAGGTGGCGGAGGCCGTGCCCCAGGTATTGCTGATTTCCCCGGTGAGCACGATGGCGCGCAGGGAGAGGATGCTCTGGCGGTTGCGGAAAACAAGCGGGCCGAACTCCCCATCGAGAAAGTCCGTGTCCTTGCCGCCGGCTCCGGCGGCGTGGTACGTGAGCAGAGCCGCAAAGGAGAGGCGGACCGGGTTGGGCGTCCTGGCGGCGACGGAGACGGCGAGATAGCCCAGCAGGAGCGCGGCGGCGACCGAGAGCAAAACGACGCGGGATTTTTTCATGGAAATCTCTCCCAAGGCACTTTGCGCTTTAGACGTGCTTTTCCCGCCGAAGGTTCCGCTCACGCGCCCAGGTAGATAAAACGGGGGCCCGCGTAGCCGTCGCGCTCCACGCGCTCGCTCCACATGGCGGCCGGGCGGACCCAGATCCCCATCTCGCCGTAGAGCGCCTGGTAGACCACCATGGGCTCCAATGTCTCGGAGTGCTTGGCGGTGTACAGCACGCGGTACTCGTTGCCCTTGAAGTGCCGGTATCTTCCGGGCCTGATGTCGTCCATGTCGCGTTCCCCCAATTGACATTTTCCCTATTATACCACAAAGGCGAAACCTTTCGTGGTGTATGGCATCATCGGCGGTTCCGCCCTGCAAGGGCGGGAACCGACTGCGCCAGAAACCGGGTATAGTAGCCGCTTTGCGGCTATTATAGCACATCCGTGTTAAATTTGAAATCCCCGGAGATACTAGGGGAAATCACCTTTTTGAAGGAGGATTTCCCTTGAAAGCAGTCATTATGGCAGGCGGTGAGGGCACGCGGCTGCGCCCGCTCTCACTGGGGCGGCCCAAGCCCATGACGCCTCTCCTTGATAAGCCCGTGATGGAGCATATCATCGCGCTCTTAAAAAAGCACGGTATTACCGACATCTGCGTCACCCTCCAATATATGCCCCAAATCGTCACCGACTATTTTGGCGACGGGTCCGAATGGGGCGTCCAGCTCACCTACTTCGTGGAAGAGGAGCCGCTGGGCACGGCGGGCAGCGTGAAAAACTGCATGAAACACCTCGGGGAGGAGGACTTTCTGGTTATCAGCGGGGACGCGGTGTGCGACTTGGACCTCTCGGCCGCCATAGGGTTCCACAGGACCCGCCGGTCGGCGGCCACGCTGGTGCTCTACCGCCACAGCGCACCTCTGGAGTACGGGCTGGTCCTCACCGACGAGGAGGGCCGCATCCGGCGTTTCATCGAAAAGCCCGGCTGGGGCGAGGTGCTCACCAACATGGTGAACACGGGCATCTACGTCCTCACGGCGGAGGCCATGGCTTTGGTACCCGAGGGGCGGGCCTACGACTTCGGCAAGGACCTGTTCCCCCTCCTGCTGGAGCGGGGCGTGGCCATGTACGGCACGGCGGCCGAGGGCTACTGGTGCGACATGGGGGATGCGAGCGCCTACCTTCAGTGCGTGGCCGACGCCCTCTCGGGCAAGGTTGCGCTGGACATCCCTGCGCCCAAGCAGGGGCCCGGGGTATGGGCGGCAAGCGCCATCCCCGACGGGGTGGAGCTGGTGCCCCCCTGCTATATCGGGGCCAATGTGACCCTCGGAGCGGGGAGCCTTATCGGTCCCCACACCGCCGTCGGGGCGGGGAGCACCGTCGGTCGGCGCGTGCTGCTGCAGCGCTCCGTCCTCCACGCCGCCCATGTGGCCGACCGGGCCACCCTCTATGGGGCCATCCTGTGCAAGGGGGCCTCCGCGGGGACGGGAGCCGAGCTCAACGAGGGCGTGGTCCTGGGCGAGGGGGCTTTCGCCGGACGGGACGCCGTGGTGACGGAGGGGGTCAAGGTCTGGCCGGGCCGCGAGGTCCCGGCGGGCGGGCGGCTCACCGCCAGCCTCACCGTGGGCGGCTTGCGCGGGCCGCTGAAGTTTGGGGACGGCGGGATCATCCGCGGGACCATCGGGGAGGAGCTGACCCCCGAGCTCCTCCTCCTCCTGGGCAACGCCCTGGGAAGTGAGAAACGGGCGGGGCTGGGCTACGGCGGCGGTGCCGGGGCCTGGATGCTGGCCAGCGCCGCGGGGAGCGGTATGGCATGTGCCGGATGCCATGTGTTCTATCATGACGGGCCCACCCCCGCCTCGTCTGCCTGGCTGGCCCGGCGGCACGACCTGCCCGTCTCCCTCTTCATCGAGCAGGAGGGAGACCGGGCCTATCTCCACCTGGCCGGAGTCGGCGGTCTGCCCCTGGGCCGGGCGAGGGAACGGAAGATCGAGTCGGCACTCCTCCGGGGAGAGGTGACCCGGATGCCCGCTCCCCGTGTGGGCCAGTGGGAGCGCCTCGGTGGCGTGGAGGCGACCTATGCGGCCCAGGCCACCGACAGCGCCCGCCGCGAGTGGGAGCCGGTCTCCCTCACCGTGTCGGTGCCGGAGGAGACCCCGGCGGACAATGTGCTGGTCCGGGTTCTGGGCCTGCTGGGCTGTAAGGTGAGCCGGGAGCGCCGCTCCGGCGTCCCCGCCTTCGCGGCCCTCCACGGCGGGTTCTACCTGGCGGGGTGGGACGAGGAGGGGCGTTATCTGGCCCCGGAGCGGATGCTCACCCTGGCCGTCCTTCTGGAGCTGGAGCAGGGGGAGCGCCGGGTGGCGGTGCCCCCCGCGGCCCCCGCGGCCATTGACCTGATGGCCCTCTCCCGGGGCGGTACGGTGCTCCGGCTGGGCCGGGACGGGCCCGAGGCCGAGGAGCGGTATGCCGCCCTGCCCGCCCTGCGGGACGCCGCCTTTGCCGTGGCCCTCCTCTGCGCCCATATGGCGCGGACGGGGGAGAGCCTGGCCGCCCTGGACCGCCGGGCCCCCGCCTTTGCCGTCCGGCGGCGGGAGGTACCCCTGGCCGGGAGCCGGGGCGATGTGATGCAGGCCCTCTACGAGGCCGAGCCCGAGGCGAAACAGGCGGGGGAAGGGCTGCGCCTGAGCGTGGAGGAGGGCTGGGTCTATATCGCCCCCTTGACCCGGCGTTCCTCCCTGCGGGTCATCGCCGAGGG
>DATMXU010000014.1:0-5363 GCA_035562355.1 Pseudoflavonifractor sp.
CCCGATGTTTCACGTGAAACATCGGGGACAGGGAGAATTCAGACAGCGGCCTTGGGAATACGAATAGTGAGAAAAATACTGTCCTCTGTCTCTCGCCGCTCGCAGGCGGCGTTGACCCCGGCCGAGTTCATCATGGAGAGGCCCCGAGTGACTGTGTTGAGGAAAAAACGTACGTCTTTAATCAAAAAGGTGGGTTTCCGCTTGGGGGAGGAGGCGGAAACGGTTGGAGCAGGGGAGAGAAGGGCTTCTACGTACTCCTCCGTGCGGGAGACTGTGAACCCGCCCTCCGCCACCGCCCGGGCCGCCTGAAGCTGGAGCTCGTCATTTCCCAGGCGGAGAAGGGCCCGGGCGTGCCGCTCGGTAAAGCCCCGTTCCCGCAGGAGAGTGAGCACATCAGGGGAGAGGCGCAGAAGACGCAGCTTGTTGGCTACCGCCGACTGACTCTTGCCGATGCGCCTGGCGGTCTCCTCCTGAGAGAGGCCGTAGGTGCGGATAAGCCGGGCCAGGGCCGCGGCCTCCTCCACAAAGTCCAGGTCCCGGCGCTGGAGATTTTCCACCAGGGCCAGGAGAGAGGACTCTTCGCTGTCCACTTTTACCAAAATGCAGGGGACTTCCGTGAGGCCCGCCAGCTTGGCCGCCCGCAGGCGCCGCTCGCCAGAGACCAATTCGTAGCTGCCCTCCACCTTGCGTACCGACAGGGGCTGAAGCACGCCGTGCTCTTTAATACTGGAGGCCAGCTCCTCCAGCCCCTCCTGGGAAAAGAACCTGCGGGGCTGCGACGGGTTGGGGAAGATGCTCTCGATGAGTAGGAACAGGACGCGATTGCTCTCAAAAAGACCTTTCTTACGGCCCAGCGCCATAACCAGCCCTCCTTTTATGTAGAAATACTCTTGCAATCCATATATTACCATATAATGACGCAAAAATCGTCGTTCCCCGTCGGGTGGGAAATATTTTACAGAGAGACGCCGAACCGCCGAACGCAAAAAGGGGCGCGCCATCCGGCGCGCCCCTTGGGGAAAGCTGAAAAATCAAACGGCTACCGCCTGTTGGACCGTCTCCAGATACCCATGGCCCCTGCCTGAGCGATGAGCTCCTCCCGGAATTGGGGGTGGGCCAGGGAGATGATGGCCTCGGACCGCTGCCAGGTGGACAGGCCCTTCAGATTCGCCATGCCGTACTCGGTGACTAAGTAGTGGAGATTGGTGCGGGTGGCGGTGATGATGCCGCCGGGGGTGATGGTGGGGGTGATGCGGCTCTTGAGCAAGCCGTCCTTCCCCTTGGTGGTGGAGGAACAGCAGATAAAGCTCTTCCCGCCCCTGGAGAGATAGGCGCCCAGGACAAAGTCCAGCTGACCGCCCGCGCCGCTGATGTGGCGGGTCCCCGTGCTCTCGCTGGCCACCTGGCCGAAGAGGTCTACCTCCACGGCGTTGTTAATGGAGATAAAATTGTCGTGGGCCGAGATGGTGCGCACGTCGTTCACATAGTCCACGGGGGCGGCCATGACGGCGGGGTTCCGGTCGACGTAGTCGTACAGTTTTTGAGTACCCGCGCCGAAGGCGAAGACCGCCCGGCCGCGGTTGAGGGCCTTGTGGGCACCCGTGATCTTACCTGCGGCGGCGATGTCCACAAAAGCGTCTACGTACATCTCGCTGTGGACACCCAGGTCCTTTAGGTCGGACTGGGCGATCAGGCAGCCCACCGCATTGGGCATGCCGCCGATGCCGAGCTGGAGGCAGGCCCCGTTGGGGATCTCAGGCACGATGAGCCGGGCCACGGCCTGGTCCACCTCTCCGGCGTGGGCGGCGGGCAGTTGGCCCATGGGGGCGCCGCTCCCTTGCACGACCCTGTCCACCTGAGAGATGTGAATGCTCTCCTCAAAACCGCCCAGGCAGACGGGCATATTGGGGTTGACCTCCACGATAATGCACTCGGCCACCTCGCACATGGCGGCGAGGTAGGTGGCGCTGAGGCCAAAGTTGAAGTAGCCGTGGCTGTCCATTGGGGCCACCTGGAACATGGCGACGTCCACGTGGCGGATATTTTCCCGGTAATACCGGGGCATTTCAGAGAAACGGATGGGGCTGTAGAACCCGATGCCCGCATCGCAGAGCCTGCGCTCAATGCCCGAGGAGTGCCACGAGTTCCAGGTGACACGCTCCGCGGCATCAGGCAGCTTGGTGACCTCCGGCTGCCACAGGGCGACCGCGCCCCGGAAGTTCAGGTCGGTCAGGTCTCCCTCCGCCGCCAGACGGGCGGCCAGGGCCTTGTCCAGATCCACGGGGTGGTTGGCGCAAAAGCTGTAGTCTACCCAGTCGCCCGATTTGACGGCCTTGACCGCTTCCTCCGCCGTGACGAGCCTGCGCTGATACTCTTCCTGATATCCCATAGCAATGCCTCCATATTGTCAAAAATATAACAATAACAGTATGCCAGCTTATCTGGTCTCTGTCAAGCCCGGAGAAAGCCCTTGCCGAAGATCTCGCTGGAGTTGGAGGCCAGAAAGAAGGCGGTGGGGTCCTCAGAGCGCAGGTGGCGGCGCAGGAGGACGGCCTGGTTCCGGCTGAGGACGGTGAGCACGACCCAGTGGGTCTCATGGGTGTAGGCCCCCTTGCCCTCCCAGATCGTGGCCCCCCGGCCCAGCACCTTTGTGATGTAGTCGCAGGCGATCTCCGGGTGAGAGGTAATGATGTTGAGCATTTTCCGGCGGTTCATGGACTCGATGACGCCATCCACGAGCACCGACTTGAGGGCCAGTCCCAACAGGGAGAAGAGACCGGTCTCAATATCAAAGAGAAAGAGGGCGGCGGCGGCGATGAGCACGTCCGAGCAGAGGAGGGCGCGGCCCACATCCATGCCGGAGAATCGCTTGAGGATCATGGCGGCGATGTCAGTGCCGCCCGTGGAGGCGTTGAGGTTGAAGAGGATGCCCGCGCCCAGTGCGGGGAGGAGGACAGCGAAGAAGGCCTCCAGCATCCGGTTCGTGGTGAGGGGGGCGGAGAGGGGACAGAGCCATTCTAAAATTTGAATGAGGCCCGAATATACCAGGGAGCAGTAGACGGTTTTGAGACCAAAGCTCTTGTTGAGGAAGAGAAAGCCCAGCACGAGGAAGAGGGTGTTGACAATGGAGTTGAAGGCGCCGGGGGAGAGGACGGGAAAGGCCGCGCCCAGCAGAACCGACAGACCGGATACGCCGCCCATGGAAAAGTGATTGGGAAACTTGAAAAAATATACCCCCACGGAGACCAGCGCGGCCCCCAGGGTCAGAAGAAAAAACTCCACGGCGGTCTGCCTGGGTGTGGGACGGTCTGCCATGCTGCATCAGCTCCATTGGTTGATAGGGTTGGCCCCATCATAGGGGTGGGACGGTTTCAGTATATCAGGCCTTTTTTGGAATAACAAGGGGGCGGGGCGATTTTGCAGGGCCCTGTAAAAGGCGCGTGCTCAGCAAGGGGACAGGACGTGAGGCCGTGGCATAAAAATCCCCTTATGGGCGAGGACCTCTCGCCCATAAGGGGATTTTCGTTATCTCCGGGTGAGGAGGGCTCCCCAGACGTCGTAGCCGAGGGCCGGGTCCTCCACATGGGGGATGATGCCCAGCCGCCAGAGGGAGACGCCTGTGACACCGAACATGGCGGCAAGCTGAACCTTTTCCATAACGCTCTGCGCGTCCTCATACCAGACGCGGTAGGTGGCGCCGTCGTCCCCAATGTAGGTGAGATAGGGGTTGCGGTAGACATCCGACCAGCCCCGGACCGCGTCGGCCTGGCGGAGGCGGGTCGTCAGAGTGTCCATGCCGGGGGAGTAGAGGGCGGCGGCGGCGATCTTCCCGCCGTCGTCGATCTGGTAGCCCGCGCTGTCGATGGCGATGGCAAGCGCGATCTTGCTCTTGTCCTGCACACCGGTGTCTGGGTCGGTAATGGCGGCCAGGGCCTGGGCCACTTTTGAGAAGGGAGTCACCGGATTATTGGTGGCGGAAGAGCCCACCACCGGAGTGGCCAGGTCCTTGTAGTCGTGGGCCATAAGAATAACCTTGTCGCAGACCTCGCCCAGGGAGCGGTAGTCGTATCCTTTATACCAATCGGGGGGCTGAACCGCCACCCAGAGGGCCTTGTCTGTGCCGAGGGCGGCGCGCAGAGCGGTCATGAAGGCGGTAAAGGCCTCACGTTTATCCTCACGCAGCCCTTCGAAGTCGATGGTGATCCCGTGGTAGGGCCCCACGGCGGCGGCAATGGCGGCCACAGCCTGGGCCCGGGAGGCCTCGCTCTCCAGAATGGCGGCCAGGTCGTTGGTAACGGTGCCGTCGGGCAGGGTAAGGGCATCTCCGGTGGAGGAGAAGACGTTCAGGTTATAGGGGGTGCCGCCGGCCGTGAAAGCGTCGGTGGCAAGGGAGGCGCCGGAGGGGATGGCCCACTCGTTGCCGCCGGAGGTGGTCTGATTCAGGTAGGGGCCGGAGAGGGAGTCCACATCCAGCCTCGCCCAGCCCACGCTGACAGCGTCCATCTGGGCGGCCATATTGACCTGAGTATAGGAAGTGAAAGCGTAAAACCCATGGAGCCAGTCGATCTTGGAGGTATAGCGCTCGTAAGCCCGCACCAGCATGGCCGCGGCAATCTCCCGGTTGGAGGGCTCGTTGGGGAAGAAACGGTAGGTGCCGTCATCCTGGCGGACGCCGGTGATGATGCCGAAACGGTAGGCCAGGGCGATGTAGCCTTGATTTCTGGTCACGTCGGGGAAGGGAAGGGGGGTGCTCGCCATGGAGGAGGCGAGCTGGTCGTAGTCGAGTGCTCGCACCAGCATGACGGCCATCTCCTCCCGGGTGATGGAGTCGTCGGGTCGGAAGGCACCGCCCGGCTCCAGCGCGCCGTGTTGGAGCGCGGTCTCAATCCAGCCGGAGGCCCAGTGGGTGGCCGTGTCAGGATAGGAGGGGGAGGCCGGCGTTACCTCAGGCCAGGCAAACATCCTGCATAGGATCTTCACGAAGGAGGCGCGGTTCATCTGGTATCCATAGCCGAAGACGCCGCCGGGCTGGCCCTCCATCAGGCCGTACTCGGTGGCCTTTTCGATGGAGGTGACCGACCAGTCGTCGGGCGGCACGTCGGAATATCGGCTGCCCACAGCGGCCGCCGCGGGGACGGAGCAGAGCAGCGCGGCCGTCAGAAGGGCCGCGGTGAGCCTACGAAACATGGGAAGGACCTCCAAATCATTGAAAAATATGGTGGAACCGGAGCACAGGATACATGCGAGCGACTCCTGTCGGAGCCAAATTTTCGATTGTCCGCGCGGGGGACGGGAAAGACAGTTCAATTAAGGAATAGCCGCTCTATTAACATTATAGCATGGGAGACCCGGGAGAACAAGGG
>DATMXU010000015.1:0-11899 GCA_035562355.1 Pseudoflavonifractor sp.
ATTATTAGGTTTATCAATAAACCAGCGAGGTGCAAACTGCAATGGTAACGTTAAAGGATATCGCTAAGGAGGCCGGGGTGAGCGTTATGACGGTTTCCAACGTGGTCAATGGCAACCGCTCCAAGGTTTCCAAAGAAAACGCCAGGCGGATTAAGGAAATCATTCAGCAGCGGGGATATGTCCCCAATTCCTCTGCCCGGAGCCTGGCCAAGAGCAATTCCAACATCATTGCCATCATTCTCCGGGGCGGCGAGGGCGAGAACACTTTGGAAAGCCCTCACAACGCCACGCTGGTGGGGACTATCATTCAGAAGATCCAAAAGCGCGGCTACTACACTATGGTGAATATCATGAAGTCCAGGGAGGACATTTCCCTGAGCCTTCGCACCTGGAATGTGGAGGGCGCTGTTTTCCTGGGGATGTTCGACGATGAGATTGAGGCTCTGTGCGGCGCGTCCGACATCCCCATGGTATTTATCGACAGCTACAGCAATGTGCGCAGGCTGTCTAACGTCGGCATAGACGACTATAAGGGCGGGCGGCTTGCCGCACGCTATCTTCTGGAGCGCGGACACCGGAAACTGGCTTTCGTAAGCCCCCCGATTATGGACACCGGCGTAATTCAGCATCGCCATTCTGGTTTCTGTGACGAGTTGATGCAAAGCGGTGTGGCGCTCTTACCGGAGCATCAGTTTGTGCTGGAGTCCGACGTGCGACCGGAGGACATTCTGGAGCTGGGCAGGGCTTTGGCAGCCCGGCGTGGCGAATTCACCGCCGTCTTTGTTACCAGCGACCAGATCGCCTCATATCTGATTCAGGGACTTCGAAGTGCCGGCGTCCAAATACCGGAGGATCTCTCTCTCATCGGCTTTGACAACCTGATGATCTGCCGCCAGATGACACCCCAGCTCACGACCATTACTCAAAACCTGGAACAAAAAGCGACCTTGGCTGTGGATATTCTCTTTCGCAGGCTGCGTGCCCCGGACGCCCCTGCCGAGTCGCTCGTACTGGATGTGGAGCTGGTGGAACGCGAGTCGGTATCGACACTGATCCCGCCGGCCGAGGGAAACTGATGCCAGTGAAGATCGGATGGTCACCCTTTCTGCTCTGTGCAGCACCGAAACGGCAGACAGATACACTGCTGCGAGTACCGAGAATTCGTATGAGGCCCCCATCTGCAGTACTGCAGATGGGGGCCTCATTCCTCTTTATTTATTCAGGCACGGTAAGAGTGAAGGTCAGCGCGGGGTAATTATAGGACGTAGTTATGCGAACAGTCACCTCTTGTCCGCCTTGGCCAGCAAACGCCGCCTTTTTGATGGTCAGCAGATAGTCTGGGCCGTACGAAAAATTGTATTGACTGTACGAGAGCTTGTTGTCGTTGACGTAGGCGCCGTTGGCGCTGTAATAAGAGGAGGCGGTGCCGTTCTCCTTCAGGCTGATGGTCAAATCGCCGTCGCTTGTCCAATTTGTCGTGCGGTCGAACGCCGAGGCCGGCTTTTCATAGAAGGCGAGGCCGTTCCATTCGACCGAGGGGTAGCCGTCCGCATATACCCGGATGGTTTTGTCTGTACCGGCGGAGATCGACTGCGCCGCCATGATATCGGCAGATACTGTAATATTGCCCCCGTCAAGGGAGAACGCGGTGACGGTCCCCATACCGGAATAGTTTTTCGTCAGCTCAATTTTGGTAACCGCGCCTGCCCAGTCACCGTCCTCCGAGGTCAGTGCCAGCGCTCCCTTGACAAGGATTTCTTCCGGCAGTGTAATTGCCGGAACCGCTTTGGCGGCGGCAGGCACCGTAACCATGCTGTCCATATAGCCGTTTGCGGACAAAACGGCGGCAACTTCCTCCGCAGGAAGGGTCCCCCGGGTGATCGTAGCGGCATACTCGGAGCCGCCGGAGACGGCAAGCCCGCTGCCCTTGGTAACTGTCTCGCCGCCCAGCGCAACGGCGGACAGCGCATTTTGATAGGAGTAATCCAGTCCGGTAATACGGACCGCGGGTTCGCCGTTTACCACCCACAGGGACGCCGTCATCCCGGTCGGGGCGGCCTTGAGCGCTCGGAAGGAAACCGCCGCGTCGCGGTAACCCTCGGCCGAGATCTTCAGGGTGTATTCACCCGAACCGGCCATCACGGCGGAAGACGCGGGAATGGACAGAGCACCTCCATCCGCAGTCAAAGCCTCTTTTGTAAACTCGGCAACCTTGGCGCCGCTGCTGCCGAGGACCCGCGCGCCGGTAATTTTTCCGGCCCATACCTCATTGTCACCATAGGAGACGAAAAACGCCGTCTTCTCCTGTACCTGCCCGTTCAAACCCAGCGTGGGGGCCACGGAGGCTGAGGTATCAACCGTAAGCTCCGCGTCGGCGTAGCCCGCCGCGCGCAGCGTCACCTGATAGCGCCGGGGGGCCGGGAAACAGGATGCTGCGATCACCAGTCCGTTACCAGACTTTGTCACCTTGGCGCTGCCTGCCTCGACGCCGTCTACCAGCACGGAAAGCACGGAAATGTAACTTGATATATAAGAGCCGCTGATCGATACCGCAACGCTGCCGTCATTCTGATACTCAGCGGCAACCTCGCCGGGGACCGCCTTTACAAGCTCCACAGGAAGGTAAACCGGACGATAGCTCGGCGCGGTCAGGATCAGAGTATAGCTGCCGGTAGACGCATACGTATATACTGTGCCGCTGATGCCGCCCGCCTGACCCCTGTCGGTAATGGTAAACTGGTTGTTTACTGTCCCGCTGCTATTTTTGAGCGACGCCGAGACGCTCTGCCTCCAGCTCTCGTTTTCCGGGAAGGAGATCGCCCACGTGCCGCCCGGAACAAGGCGCCCGGCGGCCAGAACGGCGGCAGGAGCCTCCTGCCGCTGGGTATGCCCGGCGGGAATATCGATCTTTTTGCGGTACTCGGAATACTTTTGAGAGACGACGGTAATCTGCGCCGTCTCATTCGCGCTGAAATACTCAGAGGGGATAATGAGGAAGTAGCCGCTGGAATACGAGCCTCCCATTTCAAACAGAGCGGGGGCGTACTCCTCGCCGTTGATTTTGATCTTCTGAATTTTATCTGCCGCAAAGTAACCGGAATCACTGGTCTCCAGGCGCACACTGCCGTCTGACGCGTCGTAGCTCGCCGTGATAATCGGCAATGTGCTGCTCACCTTCTTCAAGGGGAGGACAAGGTCGCCGTATCCCCGCGCCTGTATGGTAAGCTGGAAACTGCCTGCGGCATTCCAGTACTGCATGCTGCTCGCGTTCAGGCTGATCCGGGCGGCCTCGGCATCCAGACGAAGGCTGTCCGTCATATCGTTGGTCACGCCCGTGTCGAGGTTGGTATAGAGCACCCTTAACACCGCGCCATACCAGGCGGTGACGTCCCCGCCAGCTTTGAGTCCAAGCTCCGCGCCGGTGCGCACATCGCCTGAATATGTTTCACCATCCACCGTAATCTGCTCCCCCTCCACCGTGAAGGCGGGCGGGGCGATCAGCTCACCGCCCGTGACGGTAAAGAAGAAGTTTGTGTCGTTATAGCCCTGTTTTTTCAGGCTCAGCTCGTGCAGGCCCGGGGTCAGGTTGTTGGTGTACACATGGAGCACGGAGCCGTTGGTGCTGCCATAGGAGTAATAGGCCAGATGGGCGCCTCCGCGGGAGTCCTCCTCGGGCAGGGCTTTGCCGTCGATCAGAATTCCGTCGTACTTGCCGCTGAACACGCTGCCGGTAGCCTGCACCGTGATTACGTTGCCCCGGGGCACCAGGTTCCCCTCGGGCAGCGCGCCGCTTTCCGGGTCGTAGGGCGTGAGCACGTCTCCGTCTGCGTCGCCCTCCCGGATTTTGCTGACAGCCTGAATGTCCACCAACCAGGGATAGTAGCTCCGGTCCTGGTCCAGGGTCAGTTCGAACTCGGCATCCTGATACCCATATGCCATAAAGATGATCTTATTGTTCCCCAGATGGAACTTCTGGTTGATGCGGATGAGAAGTTCGGTACGTCCCGCGGGCCTGGCTGACTGGCCGGAGACAAAATTGGTGTCGCCGTTGTGGTCGCTGTAGCTGTTCTTGATGGTCAGGTCGCCCGCGATCAGGCCCGACTGGTTTACCTTGACGGCATAGACCTTGTCGGCCCAGTCCCGGTTCTCTCCAAAGTTCAGCTTGATTAATTTTCCGGCATTTTCGGCGCTGCTGCCGAAGATCTCGTCCAGAGTGAGGGCAGGCGGGGTTTTCACGGCGGATGCGTCAACAAGAACGCGCCGGCCGAACTCCCCGCGCTGAAGCAGGTACTTGACCTTATAGGGTGCAAGCGCCGCGCCGTCCTGTTCGGCCCGAGCGGCAAACGCCTCCCAGCTGAAGTCGGGGTCCTCCGCCATGGCGCTCTGTACTGCGCTGTACTCAAAGTAATAGCTCCGCCCGCTGTTAGAGGTATATTTCACCACGCTTTTTTCAATAGGATAAATGATATCGCTTGCGGTACTACCCAAAATGCGGGTCTTATAGCCACTGCTCCAGGTATCTAAAATGCGCTCTACCGACGCATTTTCCACTCCATATTGCTTGAGGATAACGCTGTCCGCCAGTAGATTCATGTCCATCCCCGCCTCAAAGGAGACAGGGGGGTTGTCGTACGGGTTGTAGGTGGCCTGACTGACGGCATCCACCGTGGCTGTGCTGATTGCGTCGGGGCGCGCGGCATTGTTTTCCGTCAGGTAGAGGTCCCATAGGTTCATTTTTGTCTGTCCGTAGACCTCAACAAAGGATGCAGACGCGGGGGCCAAGAGGGAAATGGAGCACACGGCCGCCAAGACCGCCGCAGTAATTCTTTTTTTCAAGCAGTTCTATCCTCCTTACTTTTTAACCGACGCGCCCACGCCCGCCAATTGAATCTCCATATACTCGCTGCCGCGCACAAGGCGCAGCAACTGCGTCGGTGCATTGTTGGGAAGTAAAATCTTTACTATGACAAGCTGCCCGTCCGCACTGACGGCGACTTTGGTCACGTCTTTTCCCGTTTCCTGCTTTACGCCGTTGATATAATAGGTATACTGGGTAAAGTCAGCGTCCCCCATGGCGTCCTGCCGCAGCACAACCGCCGCATAGCGCAGGAAATCGACGGATACAATGCCGGTCTCTTCGATGCTCACCCAATTCCCCTCGGTTTTCGTCTCCCCGGAAGGACCCGGTTCACCGCCGGAGGAGGCGCCTCCCCCCGAGGATGCACCGCCGATAATCCGGCCTACACCATTCCGGTCAACCGCCGCGGTCTGTCCGCCCGCAACCGGGATATTGCCCGCAAGGGTCCCGGTCACGCCATTGTCTACCAAAATGCGCGTAACCGGGGCAAGAATCTGAACCTGATCGGCCTGAACCAGTGCCTGCTCAATCATTCCCTGCCCAGAAACTGCGGCGCTGCCCCGCGCCGTAAGGGAGGTAACTCTTGCCCCCTGACCCAGGGATACAGCCGCGCCCGAGCCGGTAATCACAAGAGAGCCGACCGTCCCGTCGCCAAGCGTCAGGGGCGCCGCCGTCTCCAGCACAAGGGCGTCGGCAGAACCGTCCAAGGTCAGGGCGCTCCTTACGCGGATGGTTCCGGTGCTGCTGTTTCCCAAAAGGGCCAGGCGTACGGGGTGATTCCGGTTTTGCACAACTACTTCGCCGGCGATGCGGCTGTTTTGCAGATGGACAGAATTTTCCCCGCCGCCCCGTATAATCAGCCTCCCCTGAACAGTAACCCCATCCAGCGCAATATCTCCGTCGCCCACACCGTCGCCGATAATCAGGTCGCCACCGACGGTGGTATCAGCCAGCGTAACACCGCTGGCCTTAATGATAACAGTTCCGCTGGCCTGGACGCCGGAAACGTTTCCTTCTTCACCAAGGATGCGCTCGGCAAGATTGCTCATCAATTGGGCGGCCTCTGCCCGCGTCATAGACGCCTGGGGAAGGAGCCTGCCCTGGGAACCTTGGATATAGCCGGCGGAAGCCATAGCTGCCACACCCGGAACGGCCCATGCCGCAACGGTCTCCACGTCCGAAAACCCTTCGAGAGCAGACAGGTCACCGTCGGGGAGCTCAAGCACACGGGCAAGCGCGGCAAAAGCCTCCTGCCGGGTCACGGCATGCTCCGGGTAAAGCAGGACGCCGTCCCCCTGAAACATTCCCATTTGAACCGCGCGGGCAAGGGGCGCTGCGTACCAGCTGCCGCTGTCCACATCACGAAAATCCGACAGATCCCGTTCCCGGTTTGCACCGAAAACCCGGCTCACCATTGCGGCAAACTCGGCCCGAGTCAGCGTTCTTTCCGGATAGATCCGCCCATCGCTACCCTCCATAATTCCCTCTTTAACCATCCGCTCCAGCGCCGGCTTTGCCCAGCCGGACGGCATATCCGTCACGGCCGCGGCGGCCTGCGCGCCGGGTCCGACTAATAAAACCGCAGATAACCATATTGCCACAACCTTTTCCATGCGCTCTCTCCTTTTCCCGAGTCGTATCTGCACAGCCGTTTCGTTCTTTTGAATTAAGATACAACGGCATAACGTGTTTCCCCCGGAGTCTGTATTAATGTCGTGGTTAGCAATAGCTAACCACGACGCCTTGATATACTAGCATATGAAAGCTTTTCCTGTCAAGGCTTTTATCGTCTTTTATAAAAGCGCCCGGCAAGGCCGCATTCTCATGCGCGAGACATTCCCGCCCCACAACCAGGCGGCCTGAAGCGGCATGGAATGTGGGCAGTTTGATTGGGAATATCTCTTCGTTCCTATCAATCGAAACGGCCTGCCATCTGCAGACTGCAGATGGCAGGCCGTTTTTCTCGCTTGGACCGGTTTGAGTCTCAGGAGACTACTCTACCCCAGAGCTGATCAGCCCACCAGTTGACGGACAAACCGCTGGAGTATAGTGGCAACCTCCGCGCGGGTGGCGGTTCCGGTGGGGTCCAGAACATTGCCGGGCTTGCCGCTCAGAATGCCGGTGTTTACGGCCCAAGTCATCGCCTCAACGGCCCAGCCGGACACGTTGCCCTCGTCGGAGAATACCTTGCTTCTCTCACCGGCACTAGGGCTGCCCGCATAGCGGTAGAGCATGACAGCCAACTGTTCCCGGGTAATATTGCTCTCGGGGGCCGTGCCGTCGGAGACCCCTCTGTCTTTGGCCCATCCCATGCCGACAGAGTACCAGGTCTCTCCACTCAGCGTATCCTCACCATCCAGACGGGCCAGAACAGTGACCAGCATACCACGGGTCATGTTGCCTGAGGGGGCAAATTGCTCTTGCCCTGTACCCTGGAAGAGCTCACGGCTGGCGGCAAACTGTACCGCGCCATAGGCCCAGTTGTCTGCGGCCACGTCAGCAAAACTCTTGCCGTTATCAACCAGTTTCACTGTGGTAGAATCCTCCAAATTCAGGGCTATGCCATTCTCGCCGGTGACAGATTTCTTTACGGTCTCTTCAGTGCCGTCAGCCCCGACCAGCACAGCCACCACGCCCGGTTTCGGATCTTCCATGGGAATGATGACGCTGGCAGGCTTGGTCGTCTTAACCGTAATGCTCTCGCCGGCTTTGACGGGATCCACAGGCAATTTTATAGCACCCGAGGGAGCGGCAGGCAGCGTCACCTCGACGGTCTTCGTGCCGTCCTTTTTGATCTCGGTAACGGCCTTCGTACCGTCTTTGGCTGTGGTGGTCTTAGTCACGGTGCCGGTGATCTTATTTGTCACCGTCACGGTGATGGAGCCATCGGAGTTCTGAGTGGTTGTGGTGGTAGTGTTGCTGGAGGAGCCGCCGGAGGGAGGGCTATCCTGCTGCACTTCCGCCTTGAGAAGAATGCATTCTTTAAAGTTAACGTTGGTCGTGATGATTCCCTTGGAGTCCGCCTTGAGTACCTCGTTGACGGTATTGTCGGCATAATCAGTCACAAGATACGTTTTCCCGGGCTCCAGACCGCGCAGCTCCACGGGGCCGCTGTACGTCATGGTCGTTTCACCGCCGCCGGTATATGCCTCGCCGCCGGTAAATGCGCTTACAGGAGCGCTTGTGGCAAAGAAGGAGTAATACTTGGTGCCCTTGTCCGGCCTGTCGTAGGCGAGGGCCTCGGGATAATCAAACCCGAATTTGTATTCGTCCATGTAATAGCCCTTGGACAGGCCTTCCTCCACCGCCAGCGGGAAGTATTTCAGGCATTGCTCGTCGGTAAGGGTCTTGGCATTGTTGCCGGTGGGCCAGAACTTCGTCTCTAACACATAGCCCGCGGCCATCAGACTCTTCGCTCTGCGGGGGCCGTTCCTCATTTCAAGGAAGTTCTCCACGTGGTCACTCACGGCGGGGGCATTGTCGCCATACAGGCCCTTCCACATTCTGATGGAGTAGCGGGCCTTGCGGACATTGTTGCTGCCGGGGTCGCCGGTGATCGGGCGATTCGTGCCGTTTTGGGTAAAGAAGTTCATCATTGTGCCGCACTGGCAGTGTTTCATCCAGGGATCCTCACCCAAGATCGCTTTGGCCTTATCATAGATGGTCTTCCAGAACATCGCGTAGTTCTCAATGCTGGCGTTGGGGTTACCGTCGTGCCCATGACCTAAGGCAAAGCACTGCTGTGTGCCCCACTGCGTATCGATCTTCAGGCCGTCAAACCCGTATTCGGAGAACATCAGGTTGCAGAAGTAGTCGGTGTACTCCTCCATGACCCTGGGATTGCCGAGGCAGAGCTCGGCCGTGCCGTTTTGCGGGTAGTACCCGGTCTGCCTCCTGTACAGGGGCCGCTCTTGATCGGGCAGGAGTTGACCGGTGGCCGAGTCGTACGCCACCGCGTTGGCCGTAATCAGATAGTCGGGATGGGCCAAGGTAAACGGCGTATCGATGGAAATATTCCTACCATCTATAACTGCGCCGCTTTCTTCCAATAGCGCGGAATCCTCTTCATTCCAGCCATCATCGTCATCATTGCCGGGATATAGATACACGCTCATAGGCATACACCATGCGGCGGTCTTGAAGCCATGCGCGTGCATAAAGTCGTTCCACTTGGCAACGACGGCCTTGGTATCCTGGTCGGTCTCGTTCGGCATATTGAAGTAGGCGGCGACGCTGGCCCACTTGCTGGGAATAGCCACATAACTGCCTTCACCGTGGCTCTGGGCCGTTGTCAGGTCTACACCGCCGGACATTCCGCGGGGATACCAGCACGCGTCAAGGATGACGTACTTAATGCCGAACTTTGCGAACGTACCGTCGTTCACGAAATTGATTGCCTCAATCGGGTCAAAATTCTCGCCGCCGCCCCAGCTCTCCCAGGTGTTGCCCCAGGCGTCCTCGGGGTAATTCGCCGGGTCGGGCGAGGCAAACCAGTCCGCGGGCAGCTCGGTGCCGTTAACGACCAGGTTGGGGATGTAGGACATGGCCTGCTCAAACTGCCTGCTGCCCTGGTAGTTATCGCCAGTGTGAACTCCGACGATGCTGGTACCCACGTTGGTGAGCACACCCGGCTCAAGCGTCTGCCCGGGCCATCCGATCCACGTATAGGCTGTGTTGTTATCACCCGCGATGGCGCTGCCGCGGGTCGGGAGCTCTATGCTGCGGATCATGTGGGGCATTGCCGAGCCCACGAGGATACCGACATTCTCACCCCAGAAATCATTAAACGGAAGGCCGCCCTGTTCAGCCCAGAACCAGTTGTTCCGAGAGGTGAGATCGCCGCTCGCGCATCTCTGGGCGTCCATTTCGGTGGGGGTTCCGAGGCCCATGGTGCTGTAAACGGGCATTACGTAGTCCATGCCCCAGACAAGGGTCGCGCCCTGCTGCGTCCACAGGCCCGCTTCCCGTTTCTCGGCAAGATACCGGCTCTCCGGCAATGGATCATAGATTTTAAAGTTATTTTCCACGAATTTTGCGATTTCAAGCCCAGTTTCGCTGTCATTGCGGTATTTTGACGTTACCGACACCACACCGGGGTTTCTCTCGGAGGTCTCGATGATCAGGATGCGGGTCAGGTTGAGTTCGCGGTTCTTACCCGTTACCGTAAGGCGGTCACCGGTCCCAAAGTAGGTCGCTACATTTTTCTCGCTCTTTGTATCAGTCACAACAAAATCGTGCGCGACTTCATTCCCAGTCACATTTCCGGTGGATCTCGTCCCGGTCGTCACATATCCTGATTGGTCGGATAAGAGCTTGGCGGAACCGTTGTTGAAGTCACTGGTACCTGTACCCGTGCCTACGGACCACGGCAGCTCATCATCCCAGGCCTCCTGTATATCGGCGCTAAGCGCGGTCGCCGCAACGGGCTCCGGCTTTTGCGTCATCTGAGTGTAGCTGCCGTCCTCCTCCACACGGAACACGGTCATGGACATATTGCCGTCAACCACGACGCGGACCCCGTCTCCGGTGAGCTCCACGGTCTCCGAAGGAATGGTCTGCAGCTCCGCCTTGAGAAGAATACACTCCATAAAGTTAACGTTGACCGTGATGATTCCCTTGGAGTCCGCCTTGAGCAGCTTGCTGACGGTATTGTCGGCGTAATCTGTCACAAAGTACATGTTTCCGGGCTCCAGACCGCGCAGCTCCACGGGGCCGCTGTACGTCATGGTCGTTTCACCGCCGCCGGTATACGCCTCACCGCCGGTAAATGCGCTTACAGGAGCGTTTGTGGCAAAGAAGGAGTAATACTTGGTGCCCTTATCCGGCCTGTCGTAGGCGAGGGCCTCGGGATAATCAAACCCGAATTTGTACTCGTCCATGTAATAGCCCTTGGACAGGCCTTCCTCCACTGCCAGCGGGAAGTATTTCAGGGACTGCGCGTCGGTAAGGGTGGCGGCATTGTTGCCGGTGGGCCAGAACTTCGACTCTAACACATAGCCCGCGGCCATCAGGCTCTTCGCCCTGCGGGGGCCGTTCTTCACTTCAAGGAAGTTCTCCACATGGTCGCTCACGGCCGGGGCGTTGTCGCCGTACAGGCCCTTCCACATCCTGATGGAGTAGCGCGCCTTGCGGACATTGTTGCTGCCGGGGTCGCCGGTAATCGGACGGTTCGTGCCGTTCTGGGTAAAGAAGTTCATCATTGTGCCGCACTGGCAGTGTTTCATCCAGGGGTCCTCGCCCAAAATTGCCTTGGCCTTATCATAGATGGTCTTCCAATACAGCGGATAGTTCTCAATGCTGGCGTTCGGGTTACCGTCGTGCCCATGACCCAGAGCCATGCACTGCTGCGTGCCCCACTGCGTATCGATCTTCAGGCCGTCAAACCCATATTCCTTGAACATCAGATTGCAGAAATAGTCGGTGTACTCCTCCAACACCCTCGGGTTGCCGAGACAGAGCTCGGCCGTGCCGTTTTGCGGATAGTACCCGGTCTGCCGTCTGTACAGCGGCCTCTCCTGATCGGGCAGGAGCTGGCCTGTGGCCGGGTCATATTCCACCGCGTTCGCGGTGATCAGGTAGTCGGGATGGGCCAGTGTAAACGGCGTGTCAATCGCAATGTTTCTGCCGCTTATCTCTGCGCCGCTTCCAGCCTCCGCGGTTCTCCAGCCGCTATCATTGCCGGGGTGCAGGTAGACGCTCATCGGCATGCACCATGCGGCGGTCTTAAATCCGTGTGCATTCATAAAGTCGTTCCACGCCCGGACGACGGCCTTGGTGTCTGTCTCGGTCTCATTCGGCATATCGAAATAGGCCGCGACGCTGGCCCATTTGCTGGGGATAGCGATATAGCCGCCCTCGCCGTTCTTCTGCGCCGTCGCCAGGTCGACGCCGCCGGACATCCCGCGCGGATACCAGCACGCATCAAGGATGACGTACTTGATGCCGAACTTTGCAAAGGTGCCGTCATTGACAAAATTGATCGCTTCAATCGGGTCGAAGGACTCGCCGCCGCCCCAGCTCTCCCAGGTGTTGCCCCAGGCA
>DATMXU010000016.1:0-7649 GCA_035562355.1 Pseudoflavonifractor sp.
ACGGGCCCTGCGTCTTGCCATTACCCACTTTGAGGAGCTGGGGCTGGAGGGCGGCCTCATCCGTGTGCTGGGCGAGGTGGTGGCCTTCACCATGGGGGACCCCCTCTCTTCCGACACCTTCGACGTCCACTTTGAAAAGGCCTACGGGGAGCTTCAGGGGGCTTACGCCATGATCAACCGGGAGTTTGCCCGCTGGGTGCGCCAGCGCCACCCCAATATCCGCTACCTCAACCGGGAGGACGATATGGGTGTGGAGGGCCTGAGGAAAGCGAAGGAATCCTACTATCCCGATTTGATGGTGGAGAAACACTCCGCCGTGTGGAGGGGCTGACCTCACGCTGTCAAGCCCATATTCTAAAAGAAAGGAGCATTCCCATGATTGAGATGCGTCCCTCCAAGACGGAGGAGGTCCCCGCCCAGAAGGCCCTGTGGAAACGGGCCTTCGGCGACGGCGATGGCTATATAGACGATTTTTACACCTGCTGTGCCCAGCCGGAGAATATGTTGGTGCTGCTGGAGGATGGGGTATTGCGCAGCATGCTGGCTCTGCTGCCCATGACCATCGCCCTGCCCGATGGGACCAGGGCCACGTCCTCCTATATCTACGCCCTGGCGACAGATCCGGAGTTCAGGAAACACGGCTTTGGCCGGATGCTCCTCCAGTATGTGGACTTCTATTTGGGCGAGCGGGGAGTGGACTGCGTCACCACCGTTCCCGCCGAGGCAAGTCTCCACAAGTTCTTCGGTACCGTGGGCTTTACCGAGTGTTTTGCTACCCGAAAGATCGAGCTGACCGCCGCCGAGGCCGGGCCGCCCGGCCCGGGGGACGCGGCTGCCCCCGCTAGTCCCGAGGAGTACGGCTCTCTGCGGGAGAACCTGCTGGAGGGAACGCTCCACGCGGAGTACTGCCGGAGGCTGCTGGCCTACCAGGAGCATATCTGCCGCTCAAGCGGCGGCGCGCTGCTCCGGCTGGAGGTGGGGGGAAGCGCGGGCTGCGCTGCGGTGGAGCTGGAGGAGGATGGGCGCGCCGTCGTCATCAAGGAACTCCTGATTCCCCACGATAAGATTCCCACCGCCCTGGCGGCGGTGGCCGCTGCCTACCCCGCCGATCGCTACCATCTGCGCACCCCCGCGTTCTGGCCTGGCCACCGGACGAGCTACATCCAGCCCTTTGCCATGGTCAAATGGCTCTCCGGACAGGACCGCCGTGCCTGGTCCGAGGAGACCGCGGCCTACTTTGGACTGGCTTTCGACTAGCGCTTTCCGCAGGTTGTCAAAAAAGTCCCGGAGGACTTTTTTGACAACCTGCGGCGTTTTTTCATTTGGCGCTTTGCCCGGCTGAAAATGCAAAAACGCATCCCCGGCCCGCCGCTCCGCGCCGGAGGAAAGGCTGCCAAAAAGCGAGGCTTATCCACGAAAGCTCCTATTTCCTCCGGGCTTTTTTCTTTCGGTTCGCTCCAGTATGTACAAATGTCCGCCCCAGGTAAAATATTCTGCGAACAAAATACGGAATATTTGTCCTCCACAGAAATACACTTGCAAAAAATGCCGCTCTTTCTTGCAAATTGGGGGCAGGAAATTGATTTCATTTGCTTTACATTTCAAAAGCGGGGTGCTATAATAGCCTATACCTCTACGCAGATACAGGGTGCTCCGATCAGCCGTTTCTGCCGCGGGTACATATTTTTAGTCGTATCTGTTAATGGAAGATGGATACAACGAAAAGATGGAGGTAAGAAGAATGAAGAAACGTCTCTCCCTTTTGCTGGCGGTTTCTCTGGTTCTGGGTCTGCTTGCGTCTTGCGCGCCCACCACGCCGGGTGCCTCTGGCAGCAGCAGCCCCGCTCCCAGCGGCAGCGCCGAGCCCAGCAACTCCAGCACTCCCATCGGCCCCAAGGAGGTCACGGTCAACCTGATTCAGGAGCCCCCCGAGCTTAACAGCGTACTTACCACCAGCACCGGCTCGGGTGATGTGCTGCGTCACATCATGCGCGGCCTGGTAGCCCTGGACGCGACGGACACCCCCATCCCCGCCATTGCCACCAAGTGGGATGTCTCCGAGGATAAGAAGACCTATACCTTCCATCTCCGCGACGACGCGAAGTGGACCAACGGCGACCCTGTTGTGGCCGATGACTTCATCTACGCCTGGACCATGCTCTTCACCGCTGATACCGCCGCCAACTACGCCGGCACCTGGTCCAGCATGATCCTGGGCGCCGACGAGCACCTCAACAGCAAGGAGCCCTCCGCCGAGGTCCGCAAGGAGCTGGACGATCTGGGCTACACCGGCCTGCCCATGGGGTTCAAGGCCCTTGATGACACTACCCTTCAGGTGAGCCTCACCAACCCCTACCCCTACTTCCTGCAGGTTCTGTCTTTCTATAACTTCCTGCCCATGAACCAGAAGGGCGTGGAGGCCATTGGTTTTGACCAGTACGCCAAGGAAGTCGATAAGCTGGTCACCAACGGCGCCTATAAGATGACCTCCTGGACCCATGAGGACAATATCGTCATGGAGAAGGACCCCACCTACTATGACGCCGCCAACATCAAGATTGACAAGATCACCATGGTCATGATCTCCGATGCGGGCGCCGCCCTCAACGCTTTCCAGGCGGGCGAGATCGACATGCTTAAGGTCAACGCCGACAACCGCGACATTCTCAAGGCCCAGGGCGTGGAAATCCACACCTATGACGACGGCGGCTCGTGGTACTTCGAGATGAACACCACCCTGCCCGGCCTGAATAATTCCAAGGTCCGCCGCGCCCTGACTCTGGGCGTGGACGCCGAGACGTTTGTAGCGAAGGTCGTCAACAACAACTCCACCGTTGCCAACTCCTTCGTGCCCCCCGCCATTGACCAGGGCAAGTTCACCGAGGCGTGCGGGCCCCAGATCACCCGCGGCGACTATGCCGGCGCCAAGGCGCTTCTGGAGGAGGGCCTTGCCGAAGAGGGCCTGACACCCGCCACCTTCAAGCCCGTCCTCATCGCGGACGACACCACCGCCGCTCAGAAGTACGCAGCCTTCTTCAAGGAGCAGTTCAAGAACAACCTGGGCGTGGACCTCGATGTGCAGGTCATGACCTATAAGAACCGTATCGCCCGGATGCAGAGCTATGACTTCTCCATCGTCTTCGCCGGCTGGGGCCCTGACTACAACGACCCCATGACCTTCCTCGACCTGTTCCTCACCGGCAGCGGCAACAACCACACCCAGTACTCCAACCCCGAGTACGATCAGCTGGTTGCCGACGCCCGCAAGGAGCCCGACGCCGCTAAGCGCCAGGACATCATGATCGAGATTGAGAAGATTCTGGCTCAGGACGCCCCCATCGGCTATGTCTACAACCGTGCCACGGACTATGTCCTCTCCGACAGACTGACGGGCTATGTGTGCACCGCCTTCACCGACATGTCCCTCCTGGAGGCCGACATCGTGGAGTAATCCCTGCGAATTCAGTGAAGTTTCCTGCCGTTTAAGGCAACAAGCCGGGCAGGGCCATATGGTCTCATATGGCCCTGCCTGCTTGTTTGAAGAGTGAAATCCCCGATCTCACTCTTCAAACAAGCAAATGGCACCGTACAATCTGCAAGGAGTGGAGTTAATTGGGCAAGTACATCCTAAAGCGCATTTTCTATGCCGCTCTGACGGTATTCGCGCTGCTGACCATCACGTTTTTTCTGATGCAGCTTTTGCCGGGAGACCCTTTCATCGGCGACAAGGCCATCAGCCCCGTGATTTTAGAGGCCCTCTACAAGAAATACGGGCTGGACAAGCCGGTATGGGAGCAGTTTCTCATCTATGTGGGGAATTTCCTCCGGGGGGATCTGGGGACTTCCCTCAAATACAACCGACCGATCATGACCATGATCGCCGAGAGCTTTCCCATCTCGGCTGAGCTTGGCCTGCGCTCCTTGGTCATTGCCGTGGTCTTCGGTCTCTCTTTGGGCAGCATCGCCGCCATCAAGCGGGGCAAGTGGCAGGACACCTCCTCGATGATCGTGGCCATCCTAGGTGTGTCCATCCCCAGCTTTATCATCGGCGCGCTGCTCCAGTTCTTCCTCTCCGTGCAGTTTCGCAAGTGGTTCGGCATCACCTATTTCCCTGTCACCGGCTGGAAGACCGAGGCTCATAAGATCCTCCCCGCCATCGCGCTGTCCCTCAGCTCTATGGCGACGGTGGCCCGGCTGATGCGCACCAGCATGCTGGACGTGTTGGGCCAGGACTACATCAAGACCGCCAAGGCCAAGGGCCTGAGCCAGCGGGCCATCATCTGGCGGCACGGCGTGCGCAACGCCATTTTGCCTGTCGTCACCGTCCTGGGGCCCATTGTGGCCGCGGTGCTGACCGGCTCCTTCGTGGTGGAGAACATCTTTTCCATCCCCGGTATGGGCAAATTCTTTGTTCGGGCGATCCAGGAGTACGATTACCCCATGATTGCGGGCAGCACTGTGTTTTACGGGGCCTTTTTGGTTCTGATGACCTTGCTGGTGGACATTCTGTACGGTTTCATTGATCCCCGCATCAAGATCGGCGGCGGCGGCGCAAAGCGTCGGAAAGAAAAGGCGCCCAAGTCTGCGCTGAAGGAGGCATAAGGTTTATGCCAAAAAATAACAAGAATTTCGACCCCGGCGTCTCCTATGCCGCTGACATTACCCTCGCGGACGAGGATTTTGCCCGCATCGGCCCCGACAGGGAGAACCGGGAGGGCATTTCCCGCCCCTCCATCAGCTTTTGGAAGGACGGCATGCGCCGCCTGCTGAAGAACCCCACCGCCGTGGTTTGTATGGTTTTGCTGGCCATCATCATCGGTATGTCCCTCATTGCGCCCATGGTGAGCCCCTACACCATCAGCGAGCAGCATCTGGACCACATGAATCAGGACGGCTATTTTGTGGCCGACCCCGGCACCCCCCAGGCCCACACCCATCTCTTCGGCACCGACGGCCTGGGCCGGGACATCTTCACCCGTGTCTGGCACGGCGGCCGTACCAGTCTCGTTATCGGGTTCACCGCCGCGTTCATCAACCTGATTGTCGGCGTGCTCTATGGCAGCATCTCCGGTTATATCGGCGGCAGGGTGGATAACATCATGATGCGCATAGTGGAGATCATCAACGGCATCCCGTACCTTCTGGTGGTCATTTTGCTGGGTATCGTCCTCAGGCCCGGCGTCGGAACCATTATTCTGGCCTATTCCGCCGTCGGGTGGATCGGTATGGCGCGGCTGGCCCGAGGGCAGGTCATCAGCTTGAAGGAGCAGGAGTTCGTGGTAGCCGTTAAGGCCCTGGGAGCGAATTCCTCCCGCATCATCGTTCGGCACCTGGTGCCCAACATCCTGTCGATCATCATCATCAACCTGACCCTTACCATCCCCAACGCCATCTTTACCGAGGCATTCCTCTCCTTTATCGGCCTGGGCGTGCCCATCCCCGACGCCTCTTGGGGTACCTTGGCCCAGGACGGCGCCCTGACCATGGTGGCCTATCCCATGCGTCTCTTCTGGCCCGCCCTCTTTATCAGCATCACCATGCTGTGTTTTAACCTCTTGGGCGACGCGCTCCGCGATGCCTTTGACCCCAGACTGCGGAGGTGATTTGACATGAACCGTATTTTGAACATTGAGGACCTCCATGTGTCCTTTGATACCTACGCCGGGGAGGTAAAGGCCGTGCGCGGCGTCACCCTCCATGTAGACGAGGGAGAGGTGCTGGCCATCGTGGGCGAGTCGGGCTGCGGCAAAAGCGTCACCGCTCAGACCGTGATGCGCCTGAACCCCGAGCCCCCCGCCCGCATCCCCGCCGGCGCGATCACCCTCTGCGGGCATGACATCGTCCGCGCCAGTGAGAGAGAGCTGCGCTCCATCCGCGGCAAGAACGTGTCCATGATTTTTCAGGACCCCATGACCTGCCTCAACCCCACCATGCCGGTGGGCAAGCAGTTGGTGGAGGCCATCCGCCTGCACCAGAAACTGTCGGCCTCCGAGGCCAAGAAGAAGGCGGTGGACCTTCTCAAGCTGGTGCGAATCCCCAACCCGGAGCAGCGGGCCAAGCAGTATCCCCACGAATTCTCGGGCGGTATGCGCCAGCGCGTCATGATTGCCATGGCCCTCTCCTGCGAGCCGCAGCTCCTCATCGCAGACGAGCCCACAACCGCCCTGGACGTTACCATTCAGGCGCAGATCATGGAGCTGCTCGCCGACATCCGTGAGAAGACCAACACCGCCATTATCCTCATCACCCATGACCTGGGCGTGGTGGCGGGTCTTGCCAACCGGGTGGCCGTCATGTATGCTGGCAAGGTCGTGGAGACCGGGGCGGCGGGCGATATCTTCTACCGGGGCGGGCATCCCTACACCCAGGCCCTGCTTCGCAGCCTTCCCTCCACCGAGACAACACGCAGCGAAAAGCTGATTTCCATCCCCGGCGCTCCTCCCGACCTGATCGCGCCTCCCGTAGGCTGCCCCTTTGCCGCCCGGTGCGAGTACGCCATGAAGGTCTGCAAGGAGAAGATGCCGCCCCATTTTACCCTGGGAGAGGGGCACACCGCCGCCTGCTGGCTGCATCATGAGGCCTGCCCCCAGCGCGCAAAGGAGGTGTCCGCCCAATGAGCGAGGTTCTTATTCGTCTGGACGAGGTCTGCAAATACTTCCAGGTCTCAGGCGGTACGCTCAAGGCCGTGGAGAAGGTCTCCTTTGAAATCAAAAAGGGAGAGACCTTCGGCCTGGTGGGCGAGTCCGGCTGCGGAAAGAGCACTTTGGGCCGGGTAGTCATGGGGATATACACCCCCACCAAGGGTACGCTCACCTATGGCAACAAAGAGGTAAACCTGGACGCGGGGAAAGAGCGCTTTGCTTACTCCAAGAAGGCTCAGATCATCTTCCAGGACCCCTACGCCTCCTTAGACCCCCGTATGACGGTGGGCGACATCATTGCCGAGGGCATGGTCATCCATAAGATGTACGACGAGAAGGGGCGCCGTGAGCGGGTGTATGAGCTGCTGGATATGGTGGGCCTCAACCGGGAGCACGCCAACCGGTTCCCCCACGAGTTCTCAGGCGGCCAGCGCCAGCGCATCGGCATTGCCCGCGCCCTGGCCATCGAGCCCGAGTTCATCGTCTGCGACGAGCCGATCTCGGCGCTGGACGTGTCCATCCAGTCCCAGATCATCAACCTGCTGTACGACCTACAGAAACGGCTGGGCCTGACCTATCTCTTCATCGCCCACGACCTGAATATTGTGAAGTACATCAGCGACCGCATCGCCGTGATGTACCTGGGCAATGTGGTGGAACTGGCTACCAGCGAAGAGCTGTATGCCCACACCCTGCACCCCTACTCCAAGGCGCTGCTCTCCGCCGTGCCGCTGCCCGACCCGGAAAAGGAGAAAGAGAAAAAGCGCATCATCATCGAGGGCGACGTGCCCAGCCCCATCAACACGCCTCCTGGCTGCCCCTTCGCCGGGCGCTGCCCGGAGGTGCAGGACATCTGCCGCCGGGAAAAACCGCCGCTGCGGGAGATCACCCCCGGCCATTTCGCGGCCTGCCATTTCGTGTAGCTGTATCTTGTCCGCCCCGCCGCCCGGCGGGGCGGGCTTTTTTAGCGGTGCGGCGACCCTGACTACTTTACATTAAAATGAATAT
>DATMXU010000017.1:0-7928 GCA_035562355.1 Pseudoflavonifractor sp.
GAGACAGGTTTTAGAGCACATTTTGAACATCCGTGAGGAGAATTTTGCCCCCCTCTTCGATTCCCTGGGGGAGGACCTGCACGCCATCAACGAGATCGTCTACGTGGGCTCCGGCACCTCCAACACCTCGGCCATTACGGCCAGGTTTTTCGTAGAGAAGGTGACGAAGCTGCGGACCACCGTCTATTACCCCAACGACTTCTGCCATAACACCTACTCCTATAACCCCAAGGCCCTCTACGTCTTTACCTCCCAGACAGGCACCTCCATCGTGGCCCGGGAGGCTCAGAAGAAGATGGCCGCCCTGGGGTATCACACCGTCAGCGTCACCGAGTCGCCCCAGACCCCCATCGCCAGGGAATCCCCCTGTCATATTGACATGGGCTGCGGCGTGGAGGAGTACCCCACACGTACCATCGGGTACTCGGCCTCGGTGTTCACCCATATGCTCCTGGGGCTGGAGTTAGCAAAGCGCCGGGGGACCATCGACGCCGCGGGATACGAGAGCTGCCTCGCCATGGCGAAGGCCGTGCCCGACAGCCACCGGGCCATTACCCCCGCCGCCATGCAGTGGATGGACGCCACCAGGCGCCAGATGCTGCGCAGCCGCTGCATCGTCTTCACCGGAGCGGACGCCCTCCAGGGCGTGGCGCTGGAGGGGGCGGTGAAGGTGTGGGAGCTGCCCCAGATGATCTCCATCGGCTACGAGCTGGAGGAGGGCATCCATGGCCCCAACTACGGGTATAACTCCAACCACTGCGTCATCGTCCTCAACGACGGCGGCCGGGAGGATAAGAAGGCCCTGGCCCTGGGCCGCTGGATGAAGGAGATCCACCACAACGGCCTGCTGGTGGGCTCCAGCGTTGCGGCGGAGGACGATTTGAAACTGGACGTCAGATGCGGGGACTTCAGCGTCCTGGAGTTTGCGCCGGTGGTACAGATCATCGCCTACCGCCTCGCCAATGACATGGGCCGGGACCTCTTCGCCCCTCACGATAACTCCGTGATGGAGCGCTATTTCAAGACGCACCGGGAAGATGAGAAATAAAAGCTCCCTCACCGCGCTGACCTTCTCCTTTGCCCTGCCGCTGGCGCTGCAGAACGTGCTGGCCTTCGCGGTGAATATGCTGTCCACCGTCCTGCTGGGGCGCATGGGGGACATACCCCTATCGGCCTCGGCCCAGGCAAACCAGCTCTTCTTCATCGTCACTCTGGCGGTGGGGGGCATCGCGGGGGGCGCCAATGTCCTCACCGCACAGTACTGGGGCGTGAGGGACGTGGACGCCATCCACCGGGTGCTGGCTTACGCCTACCGAACCGCCCTGGCATTTGCACTTCTGGTCACAGCCCTGGCTGTAGCGGCGCCGGGGGCGGTGATGCGCCTCTTGTCCGACGACCCGCAGGTGGTGGAGCAGGGCATCATCTACCTGCGGGTGGCGGGCTGGTCCTATCTCTTCTATACCGTCACGGCCATCACCACAGGGGTCTTGCAGTCGGTCCACACGGTGGGCATATCGGTGGCGTCCTCCCTCCTCGCCATGGGGGTCAACGCGTTTTTGAGCTGGGCGCTCATCTTTGGCGTGCCGGGGGTACCGGCCATGGGCATTCTGGGCGCGGCGTGGGCCACCTTGATTGCCCGAGCGCTGGAGTGCGCCGTGGTGGTGGCCTATGTCTATGGGCGGGAGGATAAGCTGCGCATCCGGGTGAAAAAGTTTCTGGGCCTCGATAAGAGTCTGGCGCGGCCCTACCTTGCCACCAGCGTCCCGGTCATTGCCAACGAGCTCTTCTGGGCCCTGGGGGACGCGGCGCTGGCGGTCCTCCTGGGGCGGCTGGGCACTGAGGTAGTGGCCGCCAACAGCATCGCCGCGGTGGCAAACCAGCTCGCCAGCGTCCTCAGCAGGGGGGTGACCGCGGCGGCCTGCGTCATCGTGGCCAACGCCGTGGGCGCGGGGGAGTATGAGAAACTGGCCGGGTACAAGCGGTACTTCCAGCGCCTTGCCGTCGCCATGGGCGTGGGGGCGGGCGTGGTGATTTTGCTCGCCCGCCCGGTGCTCCTGCGGCTGTACAACGTGGAGCCCATCACCCTGGAGTACGCCGGGCAGCTTATGCTCTTCGAGGCGGGTCTCCAGGCGTTCCGGTTCTTCCAGATCATGAACATGATGGGCCTTCTACGGGGCGGCGGGGACGTGCGTTTCGCCATGCTGAACGACCTTGTTTTCCTATGGGGCTTTGCCGTGCCGGCGGGTTTTTTTGTGGGGCTGGCCCTCCACTGGCCGGTGCTGGCGGTGTACGCCGCCATCCGGCTCGACCAGATCGTCAAGTGCATCACCAGCGAATGGCGGCTGAAAAGCGGCAAGTGGGTCCGGAATATGCTGAAAAATGGAGGTGTACCGTGAGACAGGAATTTACCGCTCGCGCCATCCGTGAGGACACCTATCTGATCACGGGCGGAACCATCGGGTGCGACTGCTACCTGCTGATCGGGAGCAGCGAGGCGCTCATGGTGGATGCGGGCTGCCCGGAGGGGGACATCCGGGCCTTTGCCCAGAGCCTGACGGAAAAGCCGGTACGCGCCGTCGTCAACACCCACAGCCACTTTGACCATACCGGAGGCAACGGGTACTTCGAGCGGGTGCTGGCCTCGCCCAGGGCCATCCCCAGTCTGAAAAACACCATGGGGGAGCCGCCGGAGCGTTACCCTCTGGACTATACGCCCACCCCTGTCATGGACTGGGACCTCCTGGACCCAGGCGGGCGGCCCCTGCGTATTTTAGAGCTGGGGAGTCACAGCCCCGGCAGTCTGGCGGTGCTGGACGAAAGCCGCCGTCTCCTCTTCTGCGGAGACGAGGTGGACTCGGGCCAGTGCCTCCTCCTGCCCGGTTTTGCCGAAAAGCCCGGACAGGTCCACGCCCGCCCCGCCTCCACGGTGGAGGGGTGCCTGCGCGCCATGGAGCGGCTGTGCTCCCTGCGGGGGGCGTTCGGCGCTATCTGCCCCGCCCACAACGGCAGCCCCGTCGACCGGGTATACCTGGACTGGTTCGCCGCCCTGTGCCGGGGGATACTGAGCGGGGAGATCGTGGGGGAGGCGGACTGTTCCTCCGGCACCTACGGCCCCGGGGACACCCACTATCCCTACCCCGGCGCGGGGTACCTGCGCGCATCCTACAGGGGGGCCAGCTTGGTATACAGCCGCTTTTTGCTGCGGAAGGAGGATCTGATGGGAGCGGAGAGCCTGCCCCCCGCCACGCCGCTGCACCTTATCTCCTCCTATAGCATCGGCGGCGCGCTATAGCGAGAAGGTCAAATTTTTTACTTGACAAATCCGCGGATCTGGGAGATAATAATTGTACACAATTTAATTGTGCATAATTATATAGGAGGTAGCCCTATGTCCATCTATGAGTTTGAATACACATCCATCGAGGGCAGGCCAGTGCCGATGTCCGAGTACCGGGGAAAGCCGGTGCTCATCGTCAACACGGCCAGCAAATGCGGCTTTACGCCCCAGTATGAGGGGTTGGAGGCCCTTTATCGCAAGTACAAGGACCAGGGGCTTGTGGTCGTCGGCTTTCCCTGCAACCAGTTCATGGAGCAGGAGCCGGGGACCGAGGAGGAGATCGCGGAGTTCTGCTCGGTCCGCTACGGCGTCACCTTCCCCCTGTCCCAGAAGGTGGACGTCCGGGACGAGAGCGCCATCCCGCTCTATCGGTATCTGACCGCGCAAAAGGGCTTTCAGGGCTTGGGCAAGGGGTTGAAGGCCCATGGGCTGGAGATTATGCTCAAGGCCAGATATAAGGAAGGCTATTCGGACGAGCAGATCAAGTGGAATTTCACCAAGTTCCTCATTGACCGCGATGGGGCCGTCGTCGCCCGCTATGAGCCGACGGTAGAGCCGAAGGACCTCGCTGACGATATCGAGAAGCTGCTGTAATGGCGCCGATGGACGACCGGATCCTGAAACTCGAAAGCCAGCTCTGTTTCCCGCTCTATGCCGCGGCCAAGGAGGTTGTGGGCCGCTACAAGCCCCTCCTGGACAAGCTGGACCTGACCTATACCCAGTATATTACCATGATGGTGCTGTGGGAGCATAAGACCATCGGCGTGAAGGAGCTGGGCAGGCGCCTGTATCTGGACTCCGGCACGTTGACGCCGCTTTTGAAACGGCTGGAGGGCAAGGGCTTTGTCCGGCGCGAGCGCTCCAGCGCCGACGAACGCGCCGTCGACATCACCATCACCGAGGCCGGGGAAGAGCTCAAGGAAAAGGCGATGGACATCCCCGGCCAAATGGCGAGCTGCATGCCACTCTCCCCCGGGGAGGCCGGTGCGCTGTACACGCTGTTATATAAGTTGCTGGGCCATTCGGGCGACGCGGGTTTGCCCGGGGCTGGGGAATAGCCGAGCCGTCATAGGCGGAGAAAAGCAAAAGGAAAGACAGCCGGGAGGCTGTCTTTCTTTGCTTCAGCCTGTCAAAGAAGTCCCACGGGACTTCTTTGACAGGCTGTTACACTTTTTGAAACACTGTAGGAAGTTTCGAAAAGTGGTCTTCCTGCACGTGAAAGGGAACCCTGACGGTTCCCTTTCACACTATGCCTCCCTCCGGGACCTTCGGCCTGAGTTTTTTTGATAGTCTGAAACAAAGAAAGACAGCCGGGAGGCTGTCTTTCTTTGCTTATACCATACTCTTGGATATCGGCGTTCAGCGACACCCGAAAGCCCCTGTTATTCGGCGGCAATGGCTGCCAGCCGCTTTTCATCCAGCAGGCGGATATGCCCCCGGGTGAGCTCCAAAAGGCCCTCGCCGCGAAAGTAGTTCAGCATCCTGGTTACGACCTCCCGGGCGCTGCCCAGATCCCGTGCAAGGATTTCGTGGGTCAGGGAGAGCTCGACGCTCTCCTCGTTGCGGGCATACGCCAGCAGCACTTGGGCCAGACGGCAGTCCATGCTCTTGAACAGCACCTGCTCCAGCGTCCACATTACGTCGGAAAAGCGAGAGGCCATCAGCTGATTCATGTAGTTGGCCATGGCAAGAGACCGGTTCGTCAGCCTGTCAAACACAGAGGTGGGCAGCAGCAGGGTCTCCGTGTCCTTTTCGGCCTCAATGTGGAGGTCGAACTAGATGTTGTTCATGATACAGGAGGCCGAAAACAGGCAGACATCCAGCTCGTACAGGCGGTAAAGGGTCACTTCCCGCCCGCTGTCGGACAGCGCAAACACCCGGAGTTGACCGGCTTGTACCAGCATCAGCCCAAGGCAGTTGTCCTTGTACGGTGTGATCATACTGCCCTTTTCAAATAGCTGCGGCCGACAGTGATGCTGGAGCTCCTCCCTGTGCTCCAGGGGCAGCTCCGACCAAAAGGGAAAGAATTCCCGGACCTCCAAATAAGACACCCCCAGCCCAATCATATACTCAAACTATAATCGGGCCGGGGGGAAAAGTCAAATGAAACTGCTTAGGCCATGCCTTGTTTGCTCTCTCGGCGGAAACACATGAACCAGTCCAGGCAGTACTGGTCGTCGGTCTGGCTTTCCATGCGGTCCTTGGCTACGCCGCAGCTGCCCGCCGTGGGTACGATCACATCGTCGCCGGGCCGCCAGTCGGCCGGCGTGGCGACCGCGTCGGCGTCGGCCTTTTGCAGCGCCTGAATGACGCGCTTGATCTCGTCGAAGTTGCGCCCGGTGGATAGGGGGTAATAGAGGATCAGCCTGATCTTGCCCGCGGGGTCGATGACGAACACGGCGCGCACGGCCTGCGTATTGGACTGCCCCGGCTGGATCATACCGTATTTGTTGGCCACATCCATGCGGATATCCTCAATGAGGGGGAACTTTACCTCAATGTGCTTTTTGCTGTTCCACTCCAGCTCCTGAATTTTTCTCAGCCAGGCGATGTGGGCGTACAGAGAGTCCACAGACAGACCTACAAGCTCGGTATTCATCGCCCTGAATTCATCGGCCATGGAGGCGAAGGTCATAAACTCGGTGGTACACACAGGGGTGAAATCTGCCGGGTGGCTGAACAGGATCACCCACTTGCCCTTGAAATCCTCGGGAAAGTTGATCTCGCCCTGGGTGGTGACAGCCTTGAAACTGGGGGCCATATCCCCGATGAGCGGCATTCTATTTTGTGCGGTGTAATTTTCTTCCATAACGGCATCTCCTTTTTCATATCGTAGGGATTTCTGATGGGTTTATCATAACTTGTTTTTCAGCCCTGTTCTGTAACAAAGTCACAGTTCCCGCGGCCCCGCCGCATGGCATGGCAAAACGCGGGCAGCCAGGGCGACAAGCCCTGATTGCCCGCGTTTTGTGAGTATCGGTATAAAGTGCTGCTGCAGCGCGGACGCCGTCTGCTGCTCTGAAAACGTCCGGGTCAGGAGTGGAGCAGGTCGGCGTGCTCGGGGTGGCCGGCGAACCACTTTACGGCGTATGGGCAGGTAAGCCGCGCTTTGAGGCCTTGGGAGCGAAGAAACTCCACCGCGGCGGCGAGCAGCCGGTCAGCTACCCCCTGGCCCCGCAAGGCGGGGTCCACAAAAGTGTGGTCAATGGTGGCCGTCCCGCCTGAAATGGGGAACGTGACCTCCGCGATGCACGGACCGGCTGCGTCGTTCAGATAGACGCGCTCAGGCTCATGCTGGAATTCCACTATCATCACCTCGAGGCAATTGTAGCGGATTCCGGCCAAGGATGCAAGGATTTGAGACAAAATAGCTTGTCAGCCTAAGAGGAGCGACTCAGTTTCCCTTGGGACGGGGGACAAAAGTGCGCTCGGGGCATTTACTCGCCCCGAGCACACCGGTTCACTTATGGGTCATGGATCAAGCTGAATAGAGCGGTTTTGAATCGTGACTTCTTTAATCGGTTTCCCGGTGCCCGATGTTCTGGCCGACGGTAGCGAATCCTTAACCAAATATCTTATCTGCGGGGTAAATAAAAACACAGGCGTATTCCCCGCTCCGTCACTGAGTACCAGAATGCCCGGCTCATTGATATAAACTCCGCCGCTTCCGGTGGTGTTTGTAGCCGCGCCGAAGGAGATCTGGTCCCCAACCGACATGGATGACTGTACCGCAAGGATATAATCCGTATCGCAGCCCGGAGCGTAGGGATCGGGCGGGGGCAGATAGGTGATGCTTGGGTCATATACCGAACCCGCACCGAGATAAATCGCGGCGATTCTGCTTAACGAGACATATCCGTAATCCGATCCGCTCTGTATAATCAGCAGCCCCGGACCGTCGGCTCCGGGAGCGGTATACACTTCAACGGCCACGCCCGACAATGTGGCCAACTGATCTACAAATAGAGTCATGGTAGTGGCGGGATACAGCACCGTGATCTGCTCCAATAAGTTGGCCAGCTGCCTGATGGCAAAGCATTGCGTGCTGTCCGCCATTGTGCCCACGGCGCCGGTCGGGCCCGTAGGCCCGGTGGGGCCGGTATCACCGGCAGCACCTGTAGGCCCGGTGGGGCCTGTCGTGCCCGTATCAGCTATTGCGATTACAGCCAGAGATGCTTTAACCGGAACAGTTGCTGAATAATAAGTTGTTGCGCTGCTGCTGCTCCTCAACGCCACGGTTATAGGCGCTGCTGTGACCTCTATGATGCCGACTCCGACCACTTCTCCCGTTTTGATTGGCAGGTTGCCGATTATGGTGTCTCCTTGCGACGAGGCCAGCGCGAATCCAGCGCCGGCCGCTGATGCAGAGGATTGCACGGCTACCCACCAGTCAAATTCATATCTGCCCGGCTCCTGTATGGTAATAACGCCGGTGGCGCTGTCATAGCTGATATTGCCAGCAGAAATCACGGTTGAATCAAAGATGACGGGTGCATTGGATTCAACCGTGCCCGCGATCAAGCGTTCAGCCTGCAATAATATACTCATATAGGGCACTCCTTTTAACAATACCTTTTATCAATATTTTATG
>DATMXU010000018.1:0-14807 GCA_035562355.1 Pseudoflavonifractor sp.
GGGTATCGCTGAGAACTACATCACCCAGGGCGTTGTGGGCATCTTCGGCTGCAACGAGGGCTCGACCACCGGCGCGGGCAACGCCATCAAGGCCAGCGGCAAGGCGGGCCTCATCGGCGTGGGCTTTGACAAGTCCGACGCGATCCTGAACCTCATCAACGACGGCTACCTCCTCTGCACCATGGCGCAAAACCCCGACGTGATGGGCGAGGACGGCGTCAGGGCCGCTGTGCAGGCCCTGGAGGGTGAGAGCCTGGGCGGCGCGGTCACCGACACCGGCGTCTCCGTGCTCACCAAAAAGTAAGAAACAGCCGGTAAGTAAATAATCCACAGAAACGCCGGGCGGTTTGTCCGGCGTTTCTGTGGAATTCCGATAAAAAATATGATATGATCAATGGAAATAGGAGGAATCCATATGAAACGCAGTGAAATCAATGCAGCCCTGAAAGAGATGGAGGCCATGGTGAAGGAGTACCGCTTTGCCCTCCCTCCCTTCTGTCAGTTTACGCCCGAGGACTGGAACAGCAAGGGCCACGACTACGACGAAATCCGAGACAACATGCTGGGCTGGGACATCACCGACTACGGTATGGGTGACTTTGATATGATGGGCTTTTCCCTCATTACCATCCGCAACGGTAACCTCAGGAGGAAGGACAAGTACAGCAAGGTATATGCCGAGAAACTCTTATACATCAAAGAGGGCCAGTATTCCCCCATGCACTTCCACTGGTCCAAGGCGGAGGACATCATCAACCGGGGCGGCGGCGTGGTACTTATCCGGGTCTACAACTCCACCAGGGATGAGGACCTGGATAAGGTGAGCGATGTGCACGTCCACGTGGACGGACGGGAAATGGTGGTTCCCGCCGGCAGCCAGGTCCGCCTGACCCCCGGCGAGAGCATCACCATCTACCCCTACCTCTACCACGACTTTGAGGTGGAGCCCGGCTCGGGGAACGTGCTTCTGGGCGAGGTCAGCCAGTGCAACGACGACAATACCGACAACCGCTTTTATGAGAAACTGGGCCGCTTTCCCGCCATTGAGGAGGACGAGGCCCCTTACCGGCTGCTGTGCAACGAATACCCCGCGGCAAAGGATTGAGGTGAGCGTATGGCCTGTGACGTAGTGGCTCTGGGCGAAATGCTCATCGATTTTGCGTCCCGCGGCGCCGACGCCGCCGGCTATCCCACCATGGCGGCAAACCCCGGCGGCGCGCCCTGCAATTTCCTGGCCGCCCTGAGCAAATATGGCGTGAGGACCGCGTTCCTCGGCAAGGTGGGCGACGATACCTTCGGCCGCCTCCTGATCGGCACCGCCAAGCGCGCCGGTATTGAGACCAGGGGAATCGTGGTGGACGGCGGCGTCTTTACCACACTCGCATTTGTCACCTTCGACGAGCACGGCGACCGGTCCTTCAGCTTTGCCCGAAAGCCGGGGGCCGATACCCAGCTCCGTTTCGAGGAGCTGGACCTCTCGCTGATCGACGGGTGCAGGGTCTTCCATTTTGGCACCCTCAGCCTCACCGACGAGCCGGTGCGCACCACCACGCAAAAGGCGGTGGCCTACGCCAGGGAGCGCGGCAAGCTCATCACCTTTGACCCCAATCTGCGCCCGCCCCTCTGGCGGAGCGAAACTGAGGCCAGGAACCAGATCCTGTGGGGGCTCTCCCAGGCCGATGTGGTGAAGATCAGCGACGAGGAAGTAGAGTTCCTCTGGCATTGTTCCCCCGAGGCGGGGGCCGACCGGCTCCTCGGTGATTATGGCGTATCTCTCGCCATGGTCACGCTGGGGCCCCGGGGCTGTTATCTCAAAAACGCGAGGGCGCTGTACTCCGCTGAGCCGCCCACGGTGAAGGTTGTGGACACAACGGGAGCGGGGGATATCTTTGGCGGGAGCGCGGTCATGCGTCTGCTGGAGCTGAACAGGGCCCCGGCGGAGCTCAGCCAAGATGACCTGGGCTATATCGCCTGCTTTGCGGTCACGGCCGCCAGCCTCTCCACAGAGAAGAGCGGCGGCATCCCAAGCGTTCCGGAGCGGGAAGAGGTCTTGGCACGACTGTAAGACATGAGGGGGGGGGATGCGGCTATGCTCAAGGTAGTCGTGGCGGATGATGAGGCGAGGGTTTGCGATCTGATCCTCCTGCTGGCGGATTGGGGGAGCCTGGGTATGGAGGTGGTGGGAACCGCCGCCAACGGTCTGGAGGCCTTGCAGTTAGTGCGCACCCTTATTCCTGACATCCTAATTACCGATATCCGCATGCCCGGCTGCTACGGCCTTGAGCTGATTGAAAAGGCAAAGGCGGAGTTCCCCGCGTTGGAAATCGTCATTATCAGCGGGTATGCACACTTCGAATACGCGCAGAGCGCCATTAAAAACGGCGTGGGAGACTACCTCCTCAAGCCCATCCAGCGCGATGAGCTCATGGCCACGCTGGAGAAACTGGGTGAGCGCTGCCGCGCCAGGCGGGAATCTGCCACCGAGGTGGAACAGATGAAAGAGACCAGCCGCCAGGACGCCGACCGTCAGCGCCAGCGCCTGATCGAGGACCTTGCAGAGGGGCGGCTGGAGGCGCTCACGGAGGAGCGGCTGAGAGGAGAATACCGGGTGGACATCCAGCCGGGGCTGTTTCAGATCTTCCTTTTAAAGCTCGATTATGATTTGGACGCCGTTACGCCTCTCTCCATCGCCATCGTGGAATCAAAGGCACAAAAGATATTCTCCACCGCTATACCGGGGCTCTGCCATGAGATGCTGCTCTCCTTTCGGGAGCCCTGGGGCTATGGCCTGCTCAATTTCCCCGTGCAAAACCGGGAGAGCGTGCGGCGCGCCCTGCGGGACTGCTTGAATCAGCTCACCGTACAGCAGAGTCTGCTCGGACCCATCGAATTTTCTCTGGCGCTCGGTCAGGCCTCCAACAGGCCAGAGGACCTATTGGAATCTCTTAATACCGCTCGATTCGCCGCGTCAGAACGTCTTATTGAGGGCACGGGGCGGCTTTTGGAGGGAGCTTTCAAATCCTCTGCGCTGCGGGAAGAAAATCTGCCGGAGCGGTATGGCCGCGCCATCGAGCATCTGGTAGAGACCCTGAGCCCGGAGGAGGCCGACGCGGCGGCGGGGCTTTTAGAAGAAGGCGCAGGGGAAATGACCGGTGTGTGCGGGCAGGAGCTTCTGGAGCTTGTGGACTCTGCGGGGCAGCTTTTTGCGCTGAGGCTGGATCTGGAGGACCGGGAAAAGATCATCCGCGATTTTTCAGCCCGCTGCGCCCAGTGCAGTAAGGCAGCCGATCTTTTTCGCTGCCTGCGGCAATTTCAGAGAGAACAGCTCGCGCTGACGGCAGAGCGTCGGCGCAGCGAGTCGATACGCCCCATCCGCTTTGCCAAGCAGTACATACAAAAACACTACAGCGAGCCGGTGACGCTGGAAGAGGTCTGTGCGGCCATCGGGTTCAGCACCAGCTACTTCAGCGTGCTTTTTAAGAAAGAGACGGGGGAGGGTTTCAACAAGTACCTCACCCGGGTCCGTATGGATCGCGCCAAGGAGCTCTTGCAGGGTGGAAATCTGCCGATCGCGGAGATCTGCAGCAAGGTGGGCTACGGCGACCTCAAGTATTTTACCCAGACATTTAAAAAGGTGACGGGGCTCAACCCTGGACAGTACAGAAAGCTATATGGATAAAAAAAATATAACAAAGGGAAAAAAGAAGAGCGGAGACCCGCCGGGCTATCTGGCCCGGCGGGTATATGTGATGTCGCTGTGCGGCATAGGACTGCTGACTCTTATACTGTTGGGCGGCCTTGCCTGCGTGCTGGCAGGCGGAGCGGTGATCCTATGGCCTGTGCTTTCCGTTTCCTTTCTGGCTGCGGCGCTGGTTCTGGCCTGGTGGTTCTGGGTGGTGATCCCCTATCGGCGCGAGGAACAGGAGCTGAGTCTTTTCCTGGATGGCTATGCGCCCACCGAGGGAACGGCTAATGAGGTATGTTCGCTGTCACCCGCAAGCGAGCGGCTGATGTGCCGGATGCGGGAGATGCTGGACCCCTCCCAGCTCTTTAACCTCAACAAGCGCCAGGCACAGTACCTGGCGCTCCAGAACCAGATCAATCCCCATTTCCTCTACAATACCCTGGAGAGCATCCGCAGCGAATGCCTGGTGGCGCGGCTCGACAGCGCGGCCAACATGACGGAGGCGCTGGCCTCCTTCTTCCGCTATACCATCAGCAAGGTGGAGAACCTGGTGTCGGTGGAGGAGGAGCTGCAGAACTGTGAGACCTATTTCCGCATCCAGCAGTACCGCTTTGGCGACCGTCTGCGCCTGCGGATCGTGTGTGAGGAGCAGGACAGGGACGAAATCTTCCGCTGCCGGCTCCCCAAGCTGACGATGCAGCCCATTCTGGAGAACTGCATCATCCACGGCATTGAGCTCAAGGTGGGAACCGGCAACCTCACCGTTCATCTGGAGCGGACAGAAAAGCGGCTGCTGATCCGTGTTTCTGACGACGGCGTGGGCATGGGCACCGACATGCTGGCAAAATTAAACGCCCGCCTGGGCAGGAGCGGCCCGGTCGCCCAGCTGCAGGACCCGGAGCGGGTGGGCGGCGTGGCGCTGATCAACGTGAATAACCGCATCCGGCTTCTCTTTGGCGAGGAGTACGGGCTCCATGTCTTCTCGCTGCCCGGCGTGGGCACCGACGTGGAGATCACGCTCCCCGCCATCACCAGCGACCGGGACGTGAAGAACCGCGAGGTGCTGCAGTGAGGGACGAGGTTTTACGCATGGAGCGGGTCACCTACCGGGAACGGGGCGCGGTCCAGCTGGAGGATTTCGACCTGACGCTCTTCGCCGGGGAGATCGTGGGGCTGATCCCCATGAACAGCCACGGCCTGACGGCGCTCATCAACCTCCTGCGGCACAATCTGCCCCTCGAGTCGGGCTATATCTACTACAGGGAGGAGCAGATAAACTCCTGGCGCACGCCCAACCCCCAGCATAACCGCATCGGCGTAATCCAGAGCGAGAGCGGCCTGGTGGAGGGCCTTACGGTGGCGGACAATATCTTTGTCCTCCGCCCGGGCTTTAAGACCTGGTACCTCCGCCCTTCGATTTTACGCCGCCAACTCCAGCCCTTTCTGGACCAGCTCGGCATCCAGATATCGGCGGACGCCTACGTGGAAGAGCTCAGCACCTTCCAGCGCTTTGTGGTGGAGCTCGTCAAGGCGGTGGTGGCGGGAAGCCGACTGATCATTTTAAGAGACGTGAGCACCTTTATCAGTGAGTCGGAGCTCACCCAGCTCCACGCGGTCCTGCGCCACTATGCCGCCCAGGGGATAGCGTTCCTCTACATCGGGTTCCACCTTGAAGAGCTGGAGCAGATCTGCGACCGCACGGCTTTTCTCATCAGCGGGCGCATCGCCAAGGTCCTGCGCTCGGAGGAGGCGGAGCCTCACAGGAACGATTTTTATGAGCGGAAGGAGTGGGAGAAACAGATCGCCCAGCAAACGGCGGAGAATACCGCGGCTCCTCCGGTTTTACAGGTATCCCATCTCGCGGGCGGGGCGGTAAGGGACCTCACCTTCGCGGTGTCGCCAGGGGAGTGCCTGGTGCTGCAGGATCTGGACAACCGCATCTTTGGAGATCTGCTGGCCATTCTCCAGGGGGAGCGGCCCGTGGAGCGCGGAGAGATACGGCTCCGCGGCGCGCCGTTTCAGTGCGCTCCGACCCGGGACCTCGCCATACTCAAGGAACAGCCCGCTGACGCAATGCTCTTTAGTAAAATGAGCTATTTTGACAACCTCTTCTTCACCATCGACCACCGCCTGCCCGGGCTGTGGCGAAGCCGGCGAATGCAGGAGGGGCTCCAGCGAGCCCTGGGCCCGGAGTACGAGGAGCTGTTCGGAGTGAGGCTTGAGCAGCTGACTAAAATGG
The DNA here is from genome assembly GCA_035562355.1 of Pseudoflavonifractor sp. Taxonomy (GTDB): domain Bacteria; phylum Bacillota; class Clostridia; order Oscillospirales; family Oscillospiraceae; genus Pseudoflavonifractor. The sequence goes on from DATMXU010000018.1 coordinate 5,925, forward strand.
AAAAGTACAACTTAGTCTACCACCGCATCCGATTTCAGAATCCGGGCGTCCTGTTCTGCATGCAGCCCTTTAAGGGCGCGGATGTGGGCCTGCGGAAACATATCTGGAACCTGCTTGAAGGGCTGATGCGGCAGGGAATGGCGGTCGTTATCCTCGCGGTCAACCTTGCGGACGCCCTGTCTCTGGCGAGCCGGCTGATCCGCATTCACAAGGACGGCCCCGACGAGGTCTACGAGCAGCGCGACTTTGCCAAGATCCCCTTCAGCGCCCCTTGGCTGGATCTCTACCGCCAGCGGTAGAGATATCCTCTCTAAATACGCCGGGAGGTTTCTATGCACCCGTGACACCGCTGAAGCTAAAAAGGTTCTGCCTGACACCGCTGTGTGCCAGGCAGAACCTCTTCTTTTGCTTATCACACCGTGGGTACCAGTTCCCTGCCCAGTTCCTTTATTTCAGCTTTGAGGCCCGGGCCATGCTGTCCTTCAGGTCGGCGTAGAGGTCCCGGTAGAGCCGGTAGTACTCGTTGTACCGCGCGTGGGCGGCGGGGTCGGGGCTGATCTTCTCATCCAGCACCCGCCAGCCCTTCAGGTCCTCCACCGTCACCACGCCGGCGCCCAGCCCGGCCAGCATCACGTCGCCCAGGTTTGCCTCCACGTCGTTGATGGGGCAGGTGACGCTGTGGCCGGTCACGTCGGCAAAGATCTGCCGCCAGAGGGGGGACTTGCTCACGCCCCCCGCCAGCAGAATGCTCTCCCCCAGCTCGGCTCCGCAGGACTCCATGGTGTGCCGCAGGGAGTAGGCCACCGCCTCCAGGAAGGCCCGGTAGATGTGGGCCCGGGTGTGGACGAGGGAGAGACCGAAGATAACTCCCTTGGCGTCGGTGTCCCAGAGGGGGCTGCGCTCCCCCATGAAGTAGGGCAGCACCACCAGCCCCTCGCTCCCGGCGGGGATTTGAGCGGCCTGTCCGTCCAGGACAGCGTAGGCATTCTTTCCCCCCGCCTCCTCCGCGCGTTTCTCCTCGGCGGCGAAGGTGTCGCGGAACCACTTGACCACCGCGCCCGCGGTGGCCCCGCCGCCAAAGGAGTAGAAGAGATTTTTCGCGTCATAGAGATAGGGCCACTCAATGAGGTCCTGGGCGGCAATGGGCTCTGAGTGGATAAGGGCGGCGCACATGGAGGTGCCGACGGCGGCCACATACTCACCCGGCTCGAAGACGCCCAGCCCCAAAGTGGCCACGCCACAGTCCACGCCGCCGTTGAAGACCGGGGTACCGGCGCAGAGACCCAGGGCGTCGGCACTCTCGGCCGTCAGCGCGCCCACCGCCTCCGTGTTCTCCACAAAACGCTCCGGCATCATGGAGCGGGGAATGCCCATGTCGTCCATCAAGTCCCAGGACCACGCCCGGGTGTTCATATCGAAGATGCCGCCGATATTGCCCGCCGAGGAGTAGTCGATGGCCACCTCCCCGGTGAGCTTATAGATGATATAGGCGTTGGGGGGCAGGAAGAGGCGGGTCCGCGCCCAATGCTCGGGCTCGTTGTCCCGCACCCAGAGAATCTTGGTGTAGCCGTAGTAGGGGTCGGTGCCGTTGTGGGTGATGCGGGCAAGTTTCTCAAGGTCCACGTGCTCCCTGACCCACCGCTCCTGCTCCGTCGCCCGGCGGTCCATCCAGATGAGGCAGGGGCGCACGGGCTCTAGGTCCTCGTCCACCGGTACGCCGGACCCGCCGTACAGCCCGCTGATACACAGACCTTTCACATCCTTTGGGTCCACCCCCGACTTCTCCACCGCGGCGCGGACGGACCGCTTGGCGGCCTCCAGCCAGACATCGGGCCACTGCTCGGCCCAGAGGGGCCGGGGGGTGAGCACGTCGTACTCCTGCAAGTCCTGGGCGATCAGGTTTCCCGCCGTATCCATCAGGATGCTCTTGGTTCCCGAGGTGCCGATGTCGGTGCCGATCAAATAGTCCACGGCGCTCTCCCTCCCTTAAAAGGTGATGGCGACCTTAAAGTCCCCATACTTGCCGCTGGCATGGTCAAACGCCTCGGCCCACTGCTCGATGGGGAAGGTCTTGCTGACTACGCCGTCCGTGCCCAGGGTGCCGTCGGCGATGTGCTCGATGACGTAGGGGTAGCAGTAGGGGGAGAGATGGGAGCCCAGAATGTCCAGCTCCTTTCGGTCCCCGATGATGGACCAGTCCACGGTGGTGGGCTCGCCAAAGACAGAGAACTCCACGAACCGGCCCAGCTTGCGCACCATCTGGAGGCCCTGAGTCACCGAGGAGGGGTGCCCGGTGGCCTCGATATAGGTGTCGCAGCCGTACCCGTCGGTGAGTTTTAAAATTTCGGCCTGCACGTCCATCTTTCCGGGGTTCCACGTAAGGTCGGCCCCCAGCTCCTTGGCCTTCTCCAGGCGCTCGTCTTTCATGTCCAGGACGATAAGGCGCTTGGGATTGCGCTGCCGGGCATAGGCCACCATGCCCAGGCCCAAAGTCCCCGCGCCGGAGAGGACCACCACGTCCTCGGCCTGGATATCGGCCCGGTCCACGCAGTGCTTGGCACAGGCGTAGGGCTCGATGAGCAGGGCGTCCTTCAGGGGCAGGTCGTAGGGGACCTTATGTACCCGGGCGTGCTTGGGCAGGCGCATATACTCGGCCATGCCGCCGTTGCAGCTTTCAAAGAAACCAAAGGTCTTGTGGGGCTGGCACATCCAGTACTTCCCGCTCTTGCAGAACCGGCACTCGTCGCAGGGGAAAATCTGCTCGGCGGTGAGCCGGTCGCCCACGGCGAAGTCCTTTACGTTTGCGCCCACCTCGACCGCCACGCCCAAAAACTCATGGCCGGGGATGAAGGGAGGCTCCACCCAGCTGGGCTGGCCGTCCCCGCCCCAGAACATGGCCGCGCCGTGCTGGCACTTGAGGTCTCCGGCACAGACGCCGCAGCCCTCCACCTTGAGGATGATGTCGTCGGGCCCGCACTCGGGGGTCGGGTAGGCGGGCTCAAAGACGTATTTGTCCTTGCTGTAGGCCACCAGGGCCTTCATGGTCTTGGGTATTGCCATCGTATTCTCCACCTTTCTATGTGAGGTCAAAGCTCCAGGATGCCGCCGTGCTGGCGCAGGATGGCGCGGACCTCCTGCACGTCCACGTCCTTGGGGGAGACGCCCTGCCGGATGGACAGGGCAGCGCCGATTCCGGCGGCCTCGCCCATCGCCATGCAGAGGGTCATGATGCGGGTGGAGCCGAAAGCGACGGCGTCCACGCTGGCGCAGCGGCCCGCCATCATCAGCCCGCCGATGTCTTTTGAGACGAGGCACCCGTACGGCACGCCGTAGGGCTCCTCAATGGTCTTGGTATAGGTCCCCTCCCCCGCGCCGTTGTGGATGTCGATGAAGTAGGAGTAGAGGGCGATGGAGTCCTCGGGTACCACGCCGTCGATGCAGTCCTGCCCGGTGAGCTTGCGCACGCCCATGATGCGCCTCGACTCCCGCACGCCGATGACGGCGTTCACGCTGGTCATGTAGCAGCGCTCAAAGCCGGGCACGTTCTCCTGGAGCATTTTGATGAGGGGGAGGATCTGGAGGTGTGCCTCCTGCTCGCCCCGGCTCAGGTCGTGGACGTTGGAGCCGTCGAAGTTCTGGATGCGGATGGTATTCACCGCCACGTGGCCGGGGATAGGCAGGCGGATGTAGATGATGGTGTCCCGGTTGATAGGGCACTTGCCCTCGGCGCGCAGCTTTTCGATCATATGGTTGAGGCCAAAGAAGATATGCCCCGGGTTATTGCGGAAGAAATCGGCGTCGTACCCCTCGCGGATGTGGGTGAGACCCATACTGTAGGGCAGCTCCTCGGGGTGGGCGGCGATGAAGTCGGTGAAGGCGTCGAAGTCCACGCCCCCGAGGTTAAACATGAGGGAGGGGGGCTGCACCACGCCGGTGTCCGCCTGCCCCTTCTCGTACTCGGCCCCCGCCATGTAGGCCAGATCGCCGTCGCCGGTGGCGTCGATAAAGACCTTGGCGCGGATCTCGATCTCCTGGCCCTTACCGGTGACGGTGACGGCGGTGAGGGCTCCGTCTTCCACCGCGACGCCGCTGACCTCGCAGTGCATCAGCAGGTCGATGCCGTAGTCCTTTGCCCACTGGAAGGAGATAATGCGGGTGTAGAAGGGATTTACGGTGGTGCTGGAGAGGTGGAACGGGCAGTAGCGGTGCCCGGCGGTGCCGTCCAGCGCCGTCAGGTCGTCCACCATCTTCTGGGCAAGGCCGCCCACCACCTGCCGCTTGTGCATATCGAGGAAGGCCAGGAAGGGCAGGCCCGAGGCCATCTGGCCCCCCAGGTAGCCCAGCCGCTCCACCAAGACCACCTTGGAGCCCTGCCGGGCGGCGGACACGGCGGCTGCCATGCCGCCAGGCCCAGCCCCCAGGACGGCCACGTCGTAATCGACGGTTTCTCTGTGATGCTCATTTACCATGTTTCATTCGCCCCTTTCCGGATAGCGCGCGCATAATTGGATTGTCCTCAAATATCTTCTTGGCGGTGTCCCTGCTCTGAAATTGCTGGCTGTTCACCGCATGGTTGCGCAGGGCGGGCCCGTCGGGCCGCTCCCTGTGGGGGAGCTTGCCCCGGGCCTCGTACCACGTATAGGAAAAGCCGTGGGCTCCAATCTCCGAGAGGGCGCGGATGCCCACCTTCCCCAGCCTGACCGGCCCCAGCTCTACCTGGGGTACGGTGTACTGCCGGGAGGTGGGCCCCAGGCGGGTGCACTCGTAGTGGTGGAAGATCTCATGGGACAGGATGAGCTCCTCCGCCGCGTCCTGAGTGAGGCCGTTGGCCGCCGCCCACTTGCGCACCGACGCGTCGTAGATGAAGATGGTCTTGCGGCCCGAGTAGTACTCGCTGAAGTACCGCACGCTGCCCGACACCTTGTCCACGTCCCGGTGCTCCACCGCCAGCCCCTCGGCGGCGGCCACGGCGTAAATACTCTTATCCGGGTGCTCCTCCAGGGCCGCCCGGGCGGCGGCCGCGCCGGTCTCCCAGGCCCGGTCCGCGATTGCCGCCAGGTCCTGGGGCGGTATCCTGCGGTAGAGGAGGTCCCGCTTGAGCTCCTCCCGGGAGGCGATTTTGTCTGGGAACGGGTAGACGCGCATGGCCGGGCCCTCCTATAATTTATTTATCCTCTTTCGTTCTCGGTGGTACGGGTGCAGATCATAATGAGCTGCTCGCCCGACTGGACGCCGGCCAGCTCCACCTGGCAGAGGGAGAGGATCTGGCTCTCGCTCTGCATGCCCGCCAGGTCGATGATGCGCCGGCCCATGACGATATAGATATTGGGGATCTCTGCGCCGCCGTCGCCGTGGACGGTGTTGTCGTCCAGCAGGCGCTTGAGGGTGCTCTTCCACTTCCCCGCGTCGCAGGAGGTGACCTCGGCGTTCTTCTTCTGGAGGCGGATGACCCCGTCCCGGTCGATGAGGCGGAGGGTATTCACCTTTTTCTTGAAGAAGAGCACGGCCTTCACCGTCTGCTGGCAGAGCATTGCCACCATGCTGCCGTTGTCGGCGGCCACCGTGACCTGGGCCGGACTCACCTTCAGGTTCTCAGCGGCAATGGCAACGAGCTCCTGATTGCCCTTGGGCTCGCCCGAGAGCTCCTTGGTGCGCAGCTCGGTGGCGCCCACGGCGATGGCACGGAGTTTCTGGTGCTGGGTATCCACCTCGATTTTAACCTCGATGGTATTGGGGTCGGCTCCCGACTGGATGGCCTTGCTCATGGCCTCGTGGCGGATAGAGAGGATATCCTCCTCGGTGGGGTTGGGCACGGTCCGCTCCACCATGTCCCGCACCATGGCGAGGGCCACGCCGATGGGCGAGATGACGGGGGCGTTCTGGGCGATCTTGCTGCGGCAGCCCATCTGCTCAGCCAAATGGGGCACCACGGCGGCCGCGCCGCCGCCCCCGCCCACAAAGGTGAGCGTGGACTTATTCAGGTCGTAGTCCTTGATGAGGCTCTCCACCACCTTGCTGTTCTTGGCGGCGGCGAACTCCAGTACCTTGCGGGCGCAGTCCTCCACGCTCAGGCCCATGTTCTTCGCGAGAGGGGCCCAGGCCTTTTTAGCAGCCTCCACATTGCCCCGGGCATAGCTGTCCTCGGGGACATATCCGGCGATGTTGGCCGCGCCGGAGAGGGTGAGGGAGTACTTGTGCCCCCCGTCGCACTCCACGTAGGCGTACTCCGGGTCGTCCTCCTTGGGGTGGATGGACTTGAGGACCGGGTTTACGATATTGGCGGGATCGGTGTAGCACTCGTACTCCAGGTTTGCGATATGGGCGCTGCGGGGGCCCGCGTCCACCGCCTTGCCGTCCTTCAGCTCCACCATGGAGCCGCCGCCGATGCCCACGGTACGCACGTCCAGGGAGTTCACATAGGTCTTGTGTCCGCCCACCTCGGCGTACTTGACCACCACGTTGCCGTCCTTCACACAGGAGATGTCGGTGCTGGTGCCGCCCACCTCCAGGAAGATGCCGTCGGTCAGCTTTTCGTACATCAGGGCTCCCGCCACGCCCGCGGCGGGACCGGAGAGGATGGTGAGGATAGGGCGGCTGCGCACCTCCTCCACCGTCATGACGCCGCCGTCGCAGCGCATGACCATGAGGGGAGACTCAATCCCCGCGTTCTTGATGCTCTCCTCGGTCATGTTGGCGGTGTCCAGCATCTTGGGCAAAATGGAGGCGTTGATGACGGCGGTGCGGGTGCGCACCTTGAGGCCGTATAGCTTGGATACGTCGTTGCCCGCCGTGCCGGGGATGCCCTTCTCCTGGCAGGCCGCGAGGACGGCGTTCTCGTTGGTGGGGTCGTCCACGCTGAAGGCCTCGGTGGCCACGATGGACTGCACCCCCTGGGCCGCCAGCTCCTCCACCGCCTTGGCGATGTTCTCGCCCAGGGCGGCGGCCTCGCCGGTGTTGACGAAGACTCCGCTGCTCTTTAAGTGTTTGCCCGCGGCCAGCTCGATGTCACCGATATTGGTATCGCTCTTGGATTTGAGGCCCTGGACGCCGCTGCCCAGCGTGACGATGCCCACCCGGGCCACGTCGCCCTCCAGGAGGGCGTTGGTGGCCTGGGTGGTGCCGTGGGCAATAAACACCACGTCCTCGGGGGCCAGGTGGCAGTCGGCCATGATCCTGTGCAGGACCTGGACGATCCCGGCGGCCACGCCCTCCTTGGCCTCATGCGTGGTGGGCATTTTCACGCTGCCCACCAGCTCATATGTCTCATCGTTGATGGCTACCGCGTCGGTAAAGGTGCCGCCAACGTCGATTCCGATTCTAACTTTCATAGCGCGTTCTCCCAAGTATTCTGATTCAAGATCATTCTCTTTTTTCCTGTATGGCGGAATCGGGGCGCGGGGGTCCTCCTCCGCGCCCCGGCTCCGCCCTTTTGCGGGGGGACGATTGCAGTTTTTTAGAAGTAAAGGGCAACCATGATAATGACGGTGATGGCGGTCACAACCCAGTTGGCAAGGAAAACCTTGTTGGTCGTGGTGACAGGGTCATACCCCACGAAGTTGGAGGCCCAGACCACCTGGGTGGAGGTGGGGCAGGACTGGGAGGGCCAGCGGTAGGCGGCATAGAACACGGCGGACAGGGCGGCCACGGGTACGGCGTTGACGGCTACCATGCTGGCGGCCAGGCCCGCGCCCAGGCCCATCAGGTTGAAGGGGCCGCGGTACAGGCCCAGGGGGGCCAGCACGCAGACGAAAATGACCAGGGCCACTGCGGTGCGGGGGGTAATCATCTCCATAAAGGGTCTGATGGCGGCCTGCGTGGTGGGGGCGGTCATGGCGTTGATGATCATGCCGATACCGAACATGAGGCCCGCGGTGGGCGCGCCGTCCTTAAAGCCCTCGTAGCAGGACTGGACCAGCATGCTGGAGTACCTGCCCCACTTGCCCTTGACAGTGAAAACGATGGCCCAGATAATGCCGATGAGGAAGATGGGAATGGCGTCCAGCCGGAAGACGAGCATGACCAGCACCACAACCAGCGGGGTCGCGCAGGCCAGCAGGCCGCGGATGCCGGTGAGGTGGGGCCGCTCCTCGGCCTCGTCCTTCTCCTGCTCCACAGGGGCGGCAAAGGCAAACTTCATGCCGTTGCGCTTGAAACTCCAGGCCAGGTACACGATAAAGAAGAGGACGCACACGGCGGTCAGGATGCCGGCACAGAGAGTCATGGTCTCCATCTCCACGCCGGTGATGTTGGCGATGGCCGAGATGTTGGCGGGGTTGAGGCAGTAGCCGCCGCACATGGCGGCCAGGAAGGCGTTGCACGCCACCACGGGGGGCACGCCCACCGACAGCAGAATGGGCAGCACCACCGCGCCCACCATGGCCACCGCGCCGGTGCCGAAGAGCACCGTGAAGAGGAAGGTGGTGACGATACACAGGCCCAGAGCGACGATAAAGGGCTTGTCGCCGCCCAGCTCTGCGGCCTTTTTGATGATGGTGTCGGTGACGCCGGTGCGGTAGAGGATCTGGCTGAGCCAGCAGCTAAAGAGGATGGCCACGTAGGTTCCGGCCAGCTTGGTCGCGCCCGTGGAGAGGACAAAGGTCAAAATACCCTCGTCGCCCTTAAGGGGCAGCCCGCCCGCCACGCCGATCAGCACCGCCATGACGGGCAGCGCCAGCAGCGCGGGCAGCTTTTTGGACATCATGAGGGCTGCCATGACCAGGAAGATGACAACTACGATAATACCTGTTACCATGATTTCTCCTCGCTTTCTCTCAATTATGGGACTTTGGCCGCCTTCTATACGCCGGTTTTCACCCCTCCCATTTCCTTATTTTGTCTAATCTTAGCATTCGTTTTTTTAATTCAATTACTAAAACGAATTTG
>DATMXU010000019.1:0-6910 GCA_035562355.1 Pseudoflavonifractor sp.
GGACCTATGTCCATCAAAATAGAGGTTTGGGGAGATTACGCCCTCTTCACCCGCCCGGAGATGAAGACCGAGCGGGTGAGCTACGACGTGATGACCCCCAGCGCGGCACGGGGGATCGTGGAAGCCGTCTACTACCACCCCGGCCTCCGATGGCGCATTGACCGCATCCACGTTCTAAAACCCATCCGTTTCACCAACATCCGGCGCAACGAGGTCAAGAGCAAACTCTCGGCCAGTAATGTAAAAACGGCCATGAACGGGGGCGGGGAATCGCCGTATCTTAACGCCAAGGCCGACATCGTGCAGCGGGCCGCTCTGGTTCTGCAGGAGGTACACTATGTCATCGAGGCCCACTTTGACATGACCGAGGCCGCCGCTCCCAGCGACAACCCCGGCAAGTTTCAGGACATCGTCAAGCGGAGGCTGGAGAAGGGGCAGTGTTTCCACACGCCCTATCTGGGCTGCCGGGAGTTCCCGGCCCATTTCCGCCTCTGGGAGGGCGGAGAAATTACCGCCATCAGGGAGTCCCGCGATCTGGGCTATATGCTATTCGATCTGGATTACTCCGATCCCGAGGATATCCAGCCCATGTTTTTCCGGGCCCAGATGACCGGCGGCGTCATCGACCTGCGGGACTGCGAGGTGCGGCGATGATCATAGAATCCCTTGTGCAGTACTATGAGGCCTTGGTCGCGGCTGGGAAACTAGACCGTCCCGGCTGGAGCCCGGTGGGGGTATCCTATGCGCTGGAGCTGGACGAAACGGGTGCCCTCCTCCAGATTATTCCCCTGAAAATCGAGCAGCTCCAGGGAAAAAAGGCCGTCCTCCGCCCACAAAATCTGACTGTGCCCACCCCCGTCAAGCGCGCCTCAGGTATTAACCCCAATTTTCTCTGTGACAACTCCGGGTACTTTCTGGGTGCGGACAACAAGGGCAAGCCTGAGCGGAGCCGGGACTGCTTTCTGGCCTCCAAGGCCCTCCACCTGAAACTCCTGGATGGCCTAACCTCCTCGGCCGCCCAGGCGGTACGCAATTTCTTCACCTCCTGGCAGACCGAACACGCGGCAGAGCACCCGCTGATATCCGAGATCTGGGACGACCTCTCCAAAGGGGCCAATCTGGTCTTCTGGGTGGGTGGCGGTTACGCCCATCAGGACCCCCGGCTCCAGGAGGCATGGCAGCGCCACTATGATGGGGGTCAGCCGGAACGCGAGATGCAGTGTCTCGTCACTGGGCAGATGGGCCAGCCTGCCCGGCTCCACCCCTCTATCAAAGGAGTGCGGGGAGCCCAGTCCTCGGGCGCGTCTCTGGTCTCCTTCAACGCCCCCGCCTTTGAGTCCTTCGGGCGGGAGCAGGGGGAAAACGCCCCGGTCAGCGGCTACGCCGCCTTCGCCTACGGTGCGGCCCTCAACTACCTTCTGTCCGACCGGGTGCAGTACATCGGGGACACCGCCGTGGTAGCCTGGGCCGAGGGGGGTGGGGAGGGCTATCAGGACGCCTTCTCCGCCATGCTCTTCGGCCAGACGCCAGACTCGGTCAGCGATGCCGACCTGACCGATGTCATCCATAAGCTGGCCCTGGGGCAGACGGTCAACTGGGATGGACTACCCCTTGACCCTCAAAACCGTTTCTACGTTCTGGGCCTGGCCCCGAACGCCGCCCGACTCTCGGTCCGTTTTTTCCTGCGCAGCAGCTTTGGCGCGTTCGCTCAAAATACCCAAAAGCACTACGACCGCTTGGATATTGTCCGTCCCTCCTATGACAGATTCGAAAATCTCTGGCTATGGAATCTCCTGAATGAGACGGTAAACCAAAATTCCAGGGATAAGTCCCCCTCCCCTCAGCTGGCGGGGGATGTCCTCCGGGCCATCCTGACCAATGCCCCCTACCCGGCTACCCTCTGGGGCGGCGTACAGCTACGCATCCGCGCCGAGCATGAGGTCACCCGGGGGCGGGCCGCCATCATCAAGGCCTATCTGCTCCAAAATACCGCCCGGACGGCGGCCTATCCATCCTATAAGGAGGTCCTGACCGTGAAACTGAACGAGGAAAGCACCTATCTTCCCTATGTGCTGGGGCGGATGTTCTCTGTGCTGGAGGCCATCCAGCAGCAGGCCAATCCCGGCATCAATGCCACCATCAAGGACAAGTACTTCAACTCGGCCTGCTCCATGCCCGCTTCGGTTTTCCCTTTGCTCATCAACCTGGCCCAGAAACACTTGAAAAAAATCAAGGGCGACAACATGGCCTTCTACGTCCGCTTGGAAAAGCAGCTTTCGGCTCTGATGAACGTCATCGATACCGACTACCCCGCGCACCTCGGTCTGCACGACCAAGGCATCTTCCAGCTGGGTTACTACCACCAGACTCAAAAACGATATGAAAAGAAACAGGAGGGCAAGGAAAATGGCTGAGGCGATCAAGAACAGGTATGAATTTGTGATTCTCTTCGACGTGGAGAACGGCAACCCCAACGGCGACCCCGACGCGGGCAATATGCCCCGCATTGACCCCGAGACCGGCCATGGCCTGGTCACCGACGTCTGCCTCAAGCGGAAGATCCGCAGCTATGTGGAGACCTTGAAGGAAGACGCCGCCGGCTACCGCATCTACATCAAGGACGGCGTACCCCTCAACCGCAGCGACAACGAGGCTTACATTGCCTTGGACGTAGATGAGAAAACCATCAAGGAGGCCAAAAAAAAGGACCCGGACATCGACACCAGGCTTCGGGACTGGATGTGCGCCAATTTCTTTGACATCCGCACCTTTGGCGCGGTGATGACTACCTTTGTCAAGTCTGCCCTCAACTGCGGGCAAGTGCGCGGCCCTGTCCAGTTGGGCTTTGCCCGCAGCGTGGACCCGGTGCTCCCTCAGGAGATCACCATCACCCGCGTCGCCATCACCACCGAGGCCGACGCCGAGAAAAAGGGTACCGAGATGGGCCGCAAGTACATCATCCCCTATGGGCTCTACCGCTGCGAAGGCTATGTCTCGGCAAACCTGGCCCGCAAGACCACCGGTTTCTCGGAGGGGGACCTCCAGCTCCTCTGGCAGGCCATCCTCAATATGTTCGAGCACGACCACTCGGCCGCCCGGGGCAAAATGGCGGTGCGGGAGCTTATCGTCTTCCGGCACGACAGCGAGCTGGGCAATGCCCCGGCCTACAAGCTCTTTGAGACCGTCCGCGCTGAGCTGAGGGAGGGTATCTCCGCTCCAAGGGGCTATCAGGACTATACCGTCACCGTAGACGAGCAGGCCCTCCCGACGGGCGTCTCCTGCACCCGGATGGGGTGATCGGCTTGGAGGTAGACGACGACCTCCTGCTCTCCGGTCTCCAGCACTTCGCCTACTGCCGCCGCCAATGGGCCCTTATCCACATCGAGCAGCTCTGGGCGGAGAACGGGCGAACGGCGGACGGACACTTCTTTCACCAGCGCACCCATGACGAGACTTTGACCGAGCTGCGGGGCAGCCTGCTCATCACCCGGGGTATCCGAGTACGGTCGGACCGGCTGGGTATCACCGGGGCGTGCGATGTGGTGGAGTTCCGCGCGGCGCCCGACGGTGTCCCCCTCGCTGGCCGCGAGGGGCTGTGGCGGCCCTATCCCGTGGAGTACAAGCGGGGCGCGCCCAAGGAGCATGATGCTGACGAGCTCCAGCTCTGCTGCCAGGCCATGTGTCTGGAGGAGATGCTTGCCTGCCCCATCCCGGAGGGCAGCCTTTACTATGGAGAGACTCGCCGCCGGGTGGCGGTGGAGTTTTCTCCGGAACTGCGCCGCCAAGTGGAAAACATGCTCTCCGAGATGCGCCGGTACGCGGCACGGGGGTACACGCCGGAGGTGCGCCCCCATAAGGGTTGCCGGGCCTGCTCGCTCCAGGAGCTCTGCCTGCCCAAGTTAAACAGGCTCGCGCCCGTCAGCACCTATCTGGACGCCCACCTGAGGGAGGACAAGCTGTGAGACATCTGCTCAATACTCTCTTTGTCCTCACGGAGGATGCTTACCTATCTCTGGACGGAGAAAACGTGGTCATCAGCCAGGGGAAACGGGAGATCGGCCGCTTTCCTCTGCATACCCTGGAGAATATCGCCTCCTTCTCCTATGCGGGGGCCAGCCCCTCCCTCATGGGCGCCTGCGGGGAGCGGAGCATCAATCTATGTTTCTTCACGCCCCGGGGGCGATTCCTCGCCCGGATCAGCGGAGAGAGCCAGGGAAACTTCCTTCTGCGGCGCACCCAGTACCGGATGGCGGACAGTCCATGGGAGAGCGTCCAGGTTGCGCGAAACATGATTTTCGGGAAGGTCTATAACTGCCGCTGGAGTATCGAGCGTACACGGCGGGACCACGGTCTTCGGGTGGATGACGAGAATCTGTCCGCCGCGTTGGAGTATCTGGCAGGTCAGCTCCCCCTCATCAGGAGCGCGGAGGACTTGGATAGTCTGCGGGGGCTGGAGGGGAAATGTGCCTCCACCTACTTCACGGCTCTGGATGAGATGATCCTCTCGAACAAAACGGATTTCTTCTTCCAGGGCCGCAGTCGGCGACCCCCACTGGACAATGTGAATGCCCTCCTCTCCTTTGCCTATTCTCTGCTGGCTCATGACTGCACAGGCGCCCTCTCCTCCGTGGGGCTAGACCCTTATGTGGGCTTTCTCCACCGGGACCGACCCGGGCGGACCTCGCTGGCGCTGGACTTGATGGAAGAGCTGCGCGGTATCATAGCCGACCGTTTTGTCCTCACCCTCATCAACAATCGCGTCCTGGACGGGGGCGATTTCCTCCAACGGGAGAATGGGGGGGTGCTCCTGACCGACGGAGCACGGAAAAAGTTTTTATCAGCCTGGCAAGAGAAAAAACGGCAACAAATCACTCACCCCTATTTGAAGGAGCAGCTGCCCTGGGGTCTGGTCCCCTATGTCCAAGCCCTCCTGTTGGCACGATTCATGAGAGGAGATCTGGATGGGTATCCCCCATTCCTGTGGAAGTGATGCTGGTACTTGTGACCTACGATGTAAACACAGAGGACGCCGCCAGACGAAGAAGGTTATCAAAAATTGCGAAACAATGCGTCAATTTTGGTCAACGGGTCCAAAACTCTGTGTTCGAGTGCCTGGTAGACCCTGCCCAATGCCGGACACTAAAAGGAAACCTCCTCAAAATTATGGATGAGGAAAAGGACAGCCTTCGGTTCTATTACCTAGGCAGTAGCTATCAAACCAAGATCGAACATTTCGGCGCAAAAACCAGTTATGAGCCCGAGGGGATTCTGATGGTATAGCGGTGCGAAGTGGAAACAAGCATAAAATGACCGGAAGGTTCGCACCGGAAATTTTGTGGTTACCTTGCCATACAAGTCTTTAAACTGCGGTTTCTTGGGGTTTAAATGTAGCCTAAAGAAGAGTTTTTATGCAAAGGTACCAAGTGTCCTCTGCCGTCCTTGTACACCTTTACTGTCGCTCCCCTCACGGGGAGCGTGGATTGAAATGCGAAAAACGAATCCATTCAACAGATAGTCTCTGTCGCTCCCCTCACGGGGAGCGTGGATTGAAATACCGTCGCGATCATACACTCCACCGTTGCGACTAAGTCGCTCCCCTCACGGGGAGCGTGGATTGAAATTAACCGTTGGCGGTGGCCGCTAAAAGATTATTGGGTCGCTCCCCTCACGGGGAGCGTGGATTGAAATATCGCTGGAGTATGTATTTATGGGTGAGCCTGGAACGTCGCTCCCCTCACGGGGAGCGTGGATTGAAATAATGGAATAGCTGTCAGCGGTGGAGAGGGCGGGGTCGCTCCCCTCACGGGGAGCGTGGATTGAAATACCTATGGTCGGGTGAATGATTTATCGTAACGGCTGTCGCTCCCCTCACGGGGAGCGTGGATTGAAATTTCGGCAAGCCTAAGCGCCTCGGCATATGATACCGGTCGCTCCCCTCACGGGGCGCGTGGATTGAAATGTTGTGGGCGAGGCGCTGGTGCTGACGGCGGACGTCGCTCCCCTCACGGGGAGCGTGGATTGAAATCACGATGTCGAGCTGGAGCGGGCAGACGTGCATCGTCGCTCCCCTCACGGGGAGCGTGGATTGAAATCAGTTTGCCAGGGTGGTCGCCGGAGACGCCGCCAGGTCGCTCCCCTCACGGGGAGCGTGGATTGAAATACCGTGGACCGGGCCAAAGGATGGGTGACATTTGTCGCTCCCCTCACGGGGAGCGTGGATTGAAATCTCTTGTCGAGCAGTCTAAACAGCTCTCTGCCCGTCGCTCCCCTCACGGGGAGCGTGGATTGAAATGTAGTGACGAGCTCTGGTACCTTTGTCCGAGGGTAGTCGCTCCCCTCACGGGGCGCGTGGATTGAAATCAGTAGTCCGCTGCGGTGAGAATGCCCGCCGCCGCCGTCGCTCCCCTCACGGGGAGCGTGGATTGAAATGTACCTGTCCAGTTTGGCTCGTCCGTGCTCAGCGTCGCTCCCCTCACGGGGAGCGTGGATTGAAATCTCCAGGGTGAGGGGTGCGTTGTCTGGCTGGGCGTCGCTCCCCTCACGGGGAGCGCGGATTGAAATCCTCTGGCAGCGGAAAACGGCTACGTGGAGGATGCCGTTCTCCTCACGGAGCATAACTTGAACACTACCGCCTATCCAGCGTGATAGAAACCAGCCAGTCCCCTTTCATATTTAGCTTGGCTCGCTCTCTAGGCAAGCTATTTTTCTTCGCTCTGGCTGTAGCACGCTAAAATAACCGCGATTTGTGCGCGGGTAGCATACACCGCAGAGCGAAGCATGGCAGGAGATGTTCCATTGATAACGCCGTTTTTCACGGCCCAGCGCACGGCCTCCTTGATATAACCACAAAATCTTAAATCAATCTCAGGGGCAACCCGCGACATGTGACCTTTTTACAGCGCATCGAATT
>DATMXU010000020.1:0-12096 GCA_035562355.1 Pseudoflavonifractor sp.
TGCCAGTACGATAAAGGTTGCAAGGTTCTCAAATTGGTGCTAAGATGAAATCCAAAACGAAACCGAGGCCAAGCATTTGGCTTGAAATAAGGGGGAAGATGGCATGTTCACCTTCACTGTAAACGGAAAGAGCGTATCCACCGAAAAGGACGTGAAACTCCTGGTCTATCTGAGGGAGGAGCTGGGCCTTACCTCGGTCAAGGACGGCTGTTCCGAGGGGGCCTGCGGCACCTGCATGATCCTCATCGACGGTAAGGCCACCAAGGCCTGCGTCCAGAAAACCTCTAAGATGGAGGGAAAGAGCATCGTGACCTGCGAGGGCCTTACCGAGCGGGAAAGGGATGTGTATGCCCACGCCTTCACCCGCTGCGGCGCGGTGCAGTGCGGGTTTTGTACCCCCGGTATGGTCATCTCGGCCAAGGGGCTTATCGACGCAAAGCCCGAGCCCACCCGGGAGGAGGTCAAGCTTGCCCTGCGCAATAATATCTGCCGCTGCACGGGCTATAAGAAGATCGAGGACGCCGTGCTCCTGGCGGCCAAGCTCCTCCGGGAGGGGACCGAGGTGCCCCACGAGGAGTTCACCGGTAAGGTGGGGGAGAACCTGCCGCGTGTGGACGCCCCCGCCAAGGCCATCGGCGTGGCCGAGTACGCCGACGATATCTATGCCCCCGGTATGCTCGTCGGCGGCGCGGTGCGCAGCGAGTACCCCAGAGCCATCGTGAAGTCCGTCGACGTGAGCGAGGCCAGGGCCATGGAGGGCGTTGTGGCGGTGGTCACCGCCGCCGAGCTGGAGGGCAGGCCCAAGATCGGCCATTTGAAGAAAGACCAGTGGGTGCTCGTCCCCGTGGGGGGAGAGATTCACTACTGCGGCGACCCCATCGTGATCATTGCCGCCGAGAGCACCGAGATTTTGAACCAGGCGCGGGCACTGGTGAAGGTGGAGTATGAGGTGCTGCCGCCCGTCCTCTCGGCTGCCGAGGCCATGGCTCCCGAAGCGCCCCAGCTCCAGGAGGGGGGCAACCTGCTGGCCCATGAGCACCTGGTCCGGGGGGACGCGGAGGACAGGCTGAAGAACTCCAAGTACGTAGTCACCACCCGGTATTCTACCCCGCCCACAGAGCATGCATTCCTGGAGCCTGAGACCGCCGTGGCCGTCCCCGACGCGGACGGCGTGGTCATCGCCTCGGGCGACCAGGGTATCTACCAGACCCAGAAGGAGTGCGCCGAGGCCACCGGCCTGCCCATCGAAAAGGTGCGCGTGGTGGCGAAAGCGGTGGGCGGCGGCTTTGGCGGCAAGGAGGACATGAGCGTCCAGCACCACGCCGCCATCCTGGCGCTCAAGACCGGAAAGCCCGTGAAGGTCTCCCTCACCCGGAAGGAGTCCATGCTCTGCCACCCCAAGCGCCACGGCTTTGAGATGGAGGTCACCACCGGCTGTGACGAGAACGGCTATCTCACCGCCATCATCGCAAATCTTGTTACCGACTCCGGCGCCTTTGCAAGCCTCGGAGGACCCGTACTCCAGCGCGCCTGCACCCATGCCGCCGGGCCCTATAACTTCCAGGACATCATCATCGACGGCAAGGCCTACTACACCAACAACCCGCCCTGCGGCGCGTATCGGGGGTTCGGCGTGACCCAGAGCTGCTTTGCCAGCGAGTGCAATATGAACAAGCTGGCCGAGCTGGTGGGCGTCTCCCCCTTTGAGATCCGCTACCGCAACGCCATCCGGCCCGGCCAGGTTCTCCCCAACGGACAGATCGCCTCCGAGGACACCGCCCTGGTGGAAACGCTGGACGCCGTGCGGCCCTATTATGAGGCAAACCCCAAGGCGGGCATCGCCTGCGCGATCAAGAACTCCGGCCTGGGCGTGGGCATCCCGGACACCGGGCGCTGCGACCTCTTCGTCAAGGACGACATCGTCCACATCCGCAGCTCGGCCGCCTGCATCGGCCAGGGCCTGGGCACCGTCCTGGTCCAGATCGTCTGCGAGACCACCGGCCTGTGCCACGACCAGGTGGTGTGGGACGCGCCCGACACCTCCATCGCCCCCAACTCGGGCAACACCACCGCCTCCCGCCAGACCGTATTCACCGGAGAGGCCACCCGCCGGGCCGCCGTCGAGCTGAGGGAGTCCCTGGCCGACGGGCGCACTCTGGCCGACATTGACGGCGTTATCTTCCACCAGGAGTACACCGGCATCACCGACAAGCTGGGCTCGGAGCTGGAGCACCCGGTGAGCCACGTGGCCTATGGCTACGCCACCCACTTGGTGGAGCTGAACGAGGACGGCACCATCAAGCAGGTGATTGCTGCCCACGACGTGGGCCGGGCGGTGAATCCGGTCAGCGTGGAGGGCCAGATCGAGGGCGGCGTGGTCATGAGCCTGGGCTACGCCCTCACCGAGGACCTGCCGCTCAAGGATGGGCGGCCCACCGTCACCTACGCTGGCCTGGGTCTCTTCCGGGCCGACAAGACCCCCGACGTGAAGAGCGTCATCGTGGGCAAGAACGAAAACGAGCTGGCCTGCGGGGCCAAGGGCATCGGCGAGATCTGCTCCATCCCCACCGCCCCCGCCGTGCAGAACGCCTACTACAACTTCGACGGCAAGTTCCGTACCAGCCTCCCGCTGGAGGATACGCCGTACAGCAAGAAGAAAAAATAATCCGTATCTAGGGAGGACCTTGTCCCCCCTAGATACAAAAGCGGCGCGGCCTATGGCCGTGCCGCTTTTGATACCCCCCTCGCTTACGCACTGCGCAAGCGGCTGCGGCCCGGAGCCGCAGGCTATGGTGTCCTCCCCAGGCGCATGTCCTGGTGCGAACTTCTTCCCATTTTATTTCCGCCTTCGGCGGAAACTCTGCGAGGCTTATCGGGGTTCTTCGATAGCCTAAAAAACGGGAGACAGGGTAAAACCCTGTCTCCCGTTTTTTAGGCCTCGATGGGCTCAATGTGCCAGATGTCCCGTGCGTATTCCCGCACAGCCCGGTCGGAGGAGAATTTACCGCAGCTCGCCACGTTGCGCCAGCCCTTGCGGGCAAAGGCCAGTCGATCCCGGTAGTCCCGGTTGACCTGGAGTTTCTTGTCGAGATAGCGCCCGAAATCCAGCAGGAGATAGTACTGGTCGGGCCTATGCCAGGAGGCCCCCTCCAAAAGGGAGTCGTACAGCTCCCGGAAGGCCCCGGTGCCTCCGTCGTCCAAGGTGCCGTCCACCAGGGCGTCCAGCACCCGGCGGATGCGGTGGTCGGACTGATAGAGCGCATTGGGATCGTAGCTATCGGCCTTCTCCCGAATCTCCTCCACATGCGCGCCGAAGATATACTCGGCCTCCGGCCCGGCCTCCTCTATGATCTCCACGTTGGCCCCGTCCAGGGTGCCCAGCGTGACGGCCCCGTTGGCCATCAGTTTCATGTTGCCGGTACCCGAGGCCTCGGTTCCCGCGGTGGATATCTGCTCGGACACGTCGGCGGCCGCCATCAGGTACTCGGCCTGGGACACGTTGTAATTGGGCAGGAACGCCACCTTGAGGTAGGGGGATACCGCCTCGTCGGCGGCGATGAGGGTGCCCACCGCATGGATGAGCTTGATGATGCCCTTGGCCCGCCGGTAGCCGGGGGCCGACTTGCCCGCGAAGAGGAAGGTGGTGGGGGTGAAGTCGGTGAGGCTGCCCTCCTTCAGCTCAAAGTACAGCTCCAGGATCGCCAGGATGTTGAGGAGCTGCCGCTTATACTCGTGGAGGCGTTTGCACTGTACGTCGAAAATGGTGCCGGGGTCCAGAGTGATGCCGTACTTCTCGCCGGCAAAGCGGGCCAGGGCCGCCCGGCGGTCCGCTTTGATGTCCAAGAACCGGGAGAGGACGTTGTCGTCGCCGGCATACCGCTCCAATCCCCTGAGGGCCGAGAGGTCGGTGAGCCAAGCCTCACTTCCCAGCAGCTCGGTGATGAGGGCGGCCAGAGGCGGGTTGCACAGGGCAAGCCAGCGCCGCTGGGTGATGCCGTTGGTCTTGTTCTGGAACCGCTCGGGCCAGAGGGCATACCAATCCTTGAGCAGATCGTCCTTCAAGATTTCGGTGTGGAGTCGGGCCACGCCGTTGACGTACCGTCCCGCGTACACCGAGAGGTAGGCCATGTGGGCCTTGCCGTCCTGGACGATGGCCATGCGCACGGCTGTCCCCTCGTCCACGCCGCGGGCCGTGAGGTCGGCGGCGAGACGGGCGTCGATGGCCTCGATGATAGCAAACATGCCGGGGACCGCCCGCTCCACCAGGCCCTTGGGCCAGGTCTCCAGCGCCTCTGCCATGATGGTGTGGTTCGTATAGGAGAAGACCCTGCGCGCAATCTTGAACGCGCCATCAAAGTCCATCCCCCGGACGGAGAGGAGCCGGATGAGCTCCGGGATAGCCAGAGCGGGGTGGGTGTCGTTGAGCTGGAGGGCGTTGTGCTCGGCAAAGCGGGCCAGGTCCCGTCCCTCCCCCTCGTACCGGCGCAGGATGTCCTGGAGGGAGGCGCTGGTGAAGAAGTACTCCTGCTTGAGCCGCAGGAGCTTGCCCGCCTCGTCGGAGTCGTCAGGGTAGAGGGTGCCCGAGATAGGGGCCGCTCCCTCTCCCTCCGCCTGCCAGAGCCGGAGGGTGCCGATATTCCCCGTGCCGTACCCCAAAATGGGCATATCGTAGGGGACCGCCCGGACGGGGCCGTCGCCGTAGGCCACCTCCACCACGTCCCCCTCGGCCCGGACGCTCCAGGGGTCGCCGGAGGAGGCCCAGTCGTCGGGGAGTTCGGTCTGGAAACCGTCTGCGATACCCTGCTTGAAGAGGCCGTTGCGGTAGCGGATGCCGTACCCGTCCAAGGGGAGGTCCAAGGTGGCGGCGCTGTCCAGAAAGCAGGCGGCCAGGCGGCCCAGGCCGCCGTTGCCCAGAGCCGCGTCCTCGATCTCCTCCAGCGCGGAGAGAGAGGTGCCCTTCTCCCTGAGGAGGGCGTCCACCTCTCCGGTGAGGCCCAGGCAGAGGAGGTTGTTGTATACCGCCCGTCCCACCAAAAACTCGGCGGACAGATAGTAGGCGTGGCGGTGCTCCCAGTGGCGGCGGCGGCTCTCGGCCCAGTCGGGGGCGATGGCGTCCACCACCGCGGCCGAGAGGGCCTGGTGGAGCTCGATGGCAGTCGCCCCGGCGGGGGTGGTGTGGTAGGGATGGGCCAGATAGCCCTCCATGGTGGAAATAATATATCTGGCTTGCTCGTTCAAAGGGACTCCTCCTTTGGCGCTGGAATGCGGCAATAGATTTCAGTCTCACTGCGTAAACGGCGGGCGAGCTCGGACGTGGTAAAGCCGGGCAGGGCCCGCCACTTCCAGTTCTTGCCCACGGTGGAGGGCTCGTTCATCCGCCCCTCTCTGCCCAGGCCCAGCAGATCCTGCATCTGGACCACGGCGGTGTCTGCCACGCTGGCCCAGATGCCCCGCATCATGGCCCAGTTGGCCCCCTCCCGCTCGTCGATGCGCAGATACGCCCTGGCATAGGCCACGTCGGCGGCAGGCGCCGACTCCATCCAGCCCAGAATGGTCTCGTTGTCGTGGGTGCCGGTATAGGCCACGCAGTGCCTCACAAAGTTATGGGGCAGATAGTCCGAGCCGCTGCCGTCCCGGCTGTCGAAGGCAAACTCCAGCACCTTCATACCAGGAAAGCCGGAATCGGCCAGCAATTGGCGCACCGACGGAGTGAGAAAGCCCAGATCCTCGGCGATGATACTGCGTTTGCCGAGGACCGTTTCCACCGCGCGGAAGAGTTTCATCCCCGGCCCCGCCCGCCATACGCCGTCCCTGGCTGTGGCGGCGCCGTAGGGGATGGCGTAGTAGGAGTCGAAACCGCGAAAATGGTCAATGCGCAGTACGTCGTAGATGTTACACTGATACCCGATGCGGCGCACCCACCAGGAAAAGCCGCTCTTCTCCATGTGCTCCCAGCGGAAGAGCGGGTTGCCCCAGAGCTGGCCTTCGGCGGAGAAACCGTCGGGCGGGCAGCCCGCCACCTCAGTGGGGAGGAGATTTTCATCCAATTGGAACTGCTCGGGGCTGGCCCATACGTCCACGCTGTCCCCCGAGACATAGATGGGCAGGTCCCCGATGATAGACACGCCCTTACCGTTGGCGTACGCCTTGAGTACCCGCCACTGGCGGAAGAAGAGGAACTGCGCCGCCCGCCAGAAGGCGAGCTCCCCCTCCAGCTCCGCCCTGGCGGCGTCTAGGGCCGGCGTATCCCGGCGGCGCAGGGGCTCGGCCCACTCCTGCCAGGGCGCGCCGCCGTGGCGCTCTTTGATAGCCATAAAGAGGGCGTAGTCCTCCAGCCAAAAGGCGTTCTCCGCGCAGAAGGCGGCGTAGCCCTCCGCGGGTCTGCCCAGAAAGCGGGCGCAGGCGGCGCGCAGGACGGGGTAGCGGGTGCGGTAGAGGAGGCCGTAGTCCACGCTGGCGGGGTCATCCCCCCAGTTGAGGGGCTCGTATTCGGCGCGCTCCAGCAGCCCCTGGCCGGCCAGCTCATCCAGGTCGATGAGGTAGGGGTTGCCCGCAAAGGTGGAGAAGGTCTGGTAGGGGGAGTCCCCAAAGCTGGTGGGGCAGATGGGGAGGAGCTGCCAATAGGTCTGCCCCGCGTCGGCCAGAAAATCCACAAAGCTGCGGGCCGCCGCCCCCATAGTGCCGATGCCGTGGGGGGAGGGCAGGCTGGTCAGGTGCATCAAAACACCGCTGGTTCTCATGGTGATCAACCCTTTCGAGGAAGACGGTCTTTATAAACGCCGGACGCTCTCGCCGGGGCGGAGAGAGAAGGGGGTGTGCTCATGTATCGCCGGCGCATCCCCCGCAATGCGCTCGAACAGGATCTCTGTGGCCCGGTCGGCCATGCGGAGCATGTCCTGCTCCACGGTGGTGAGCTTGGGGGTAAGATAGTTTCCCAGCTCGATGCCGTCGAATCCCACCACTGAGATGTCCTCCGGGACCCGCAGCCCCCGGTCGTGAAGGGCACGGATAGCTCCCACCGCCTGCACGTCGGACATGCAGAAGACGGCGGTGAGACCGCTCATTTTGTCCAGGAGGCGGTCCATAGCGGCGTATCCCCCCTCCATGGTGAACCGGGCCATCTCGTGCTGGCGGACCTCGTCAAAGGGGAGGCCATGGGACTCAAAGGCGTGGACGCAGCCCTGGTAACGGGCCGAGGCCGCGTCGGAGGAGCCCATCCGGCCGCCCAGGATGGCGATGCGGGTATGGCCCAGGCCCAGCAGGGCGTCCACCGCCATGGCGGCGGCGGCCGCGTCGTCGGTGCACACGCTGGAGAGGTTGGGGAACCCCAAAGCGGCGGCGCTGTTGGACACCAGGACGCAGGGCTGGCCGATGAGGGGGAAACGCTCCCGGAAATAGCTCTGGTTGCTGCCCAGGAAGAGGATGCCCAGGGGCTTGCGGTCCTGGATGATCTGCATGGCCTGCCCCAGCTCGTCGTCGTCCTCATCGATGTAGTAGATGAGGCAGGCGTAGCCCTTGGCCCGCGTCAGCTCCTGGATACGCTCCACCAGAGTGGCGAAGAGCATGTTCTGGGTGCCCTTGACCACCACGGCGATACCGCTGACGGCCTGCTGCTTGAGGTGCTTTGCATTGCTATTGAGGCGGAAGTGGTGCTCCTCCACCACCGCCATGATCTTTTCTCTCGCCTCGGGGGACACGTTGGGGCTGCCGTTGAGCGCCCGGGAGACCGTGCCCACCGCGTAGCCCGACAGCCGGGCAATATCCTTGATCGTCATGGGACCATCCCCCTGTTCTCATGTTTGCAGCTTGCCGGGCAGGGGCATTGGGATGCCCCCCCAAAAAAAGTTTACCCCTTGACCGCGCCGGCCACGACGCCCTTGATGATATACTTCTGACAGAAGAGGTACACCACAACGATGGGGAAGATGGTCAGCATGATGCAGGCCATCATGGGGCCCATCTCCACCCGGCCGTAGCTGCCGCGGAAGTACTGGATGAGCATGGAGATGGTCTTATACTTCTCCAGGTCCAGCACCAGAGTGGGCAGGAGGTAGTCGTTCCAGACCCACATGGCCTCCAGAATACCCACGGAGATGAGGGTGGGCTTAAGCATGGGAAAGACAATGCGGAAATAGGTTTGGACGGGGTTGCAGCCGTCGATCATGCTGGCCTCCTCCACCTCGATGGGGATGGTCTTCATAAAGCCCGAGAACATGAATACGGCAAGCCCCGCACCGAACCCCAGGTAGATGACGCAGATGTTCCAGGGCGTGTTGAGCCGCAGTGTGTCCGACATGGAGGAGAGGGTGAACATGACCATTTGAAAGGGCACCACCATGGAGAAGACGCACAGGTAGTAGATGCCCTTGGTGATAACGTTGTGGACCCGGGTGATGTACCATGCCAGCATGGAGCAGCAGATGAGGATGAGAGCCACCGAGGATACCGTGATGAAGAAAGTGTACCAAAAGCTCTGGAAAAAGCCCTTGGCGTTTACCGCGTTGACATAGTTTGAGAGGCCCGCAAAGGTATCTGCCGCGGGGAGCTGGAAGGCCCCGGCAGTGGTAATGGCGGTCTCCTTTTTCAAAGAGTTCATCAAAATCATGAAGATGGGGTACATATAGAGGATGCACACCACCGTCATGACGACGCTCCAGGCAAGGCCGGAGCGGCTTTTTTTCTTCTCCATCAGCTTTGCACCTCCTTAGACCGGGTGAGCCGGAGCTGGATAAGGGAGATGGCGACCACCAGCAGGAAGAAGATGACGCTCTTTGCCTGGCCGATGCCCTTCCACTGGGGGCCGGATCGGCCGTAGAAGGTGTTGTAGATATTCAGGGCCAGCAGCTCGGAAGCGTGGTTTGGCTCTCCCCCGGTGAGGGCCAGGTTCTGGTCGAAGAGCTTGAACCCGTTGGTGAGGGTGAGGAAGGTGCAGATGGTGATGGAGGGCATGACCATGGGTATCTTAATGCGCCACAGGACCTGTCCGCTGGTGGCCCCGTCGATCCGGGCGGCCTCCAGGAGGGAGTCATCAATGCTCTGGAGCCCCGCAATATAGATGATCATCATATAGCCGATCTGCTGCCAGCACATGAGGATGACAAGGCCCCAAAAACCGGCCTTCGCGTCCAGGGCCAGGAGATGATGGTCCATGATGCTCAGTACGCCGTTGAGCAGAATCTGCCAGATATACCCCAGGACGATGCCGCCGATGAGGTTGGGCATGAAGAAGGTGGTGCGAAAGGCATTGGTACCCCGGATGCCCCTGGTGAGGAGGAGGGCGATGGCGAAGGCCAGCACGTTGATGGCGGCGGTAGAGACCACCGTAAAGGCCGCGGTGTACCAGAACGCACTGTTGAAGGTGGCATCGCTCAGGGCTTTGACATAGTTGCCCACACCCACCCAGGATGCGTTTCTCACCGTGGCGAATTTACAAAACGAGAGGTAGATCCCCTGCGCGAAGGGAATGATGAAACCGATCAGAAAAGCCGCCAGCGTGGGCAGCGCAAAGATGGGCCAGTAGCGCCGGATAGCCTTTTCCATACCTTTCCCCCCTGACTAGAATTGGTTATTTTACGGGGCGGGGGCGAGCAGAGCTCTCTGTTCGCTCAGCCTGTCAAAAGATTTTTTGACAGGCTGCTGCACATTTCATTCCTTTAAAAGGAATGAAATATGGTTTTCCTGTACGCGAAAGGGAACCCTGACGGTTCCCTTTCACACTATCCCTCCCTCCGAATCTTTTAGATGGAGGGTTTATTGATAGTCTGAGGGCGAGGGCGAACAGAGCCCTCTGTTCGCCCTCGCCTATTATTTTACACTGTTTCTCAGCCGTTGGCCAGAGCGTATTCGGTGGCCCAGCCGTCCACGAAGGCGGAGACCACACCGTCCCAGTCGCCGGTGCCGGCGGCATAGGCGGTGAGGGCGCTGCCCACGCCGTTCTTCCACTCCTCACTGGGCATGGTGGGGAAGTTCCAGGACACGGGGGTCTTGCCGGAGTCGGTATAGGCCCGGTCCTGCTTGACGAAGAGGTTGGGGGAGTCCACGGCCTTCTTGAAGGGGATGACGAAACCCATGTCGTTGCCCATGGCGGTGGTGCCCTTTTCGCTGGTGACGCACCAGGCGAGGAAGTCGAGGGTGGCCTGGATGTCCTCCTCCTTGGCCTCGCTGTTGACGCACCAGTAGTTCTCGGTGCCGGTGCACAGGCCCTGATTGGCCTCGTCGCCCACGCCGATGTAGATGGGGATCATGGCCAGGTCGTCGTCAGAGAACTTGCCGTCGCCCGTCAGGTTGCCGTACTCCCAGGAGCCGTTCTGGAAGAAGACGGCCTCGCCGGCCAGGAACTCGTTGCGGGAGTCGTCGCCGGTCTTGGCCGAGAGCTCCTTGGGGGAGGCGGTGGAATTGTTGATGTACAGGTCCCAGATGTTCTTGTAGTTGTCGAGATAGGTGCCCTTGATGGTGCCGGGGGTCATGCCCTCGGTCTGGTACTCAAAGTAGAGGGGGAGGTTAGCGAGATGGGTCTTAAAGCGCCAATCGGAGGAGCTGTCCATACCGGCGGAGGAAAACGCGGAGAAACCCAGCTCGTCCTTACGGGCGGTAATGTCCTCAGCCACCTTCTTCAGGTCGGCAAAGCTCTTGATGTCGTCGGTGGTGTAGCCCGCCTTCTGTAGAAGGGTCTTGTTGGTGATGAGGCCGTAGGACTCAATGACGTAGGCGATGCCGGCCACCTTGTCGCCATCCTTCAGGGCAAAGTCCTCGCTGGTCAGCTCGCTATAGAGCTGGGAGCCGGAGAGATCGTAGCAGTAATCCTTCCAGTTGTTGAGCCCCACAGGGCCATTGACCTGGAAGAGGGTGGGCGCGGCGCTCTTGCCCATCTCGGCCATCAGAGTGGTCTCATAGGTGCCGGAGGCGGCGGTGACCACCTTCACGCTCACGCCGGTCTCGGCGGTGTAGGCCTTGGCCAGGTCCTGCCACTGCGTATCCTGCTCGGGCTTGAAGTTGAGGTAATAGACCGAGCCGGTGGCCTTGACGGGCTCGCTGGCGGAGGGAGAGGGAGAAACGCTGCCGGAGGGAGCGGGGGAAGGGGTGCCGCCGGTGCCGCCGCAGCCAGCCAGCAGGGTGGCCATCATCGCGCCGGAGAGAGCAAGAGCAAGCAGTCTTTTCTTCATGATGTAATCCTCCTTATTCGTTTGGGTGGGGTTGGAAACGTTTCATGGAAACGTTTCCAACTGTTCGCGTCATCATTTTACTCTATCTTGCCTGCGAATACAAGTTCATTTTTGCCTCGTTTCCATGATTTCGGCGTTCCGTCAAAATTAGGCAGGGGCATTTTGTGTAATGCGCTGGATTTGAGGGAGAGAGAGTTCCAATATTGAAAAAAGTACCGCTCCGGATTTCCCGGAACGGTACTTTATATCAGGCTCAGGCCTTGGATTCGTCGATGTAGCTGTACAGGGTGTACTTGGAGATGCCGAAGAATTTGCATACCTTATCGCCCGACTTGGTGATGAGGAAGGCCCCCGTGTCATTAAGGAACTGGATGGCCCGCACCTTGTCCTCCTTGCTCATGAGGGCCACGGGCTTGCCCACCAGGGCCACGCTCTGGTCGATGAGCTCGTCCAGCAGGTCGGACACGTTGCGGGAGATGCGCTCCGGCTCTTGGTTGGGCAGGTCGGTGGCGGTAAAGAGGCGCAGCTGCTCCTCCATCGCCAGCATGAGCGTGATATCGTAATTGATGGCAAAGACCCCGATGGCCCTCCCGTCGTCGTCCCGTATGTAGATGGTGGAGGACTTGAGGATCTTGCCGTCCTTGGTCTTGGTGAGGTAGCTCAGGTGATCGGGCACGTTCTCCCGGTCATTGCGCAGGGCTTCGAGCACCACGTGGGAGGGGCCGTCCCCCACCTTGCGCCCGGTGATCTGGCCGTTCTCGATGGCCACAATGGAGTTATCCTCGTCGTTGGAGGTCAGGTCGTGGACCACCACCTCGCAGTTGGGACCGAACTGCTGGGCGAGACCCTTTGCCAGTTGAAACAGAAATTGCAGCATGGATGCCTCCATAGCGCTGCTCCCCCTCCCGAAGTAGAAATATGTATCATCCATTAT
>DATMXU010000021.1:0-2786 GCA_035562355.1 Pseudoflavonifractor sp.
TGTCAAAAAACACCCAGGCGGAACATCTCGGAGGGAGGGATAGTGTGAAAGGGAACCGTCAGGGTTCCCTTTCGCGTGTAGGAAAACCACTTTTTGAAACTTCTTACGGTGTTTCAAAAAGTGTAGCAGCCTGTCAAGGAGGTCCCGTAGGACTTCTTTGACAGGCTAAAAAAGACCGTCGACTTTAGTCGACGGTCTTTTTGCCGGAGTAGAACGAGAGAGCGTAATTTAACGGGGTGCTTTTGGCGGCTGCGCTAGATCATCTCATGGATAAGCTTATCGATGAGAGCAGGGTCGTTGCGCCGTGCCGCCAAAACCTTACCATCCTTCAATGAGCGGTGCTTTTCGTGATAGGTGGGCTGCTCCTTTTCATACAACACGCCGATGGGGATGCGCTCGCCGAATTCCATGGCTCTCTCCATGGCCATTAGGCGGTCGCCCGCGTCATGGGTGTCATCCAATTCATAAACACGTTTATTATACCAGACATGGGTGTTGACCTTGTTGAAACTGACGCAGGGCTGCAGAATATCCACCATGGCATAGCCTTTAAACAAAATGGCGCGTCTCATCATCTCTTCCAGATGCTGCGGCCTGCCGCTGAAACTGCGGGCCACAAAGCCTGCCCCAGCTGCAATGGCCAAAAGGAGCGGGTTGAGCGGAATATTGTAGTTGCCGTCCACCTGTACGCCGCTTACAGCGCCCTCGTCCGCGGTGGGAGAAGCCTGTCCCTTTGTCAGGCCATACACCTGATTGTCGTGGATGAAATGCGTAATATCCACATTGCGGCGGATGTTGTGGATAAAGTGATTGCCGCCCTCACCGTAGCTGTCGCCGTCTCCGGTATTGATAATGACCGTCAGCCTGGGGTTCACGATTTTTGCTGCCGCGGCGGGCGGCACCGCGCGGCCGTGAAGTCCGCAAAAGCTGTTTGCGCTGATGTATTGGGGCGTTTTTGCGGCCTGCCCGATGCCGCCCACCATCAGCACATCATGCGGGTCCTTTCCCAAGACCTCCAGCGTTTTTTTGAGAGAATTCAATATACTGAAGTTTCCGCAGCCCGGACACCAGGCTGTCTCACAGGTGTCAAATACATGCCCGCCCATTAAAATCCCTCCTTTACGATTCGAGCCGCAATTTCCTCGCCGCTCAGCTGCCTGCCGTCATATTTCAGTATTCCGGCATCCGTTTTAATCCCCGTAACTTCACAGATCAGCGATGCGAGCTGACCGGTATAGTTCTGTTCAACATGGATCAGGTACTTGGCCGATGCGGCCATCTGTCTCAGCAATTTTTGCGGGAGCGGCCAGATATCGCCAAACACCAGCGCGCCATATCGCGTTGTGCCCTCTTGGTTGAGCAGGCGTACGGCCTCCTCCAGCGGACCGTACAGAGACCCCCAGCCCAGAAGCAGTACGTCGGGGGACTGGTCACCCAGTAATTCGGGCTCCAGAAGCTCCTGCTCTATCAGCGCCAGCTTGCCCATACGTTTGTTCATCATGCGGATACGGGTCTCGCTGTCCTCCACAATATGTCCATACTCGTCATGCTCGTCGGTGTCGGCGGTAACAAAGCCGTCACCCGTTCCGGGAAATTTGCGTGGAGAAATGCCGCTTTCCGTAAAACGATAACGGGCGTAATCCCCTCCGGCAGGTCCGTCTTCCGGTTCGTACAGCGCAATCCTGCGAGGATCCAGCGCCGGAATGGTGACCGTAGAGTCGGCCAGATACTGGTCACTGAGCAGAATCACCGGGATCTGATATTTTTCCGCCATATTGAAAGCGCGAATGGTTTGGTAAAACGCATCCTCGTGGTGGCGCAGCGCGATGACCATGCGTGGGAATTCCCCCTGCGAAGCAGAAATGACAAAGTTCAAATCGCTCTGTTCGGTTCGGGTAGGAAAACCGGTGACAGGACCGGGGCGCTGCACATCCACCGCGACAAGCGGAATTTCAGCCATGCCGGATAGACCAAGCGCCTCCACTTTCAGGCTGAAACCGCCGCCTGAGGTGCCCGTCATTGCCCGCGCGCCCGTAAAAGAGGCGCCGATCGCCATATTGATTGCCGCAATCTCATCCTCGGCCTGCTCCACAACAATTCCTGTTTCCGCGGATTTTTGCGATAAGTACTCCATAATGGAGGTGGAGGGCGACATTGGGTATGCCGAATAAAACTGCAGCCCCGCTGCCAGGGCGCCCAGCGCCAGCGCTTGGTTACCGAAAATGATCATGTGATCGGAGGCATCCCCCCCGGCGTGCTCAAACCTCTGCGGCGCCGCATGATATCCGGCCTGTGCCGCTTGGACATTGATATCGATATATTCCGCGCTCACGGATTTTCGGAAAACGCTGTCCGCCTGCTCGGTGCTCATGGGGATACCGAACAGCTTTAGCGCTGCGCCGACGGCCACGCTGCTCGCCACACGCGCATTGCCCAGTTTCTGCGCTATGGCTGCCATGTCGAGCTTGATCACGTGATTATCGTCTGTTTTGATGGCGCTGTCACAGAGGATAAATCCGCCCTGCCGCAAATCCTTCCGGTGGATGGCTATGGTTTCTTCATTGAGGGCGATGATGCCGTCCAGCTCTTCGCTGTGGCAATGGGGTGCCTCCGCGCCAAAACGAATACGCGAAAAGTTATGCCCGCCCCGAATACGCGACATTACATCGCGCATTGTAAATACGCCGCAGCCCGACTGTTTAATCCAGCGCTCCAATATTGCCGCAGTAGTATCCACGCCTTGGCCTGCAGCGCCGCCAATTAATAGATTGTACATAATACTCTCC
>DATMXU010000022.1:0-12033 GCA_035562355.1 Pseudoflavonifractor sp.
ATTAATGATTGCCTCTTCAGAAGGATCAGTGCTATTCAGCTCGCTGCAGGCAGGGTAACCGCAGAGGGAAGTGGCCTGTTTAACAGCGCGTAGTATTGCCTGCTCAGTGACCCTTACAGCCAGTATGCCAACGGCGTCAAAACGGGTCAATATAAGCGAGGCGCCCCAGGCATCCCTTAGTAGTCTACCCCGAAAAACTCCAGGGCCACGCTGCTGAGCAGCAGCGAGCCTACCCGCAATGCGTCCTTGTCGGTATAAAATTCAGGCGTGTGGCCCTTGGCCGGAGGCCCGCCGGGGGTCTGAGAGCCGATAAATACGAAGGCCCCCGGCACGCGATCCAGAAAATAGGCAAAATCCTCTCCGGCAAGGCCGGGGACATCCGACCAGGACACACTGTCCTCTCCCAGCACCCTTTTGGCGGCCCGTTCGGCCAGCTTAACGTATGCACCGTCGTTGACCAGCGGCACGGAGCCCTGCTCGATTTCCAGCTCAATGGTGACCCGAAGGGACAGCCCGATCCCGTCGCAGACGCGCCGGATGGCCTGCTGCAGATGGGCCCTGACCTCCTTGCTCAGGGTGCGGAGCGTGCCGTCTATCCGCACCTCTTGCGCAATAATATTATCCTTGGTGCCCCCTGCAATCCGCCCCAGCGTGAGCACCGCAGAATCAGTGGCGCCGACCTCCCGGGAGACCAGCGTCTGCAGCTGGACGATTAGGTTAGCCGCGGCCACGACGGCGTCCCTGGCGGCGGCGGGGTAAGCGGCGTGTCCGCTCTCCCCCAGGATGCGGAAATGCAGCGTGTCCGCGCTGGCCAGCACGGGTCCCTCCTTCAGGCGTATTTTACCGGCCTCCAGATTGCCGGCCACATGGATGCCTACGGCGCCGCTTACCCGTTCAAAGTCGATCTCGGTGTCCGCAAGGAAAGTCAGCGCCCCGCCCATCACCTCCTCGCCGGGCTGGAAAAAGAACCAGACCGTTCCCGGAATCCGGTCCCGGTACTGCTCCAGTATTCGAACGGAGGCCAGCAGCGAAGCGGTATGCACATCGTGTCCGCAGGCGTGCATGACGCCGGGGACGGCGGAGCGGAAGGGAAGTTCGTTTTTCTCCTGAATGGGCAGCGCGTCCATATCACCCCGCAGCACCAGCGTTCTCTCCGGCCCCTGCCGGGAGGCTGTTCCGACCAGCTCGGCCCAGACCCCGGTTTCGTCCACACGCTTAACCCTATCCACTCCGGTGGTCTCCCTCAGGGCCCGTTCGATGTAGTCGGCGGTGTTGTATTCTCTCATGCTGAGCTCGGGATTTCGGTGCAGATGGTGCCAGCTTTCCACGCTTTGCGCATGGATGCCGCGCTCTATGTCTATCAGCTCGCTCATGCATATTCCTCCTATTTATTTGTTTTTGGATCCAACGCGTCACGCAGGCCGTCGCCCACAAAGTTGAAGGCCAGCACGCAAAGCAGGATCATAATTCCCGGCGGGACCCAGAGCCACGGCTTTTCGGTCAGGGTGGTGAGGGACTGGGCGTCGGTGAGCATATTCCCCCAGCTGGCCGTGGGCGGGTTGACACCCATGCCCAAAAAGCTCAGCGCCGACTCCATAATGATGGCCTGGGCAATACCGAAGGTGGCCTGTACCAGGATCGGTCCCAGGGTATTGGGCAGCACGTGAAACAGCAGGATGCGCGGTGTGGAAAAGCCCAGCGCCACGGCGGACTTGGCGTAGTCCGCCTGTCGGATGGACAGCACATTGCCCCGTACCAGCCGTGCCACGGAGGGCCAGCCCAGTATGCCCATGATAAAGACGATCCGGTCCAGCCCGGGGCCCACGATGCTGCTGACCACCATGATCAGCAGCAGCATGGGAAAGGACATGAAAACGTCGGCAATTCTCATAATGAGAAAGTCTGCCGCACCCCCGTACCAGCCCGATACGAGGCCCAGCACAAGGCCAAGCAGCGTGGTGAACGCCACGGTCCCCAGCCCTACCAGAAGGGAAACCCGTGAGGCGAATATAAGGCGGCTCAGTACATCCCGGCCAACCTGGTCTGTTCCCAACAGATGCACCCCATCGGGCGAGGCCTCAAAGGTATAGCTGATTTCATAGGGATCAAAGGGCGATATCTGGCTGGCAAAGACCGCGCACAGAACGATCAGCAGGATGATGATGAGCCCCGCCACCGCCAGCCTGTGCCGGCAAAACCGTCTCCAGAGCCGCAGCGCGTTTTCGGTGGAGCGGCCGCCCTTTTGTTTTGTTTTTCCGGACAAGGGTTTCCCTCCCTACCTGTATTTAATCCGGGGATCGGCTACCGCGTAGACGATATCTGTAAGCAGACTGGACAGGAGCACCATCACCGCGGCCATCAAATTCAGTCCCATCAGCACAGGGTAGTCGCGGATAAGGATGGAGTCCATAGTCAGCCGGCCCACACCAGGCCACACGAAGATCTGCTCGGTCACCACGGCCCCACCCAGCAGCGCCGGGATCTCAAGGCCAATAAGGGTGATGAGGGGCAGAAGCGCATTGCGCAGTGCGTGGACGGTGATTCGGCCCCAGTAGCGCACTCCCTTGGCTGTGGCAGTGCGCAGATAATCCTGCCCCAGCACCTCCAGCATGGCCGAGCGTACATACCGGATGAAACGGCCCGAGATATTAACGGCCAACACCGTGCAGGGCAGCACCATATGGCGTACGACATCTCCCACTCCACCCCCGCCCCCCAGCGTAAACATCCCGCTGGAGGGAAGAACCCCCAGCTTGACACTGAACAGGAAGATCAGCCCTAGGCCGAGAAAGAAGTTGGGCGCCGAAACCCCGAAGAAGGCGACGAAGGTAGCCAGATAGTCAAAAACAGAATGCTGCTTCAGCGCGCTGAGTATGCCCAACGGTACGGCTACCAGAAACCCGATCAGAAGCGACGTCCCCATCAGCAGAAAAGTGGCGGGCAGCCGCTCACCTATGATCTGAGCCACCGGGCGGTAGGAGCTGTAGGAATAGCCCAGATCCCCCCGCAGCAGGTTGGAAAGCCAGGTCAGGTACTGGCTGTGAAGAGGGGCGTCCAGTCCCATGGAGCGTTCCATGGCAAGGCGGGCCTCCTCGGTCATATCGGGGCTGACCATCAGGTCTACCGGGCTGCCCGGTGCGAGGGTAATGATGAAAAAGGATACAAGGGTAATGCCCAGCAGGATGGGGATGGCAATCAGGATCCTGCGGATCAGATAATTTTTCATGGCTGCGCCCTCCAGTCGCTGCGGCTGATTTGAAAATGGCAGGCGGCGCTGTGGTCTCCGTCCCCCGCAAGCTCCGGAATGCTTTCGGAGCACAGAGGTTGCGCGAAGGGGCAGCGGGTGCGGAAACGGCAGCCGGAGGGCGGGTCAGCGGGACTGGGTACGCTGCCGCCCAGGACGATCCGGTTCCTGCCCCTGTTGTGGGGATTGGGATCCGGATAGGCGCTGAGCAGCGCCTGCGTGTAAGGGTGCCTGGGATCGGAGAACAGCAGCTCAGTTTTGGCGATTTCCACGATTTTGCCCAGGTACATCACAGCGATGCGGTCGCTGGTGTATTTGACCGCGCCAAGTCCGTGGGCGATGAACAGATAGGTGAGCCCCAGCTTGCCCCGCAGCTCCTGAAAAAGGCTGAGGATCTGCGCCTGAATGGAGACGTCCAGTGCCGAGATGGCCTCGTCGCAGATCAGCAGTTTCGGGCGCAGGGTCAGTGCTTTAGCAATGCTGATACGCTGGCGCTGTCCGCCCGAGAACTCATAGGGATACCGCTTTTTACTGTCCGGATTCAGGCCGATCAGCCCCAGAATTCGGTCGATTTCCCCGTCTACCTCCGCCGGGGGTACGACCCTATGTACCAGGAGAATTTCCGCCAGAGTGTCCTCCACAGTTTTGCGGGGGTTCAGAGAGGAATAGGGATCCTGGAACACCATCTGCATTCGGGGCCAGACGGTGCGCATGTGCCTGCGTGTATGGCCGGTGATGTCCTCGCCATCAAACAGGATGCGCCCGGCCGTAATGTCCTCCAGGCGCATAATCGCCCGTCCGATGGTGGATTTTCCGCATCCGGATTCACCCACCAGGCCCAGCGTTTCATGAGGATGAATGGAAAAGGACACGTCGTCCACGGCCTTCACATGGCTGGTGATCCGGGAAAACACCCCTCCGCGGAGAGGATAATAGACTTTTGTGTGTTCAAGCCGCAGCAGCGGCTGTGCTGCATCACTCATGGGTTGCCTCCCAAGAAACACCGGACGAGGTGGCCGGGTGAGGATTCCTGCAGAGGGGGCAGCTTTTGGCTGCACAGGTCGACTCCGTAGGGGCAGCGGGGATAAAAGGGGCAGCATTGCTGATGCCGGGTGATCTCGGGTACAACGCCGGGGATGGAGTAGAGCGCCGAACCCATTGAGGCGTCGAGCGGAATGATAGATTTGAGCAGCCCCTCGGTGTAAGGGTGCTGTGGACGGCTGAACAGCTCGTCCACAGTCCCCTTTTCCACTGCAAGGCCCGCATACATGACCACCACTTCGTCAGCCATCTCAGCCACCACGCCGAAATCGTGGGTGATAATCAGCAGTGTAATGCCCGTTTCCTTTTGTAGTTTCTTTAAAAGGTCCAGGATCTGCGCCTGGATGGTCACGTCCAGCGCCGTGGTAGGCTCGTCGGCGATGAGCAGCTTGGGGCTGCAGGCCAGCGCCATGGCGATCATCACCCGCTGCCGCATGCCGCCCGAAAGCTCATGGGGGTAGCCCCGCAACACCTTTTCCCCGTTGGGGATGCCCATTTGAGAGAGCAGCTCCAGGCTGCGGACCTTAATCTGGGCAGGGGTCATGTCCGTATGCAGCCGCAGGGACTCGCCCAGCTGATAGCCGATGGAAAGCACAGGGTTGAGGCTGGTCATTGGTTCCTGAAAGATCATGGACATCTGCGCGCCGCGCAGCTTCTGCATTTCCCGCTCGCCGGCGCGGGTGATATCCCGGCCGTCAAACAGGATGCGCCCCTGGGCGATCCCTCCGTTGCCGCCCAGCAGGTGCAGACACGCCAGGGACGTGACGCTTTTTCCGCTGCCTGATTCGCCCACCAGCGCCAGGTTGGTACCCTGGCGCACAGTAAAGCTCATCTCGTCGACAGCCACCACCGTGTCATGTTCTCTTTTGAACAGCACCTGCAGATTTTCCACCTGCAACAGAGCCTTTTGCATAGTGCCCTTCCCCCGTTTCAGACCTTTTGCCGGGTGCGATGAAACCGGCTGCTTACTCTACGTCCCATTTCTCAACATCCAGCAGCGCGCCGTACTCCTTGAGTTCGCCGTAGGTGACCCGCTTATTGATGGCGCGCAGCGCATGCTCGGAGTAGATACCGGCCACCGGCACCTCGTCGGCGATCAGCTGCTGCAGCTCCAGATAGGAAGACTTCAGTACCTGATCGTCCACGCTGGAGAGGATGGTGTCCACCAGCCCGTCGGCCACAGGATTGCTGTACTGGGTCCAGGTGTATTTGGTGGAGGCGTAGACGCGCAGATAGCTGATGATGTTCAGCGGAACGTCAGGCATGCCGATGATGGAGAGATCATAGTTGCTTTTCTGGACGTTGCCCAGGGTGGTGGCCAGGTCGGCCTTCTGGATGGTGACGTTGAGGCCGATGGACTTCAGGCTTTCCGCGATTATGGTGCCCACCTTTTCCCGCGTGGTATTGCCCGTGGGAACGGAGAACACCAGCGCCTTGGAGAGATCCCAGCCGGATTCCGCCAGCAGCTGCTTTGCCTTCTCAATGTCGTATTCGGGGGTGGAGGCTTCCTCGTTCCAGTATTGGATCCGGTTGGTGACCGGCGTTTTGGTGATGTAGCCGTCGCCCTTGAGGATGTTCTGCAGGATGCTGTCGCGGTCTATGGCAAGACTCATGGCCTGACGCACCTTTACATTGTCCACGACCTGGCTGTTGATGAACAGCACCTGTACGTTGCTGGGAATGCCCTCCTCGGCGCGCACGTTAGTCAGGCCGCGGACGCGCTCGTAGTCGTCGTAGGGGATGTTGCCCACCAGCGGAAAGTTCATGTCGATCTCGCCGCTCTCCAGCTGTGCGGTAATCTGGGTGCCGCTGAGGATCTTGAAGTTCAGGGTGTTAATCTTGGGCGCTCCCAGATAATAGTCCTTATTTGCCTCATAGGAGAGATACTGACCGGCCACGTATTCCTTAAACGTAAAGGGGCCGTTGGTGACATCCGGTGCCTGCAGGAAGGCGGACTTTATGATGCTCTTGGGGTCCTCCTGTCCTAAGATGTGTTTCGGAAGAGTCCGTAGGCTCTGTCCGACGGTCAGGTTGAAGATATCCAGGGTGATGGGATATTTGGTCTCAATGGTGAGGGTAGTGTCGTCAACCTTCTTCGCACCCTCCGGCACCTCGGAGCCGGAGGTGTTCAGGCCGGCATTGTCGGTACCGACGATGGTGTTATAGGTGCTTGGGGATTGCGCCCCCACATCGGGATTGGTGTAGATACCCAGGGAGAACAGCACGTCGTCGGTGGTGACGGGATTACCATCGGTCCATTTGACATTGGGATTGAGCTTGACAGTGAACAGCTGGTTATCCTCAGTGGTGACGGATTCGGCCAGCTGATACGTGAACCCCAGATCCCCGTTCAGGGCTGCCAGTGGCAGGAAGAGAAGCCTGGACGCGGTGGAGGCAAACACATTGTTGCCCGCCAGGGGATTGACGGTGGCGGGGTCGTTGGTAATGCCAATGTTGATCACCTTGGACGCGGTGGGCGTATCAGGGGTTGTAGCAGGGGTGGAGGGAACCGCGCTGCCGGGGGTGGCCGTGGGTGCGGCCGGCGCGCAGCCGGTAAAGGATAAGATGAGGATAACTGTTAAAATCGCCGTGATCAGCGATAGCGTACGTTTTTTCCCGAATTTCATAATGGGTCACTCTCCTGATTTTAGTAGGGTGCGTCAGGGGCTTTCGGCCCCGTCCGGCGTTTTTCGGCAAGAGGCCTATCCTCTGCCCAGCACCACGTCCGCGACGCTGGGGCGCAGCACGGGCAGCGGCGTCTGGTCGCCATAGCCCACGTCCACATAGGTGACGATATCGATATAATCCGGCAGGGAAAAACGGCTGCGCAGGCGGTCTATGATGGTGTCGTTGAAGGTCAGCCATACGCCCTCAAGGCCTGCCGCGTGGGCAGCCAACGCGAGGTTCTGGGCGGCGGCGCCGGCATCCAGCAGGCGGTTGCGCACCGGGTTGCGTGGATTGGCCTTGTAGACGCGGGAGTCCTGCAGCACCACCAGATGCACGGGCCCGCCCGGCACGTCGCTGCCCAGAAACAGCCCGGGGGACGTCTCCTCCCTTACCACCAGATAGCGGATGGACTGCAGGTTGCAGGAATGGGCCGCCCACAGCCCCGCGTTCAGGATTTGGTCGATGCTTTCATCCGATACTCTTTGGGCTGTGAATTCGCGTACGGACCGGCGCTCATACAGGATAGTGAAAAAGGCGTCGGCCTGTTCCGGCGATACCGGCTGGGGAGCATAGGAGGTCAGGTCGACTGCCTTGCCCTGGGAAAGCGTGTCGGCCAATGCGATATACTGCTGGGCCAGGCGGTATTCGTGGGCTGTCTCTGAAAGTCCGCGCTGCCGCCACAATCCGCTGAGTCTCTTCGCCGTGTCCGCCTGGTTGGATGTCAGGGCCTTTCCCCTATACGCCGCGGCGTACAGCTGGATTTCCAGCGTATGATGAGTGCGCTCACGAAAGCGGGCGCGAAACTCGGTCTCGTCGAGGGCGAGATATTCTTCGTCTGTCAGCTGAAATGGCTGGGCCATATGTTAATTCCTCACTTACATCATAAATTTGATTAGGGCTAAAAGCTGTGGAGCTGTGCGGAGCAGACGCGCGGCATTATTCCAGCGACGCCTTCTCTTCCCGTTTTCCATAGGTAAAGGTCCCGTTTCGCACCTGCTCGCTGTCGAAATATTCGCGCTCACAGGCTTCCTGGCCCCAGAGGAGATTTTTGGTGATCCGATGGGACGTGGTGCGGGAAAAGTTCTCTATATTCGTCGTGTCGATGACGTCGCAGTAGAGAGAGGCGAAGCGCTGAAACCACGGATATTCGGTATAATATCCGATCCACGCCTCCGCATAGGGACATCGGACACCGCCCATCTCGGGCTCCCACGCCTTCCAGGCTATGAACGGCAGATCGTTGACTTGAGAAAAGGTCTGCAGCGTGGGTTCCAGCCCCAACTCGATGGCTTTGGCGCGGGAGCGGTCGGTGCGGTCCAGGCTCAACTCGAAAATGGTCTTCTGAACCAGCGGGAAAGCGGCCTCTTCGCCCAGCGCGTCCACCAGTGTCCTGCAGAATTGGAAATACAGCATGGCGAACTGGCGGCAGGCCTGCCGGACATCCCGGATGCTTGCCTGAGAAATGCTCTCACTCATCTACAGCCACCTCCTTCTTTTCCTGTCTGATGAGCGCCTCCATAAAGTCGATATATCCGCTCTTGGATAGAGGGGCGGTGTAGCAGGCTACAATATCCCGGGCCTCCCGCGCATTATCCTTGAGGAGGCGGTAAGCGGAGAGAGCAAAAATTTTGGCAGTTACGATGTAGGCCTCCTCCTCGTCCACCACGTCGAAGGAAGGGGAGTGGAAAGCGCCTGCCACTCCCCCGGTGGAAAAGGACAGCACCGGCTGAATGTGCTGGAGATCCCCCACGTCGGTGGATCCTGTGGTGTGGGTAGTGGGATCCACCAGCTCCACCTCCTTGCCGGGCGCCGCCAGTCTGGCGGCCTCCACCAGCGCGGGGTGTGCAGGGGCGGGAAACTTGGGCAGATAACCCGGCATAGTTTCGATCTCATAGCCCGCGCCCAGCGCATCCGCCCCCGCCTTATAGGCCCGGTCGGTCTTGCGGCTTGCGTCGAGAATCGCCTGGGTGTTGCTGGCCCGAACCAGCGTCTCCAGGGTGACCGTATCTGGAATGACGTTGACCAGATCCCCGCCCTTGGTGATGATGGGATGCACCCGCACAGAATCCTTATCCTGAAATGTCTCCCGCTGGTACTGCAGCGCGGTATGCCCCAACGCCGCCGCGTTCAGGGCGTTTATGCCCAGGTGGGGCGCGCCCGCGGCGTGGGCTGCCCGGCCCTTGATACGGATGGTTTTTGACACAAAGCCGTTGCTGCTGCCGGTTCCCACAGAAATGCCCGCATTGCTGCTATGGTGTACCACACTCAGGTCCACATCATCAAAAGCGCCGATACGGATCAGCTCGCATTTGCCTCCTCCATAGCGGATGACTCCCTGCTCCCGCAGGCTGTTTTTAAACTCAATCTCTCCGTATTCCTCAGCGGGAACGGCAAAGAAAACCACGTTGCCGGCGAGCGTCTCAGACACACCGGCATCCGTCAGGGCATAGGCCGCGCCCACGACCCCGGCGAGCTGGGCGTGGTGCCCGCAGCAGTGGGCGCTTTGTGTGTCGGGGTTGGCGCATTTGTGATTGGGGATGCGCAGGGCATCCAGCTCCCCGATCAGCGCCAATGCAGGGCCCTCCGCCCGCGCTGGTTCCTTCAGGTAGCCTTTCACGCCGGTGACGGCAAGGCCGGTCCGGATCTCCGGCAGACCCAGGGTATGTAGCTGTTCTTCAAACCGGTGGGCCGTGCGCGTCTCCTTATAGCCCAGCTCCGCATGGGTGTAAATGTCCCGGGCAAAGGCGATGATGTCGTCCCGGCGGCTGTCAATAATCTGCAGGATGCGTTCCTCTGTTTTATCCATAATCTTCTTCAACCCTCCTCAGGGGTTTCTA
Source organism: Pseudoflavonifractor sp. (assembly GCA_035562355.1). Taxonomy (GTDB): domain Bacteria; phylum Bacillota; class Clostridia; order Oscillospirales; family Oscillospiraceae; genus Pseudoflavonifractor. Next base: position 9,790 of record DATMXU010000022.1, read on the forward strand.
CAGTTTTATTGCCTCCCGGGGCCGTCACCAGATCGCGGATGATCCGCTGCCCGGCCGGCTCCAGCAAAAGGTGCTCTGTCTTTAAATCGATCTTCTCCGTACAGGCCAGCACTGTGCGCCCGTTCACTCTCACCGCGCAGCGGCCGCAGATGCCCTGACAGCAGGCGCTGTGCCGAAAATAGGCGAGGCTGTGGTCCAAATTTTCATAGATGTAATCCAGCGCCTGCATCACGGTGGCAATCCCCGTATCCGTGGGCAGCTCATATTGCCGCTCCCCGGCACTTTTTTTTACGGTGATCTTCATACGCCACTCTCCTTTGCCAGCACCCGCTGCGCTATAAACTCCGAAACCGAGGAATAATTTTGGACGGGAAGGGGTAGCTCATGAGGGATTGGCGTCAATTTTTCGTAGACGGGTTCTCCATCCTTGAGGCGGGAAACAAAATTAAACAGGTATTCGGCGTTGTTAACCTGGGGATAGTCAGCCCGCAGATGCGTACCCCGGCTCTCCTTCCGATGCAGCGCGGCGTATATGCCAAGCTCGGCGCATAGGCTGAGGTTGCGCACAATAACGGCATTCATCCACTCCAAATTGTACGCGCAGCGGCCATCCGGCACAGACAGACCGTCAAGGCTGCGGCGCAGAGCCGTGATCTGCTCATAGGCCCGCTCAAGCCTGTTCCCATCCCGGAAGAAGTTAAAACCTTCGTCGCATATTTGCTCCAGCCTGGTTCTGGCCTCTATGGGGCTGAGTCCCTCTTCACGTCCCAGCGGGGCCAGCAGCAGCGCGGCCTTTTCCTCCGCATCCTCGGGGCGGAGGCGTTCGTGTGCGTCCGCGTACCGGGCGGCGGAAACGCCCGCCACATAACCGTGCGCCAGCATCTCCGTCAGTCCGTCCCCACTGCGGAAAGCGCCAAAGGTGCCCCCCGTTACCTCTCCTGCGGCGTAGAGACCCTCCACATCGGTGGAAAAGTCGGGGTTCACCACCACGCCGCCCATACTGTATTCGTTGCCCAGCGTCACCTTCATCCGCTTGCCGTTTTGAATAATGTCCTCCGCCAGCTGAAAGAGGTCGATCCCGTTATAATAGCCCTTGCGGTGCCACTTTTCATGCCCGTCCGCCAGCGCCCGGAAGGCCTCACGTATCTCGTCGCCGCTGTAGGCGGAGTAGTCGTAGTAAAACGCGCCCCCGTGCCCGTCAAATTTTTCGAAAATACCCTGCCCATAGAACTCGCTCATCAGCAGCTTGTTGACCTTGCCGCTGGTGGGGCCGACCTTATACCGAGGGTCGGAGGGGAACTCCAGCTCACGGCCGTCCAAATCGGTCACTTTGGCCTTCAGCCGGAAGATTGCGGGGATAGTCATAAGGAAAGGGAGCAGCGAGCCTTTCGCGTAGGCCGGTTCCAGGATGGTGCCGATAAACAGCAGGAACTCCATATCCACGGCGCGCGCCCCCGCCCTCAGGGCCAGCGCGATGCCGTCCCCGGTCATGTCGCTGTTGGAGTTCTTGACGGAGAAGGGCTGGAAGCCCCCTGTGGCCAGAATCACCGCCCCGGCGTTATACTGGATGAGCTCTCCGCTGTAGAGGTCGATGCCAAGCGCGCCGCATACCCGCCCGCCGCTGGTCAGCAGCTCGGCTATCAGTACGTCTTCAAACACCGAGATTTGGCTGTAGCCTTGCAGCCCACAGCTCACCGTCCGCCCGAAGGCGGCGCCGGACGTGCGCCAGCTGCAGGAGCCAGGGTTGAACAAAAATAGCTGTTTAGCTTCCTTGGCCCAGTCCAGGCATTCCCGCACGGCCGGGCCGCTGACCTGTGCGAAGACCCGCTGCAGCTGCTGATCCCCCAGGAAAAACCCGCTGGTTACCAGCTTTTCAAAGACATCTTCCGGAGTATACTCCGGGTTGGCGTCAGCCTCATCGCAGAACCTCCTGGCACTGTGCCCGTCAATGCTGAAACCGCCGCCGATCATGATGGTGTTGCCGCTCTTTCCCACCCTGCCTTTGGAAACCAGCGCAACGGAAACCCCCGACTGAGCGGCTCTGACAGCGCTCATTACACCGGCCCCCGCGCCGCCAATCACCAACACGTCAATGGCAACCACTCTATCGATTTTCCCCACTTAACATTCACATCCTTCAGGTGAGCCCTTTGATTTTAGGTTGCGATTCGTCCCTGCTGCGAGATACTGCGACATCGCCCAAAAAAGAATTTCATGGTCTGCACTCTGTGCACTCCTTTCAAA
>DATMXU010000023.1:0-20030 GCA_035562355.1 Pseudoflavonifractor sp.
ATAAGACCGTCGCCCTGCGGGCCGATATCGATGCGCTCCCCATCCAGGAGACCAACGAGGTGGAGTACCGCTCCCAGGTGGACGGCGTGATGCACGCCTGCGGGCATGACGCCCACACCGCAAGCCTCCTGGGCGCGGCCAAGGTCCTCCAGGAGAACCGGGACCTCTTCGGCGGAGAGATCCGCCTCATCTTTCAGAGCGCGGAGGAGATCGGCAAGGGCGCGGAGGACTTTGTGGCCGCCGGGGTCTTGAAGGGCGTGGAGCGGGTATTCGGCCTGCATACGGCCGCTGACCTGACCGTGGGCACCGTGGGCGTCACCGCGGGGCTCAACAACGCGGCGGTGGACCACTTCCGCATTTTGGTCCACGGCAAAGCGGCCCACGTGTCCACCCCACAGCTGGGGGCCGACGCGCTGTATATCGCAAGCCATATCGTGGTGGCGCTCCAGGCCCTCGTCACCCGGCGCACCTCTCCGGTGGAGCCCGTCATCATCGGCGTGGGCAAGCTGACGGCGGGCACCACCTATAACGCCGTAGCCCAGGACGCCGAGCTGGAGGGCACCACCAGGACCATCTCCCAGGGCACCCGTGAGCGGGTGCGCCAGGAGATCACCCGGACGGTGGAGCAGCTTTCCGCGCTCTACGGCGGTACGGGAGAGGTCCTCTGGACTGACGTGACCCCCGCCCTCTCCAACGACCCCCAGGTCTCCAAGGAGGTCGCCGCCGTGGCGGAGGAGCTCTTCGGAGCGGGCCATGTGGTGACGAACCGTCCCCTCTCTTTGGGCGGGGACAACTTCGCCGAGTTTTTAAATAAGGTCCCCGGGGTCTACGCCTATCTGGGCACCGCCAACCCCAGCCTCCCCGGCACCCTGCACCCGGCCCACAACGGGTACTTTGACATCGATGAGGACGCTCTGGCGCTGGGTGCGGGCCTGTACGCGGAATATGCCCTGTGGTATTTGACGAAGGGAGAGACGGGATGATTCGCCTGGACCGTGTCAGCAAGCGCTTTGCCGGGAAGAATGGCGCGGTGGAGGCGCTGAAGGATGTGTCCATCCATGTGGAACAGGGGGATATCTACGGCATCATCGGGTTCTCCGGCGCGGGGAAGTCCACTCTGATCCGCATGGTGAACCGGCTGGAGACCCCCGATACCGGCTCCGTCACCGTGGATGGCCAGGCGCTGTCTGCCCTCTCCAAGGCGGAGCTGCGGATGGTCCGGCGGAAGATCGGCATGGTGTTCCAGCAGTTTAACCTCCTGGACTCCAAGACTGTGTTCCAGAACGTCGCGGTGCCCCTGATTCTGGGCGGGACCCCTAAGGAGACGATCCGGGCGCGGGTGGAGGAGGTGCTCCGGTTCGTGGAGCTGGAGGAGAAACGGGATACCTTCGTAAGCCAGCTCTCCGGCGGGCAGAAACAGCGGGTGGGCATCGCGAGGGCCCTGGCTACCGGGCCCTCCATCCTCCTGTGCGACGAGGCCACCAGCGCCCTGGACCCCAAGACTACCGAGTCCATTCTGGCCCTCCTCAAGCGTACCAACCGGGAGATGGGGGTCACCATTCTACTCATCACCCACCAGATGCAGGTCATCCAAAGGGTATGCAATAAAGTGGCTGTCATGGAGAACGGCAAAATCGTGGAGCAGGGCTCAGTACTGGACGTATTCGGGAGGCCCCGTGAAACGGCGACCCGGGAATTTGTCCGCACTGTCATCAGCGACCAGATTCCCGAGAGCATTTTAGGTATGGTCCAGGCCGAGCGGCGGCACTACCGGGTCGAGCGGCTCAAGTTTGTTGGGGACAGCGTGAAAAAACCGGTCATTGCGGAGATCAGTAAGACGGAGGGACTGGAGGTCAACGTCCTCTGCGCCACCGTACAGGAGCTGCAGGACAGCGTTATCTGCCTCTTCGTCCTCCAGCTCATCGGGCCGGAGGAGCTGATTGAGGCGGCCGAGGCGCGGATCGACGCGCTGGGCATCCTGCGGGAAGGGGTGGAAACGGTATGAAAGAGAAACTATTTGGCGTGACCATCGAAAAGCTCCTCCTCTCCGGGGGGCAGACCCTATACATGGTGGGCTGGGGCATGCTCATCGGCGGCGTAATCGGTACCGTTCTCGCCCTTGCGCTGGTCCTGTGCCGCAAGGGAGGCCTGGCGGAGAACCGGGTGGTCTATTTTATCCTGGAGCACTTCATCAACATCGTACGCAGCGTCCCCTTCATCATTTTACTGGTCACCGTCATGCCCCTGACCCGGGCCCTTATCGGCACCACCATCGGCAGCAAGGCGGCCCTGGTGCCCCTCATCCTCTACATCAGCCCCTACATGGCCCGGCTGGTGGAGAACAGTCTGCTGGAGGTCTCGCCCGGTATCCTGGAGGCCGCCCAGGCCATGGGGGCCACTAACTTACAGATCGTGCGCTACTTCCTCCTGCCCGAGACGCTGGGCTCCATCGTCCTGGCGCTGACCACCGGCACAGTGGGCCTGCTGGGTGCCTCCGCCATGGCGGGGTACTCCGGGGGCGGCGGCGTGGGGAATCTTGCGCTGACCTACGGGTATGAGAAATTCAATACACCCTTGATGATTTTTACCGTCGTGATTCTGATTATTTTTGTCCAGCTGCTCCAGGCGGTGGGCGGAAGCCTGTCCCGCCGCCTTCGGGAACACCGCTAATTTAGGAAAGAGGTTATAAAAATGAAAAAGCTTACCATCTCCGCTCTTGCGGCCGCGCTTCTGGTCGCCCTCGCCGCCTGCGGCGGCCAGGGCGCGCGCCCCTCTGCCAGCTCCACGCCCAGCGCCAGCACCGCCCCCAGCGGGACTTCCGCCCCGACCGACAAGGGCACCATCACCTACAGTAAGTCCCAGGGGCCTTATACCGAGCTCTTTGAGGCCGCCATCGTCCCCATCCTGGAGAAGGAGGGGTACACCCTGAAGGCCGAGGAGCTGTCCGACCTGCTGGCCGCGGACATCGCCCTGAACGACGGCGAGGTGGATGTGAACGTGGAGCAGCACACCGCCTATCTTGAGAACTTCAACGCCAACTATAACGGCGACCTGACCCCTATCAGCCCCATCCCCACCGTGCCTGCGGGAATCTACTCCAGCACCCACGAGAGCCTGGACGAGGTGAGCGACGGCGCGCTCGTTGCCGTACCCAACGACGCGTCCAACACCGCCCGGGCCTACCTCCTGCTCCAGAAGATTGGCTGGATCAAGCTCAGCGACTCCGTGGACCCCTCCGCCGCCACCCAGGACGATATTGTGGAGAATCCCCACAATCTGGTCTTCACCGAGATGAAGTCTCTGACCATCCCCGCCAGCATGCAGGACTTTGACTACGTGGTCATCACAGGCAGCATCGTCTACAATGCGGGCATCGACCCGGCCTCCGCCCTTGCCACCGAGGACGTGCTGGACCATCTGGTGCTCCAGGTGGTGGTGAAGGCAGAGAATGTGGATGCCGACTGGGCCAAGGCCATCGTGGCCGCCTACCACTCCGACGAATTCAAGGCCTATCTGGAGACCAACAACAACGGCCTGTGGTGGATCCCGGCCGAGCTGCAGTAAGCTGTCATAGAAATCAGCGATGTGAGGTGCCCAAACAGGGCGCCTCACGTCGTATGGCTGAAAAAATAAAACTTGCGGTGATGGGATAAAAAAGAACACCATCACCGCCGTGGGGCCGAGCCCTACATAAAGAGGCCACCGGCCGCAGCTTGCACTGCGGCCGGCGGCCTCTTTGTTATGGGATGCGGTCAATCCTCCCGGTAGCGCTGGGGATGGTTTCTCTCGTCCAGCTCCCGGAGCACGAGCCACGCGCTCATAGAGATGAGAATCAGGCCGGAGATGATGTCGAAGACCGTAAGCCCCACCTTCCATGGGGCGGGGGCGTAGTGGACCACCGAGCCCGGGGGGACCCCCTGCATGACGTTGGAGTTGACCAGGGTATAGCAAATATTCTTGACGGCCCGACGGAGTAAAGAGACGGCGGTGGGGGAGGCGGCGTCCTGCACGTTCACCCGCTTGCCGTAGGGGGTGGACATGAGCGCGTCGCTGCCGGAGCGCAGGAGCATGTCCACCCGGTTGGGGTTTGCGTTGAGGTTGATGTCGGAGATGATGAACCCTTGGAACCCCCACTCCCCCCGGACTACCCCGTTGAGAAGCCCGTAGCAGGTGGAGGTCCAGTAACTCCCCACGGCGCAGTCGCCGGTCATGATGAAGTCGCCCGCCCGCATGGTTTTGAGCTTGGCGGCGCCTGTTTCGGCGTCGGTGTAGCGAATCGTCTTCATGGCGGTTTTCAGGGCGATCTCAAAGGGGCGGAGATAGACCTCACGCAGCGCCTGTTCGGTGAGCCATACCGCCGTGTGCGGGTTGCGGTGTCCCTCCGAGTCGATCAGCACCAGGTGCTTGACTGAGCAGTATAGCCCCGCATCCCCCGCGCCGGATACCGTCTGGGCACCCAGACAGCCGGCGAGAAGGCTGTCCTCGCTGAAATACTCGGAGACCCGGCCGCCGAAGGGGGAGCGGTGGAGGTTGAGCCCGGGGGCATACCAGCCGTTGATGCCCGCAATCAGCGCCTCCTGGCCCACCATATAGCCCAGCTCGTAGAGCAAAGCCCTGTTCCAGCCGGCGGCCATCACCGGCGCGGAGGGGTAGGCGCAGGTCCCCGCCAGCCAGTTGTGCCCGGTCTGGTCCGGCTGGGTGAGGCCCTGGGGCCCGTCGTGTTCCACGGACTCGGGCTTGCCGATAGAGATCATGGCCCCGGTCTGATAAGCCGCCTCGAAGAGGCAGCGGCGCAGCTCCTCCAGGTCGGTGAAGGTGAGCTGATCCAGCAGCAGGTCCCAGGTGGGGTCGTAATAGCCCTTCCCGCGCAGATCGGCAAGGACGATGTCGTTCTCCGCCCCGGTGGCGGGGCTGTCCGCCTGGTAGACCAGGCTGCCCGGGCCGTTGCCGAGGCGCGGGTCGGCGGTATAGTCATATTTGGTGGAGTCCGACTCGGCGATCCAGCGCACCACCGTGTCCGAGGCCGCGCGGTCGCCGTCTGTGGGGGCGGTGGGCTGGGTGCCCGCCCAATCCCTGCGGGAGAGGACCGTCGCGCCGCTGACGGAGGGGTCCGACATATAGGAGCGCAGCTGCGCAAACTGGTTGGTGGCCGCCTGGTACGCCGCCTCGCCGCCGTCGGCGCTCCATGCGGGAGAGCCCAGAGGCGCGCCGCCGCTGCTCAGCTTGGATTGGGCGTCGGTCTCCGAACGGCGGGGGTTTGTGCCGTCGTACCAGACCGTGGCTGGAACGGAGACGGCTCCGGCATCCAGCACCTCATGGGAGTTTGCCCGGATGGAGAGCGTGTACTGCCCCTCCTCCAGGACATAGCAGCCGAACGTGCCGTCAAGGTTATTCCGGGTGGAACAGTATGAGGCCATGGTTTCTTTTTGGAAGGTGAGCTTAACGTCCTCAGATTCGCCGGGGGCGAGAAGGCCGGTCTTTCCAAATTGGAGGAGGACGGCGGTGGGCTTTTCGATGCCGTAGTCCTGGTCGAGCTGGGTGTAGGGCGCGGTAAAGTAGAGCTGCACGATATCCTTCCCCGTAAAACGGCTGCTGCCTGTATTGGTCACGCGAACGGTGACGGCGACCTCGTCCCCCCGGTCGCGCAGCGCGGTGATCTCCTGGGAGAAGGAGGTGTAGGAGAGGCCGTAGCCGAAGGGGTAGAGCACGCCGTCGGTCCGGTTGTAGTAGTCCTTCAGATAGCCGACATCGTAGGATGTCTCGTAGTACTTGTAGCCCAGATACACCCCCTCCTCATACTCGTGGAAGGGGGCGTTGGCGTGCTCCTCCCAGGAGAAGTTGCTCACCAGCGTGGTATAGGCGTTGGTGTAGACAAAGCGGCCGGAGCCGTCGTCATGGTTTGCGAAGGTGGGGTCCCTCTTGAAGTCGGCGGGGTAGGTGTCCGGCGTCCTGCCGGAGGGGACCACCGCGCCCACCAGGATGTCCCCCAGGCTCTCATAGCCGGAGCAGCCCGCACCGCCCACCCAGAGGATGGCGTCGATGCCCGCGTCGTCCTCCAGCTCTGCAATCTGCATGGGAGAGGAGCTCTCCAGGATGACCACCAGGCCTTCGCAGTTGGCCTTTGCAAAGGAGATGACCTCCCGCTCCGCCGTGGACAGGGCCAGCATGTGGGGGGTGCCGTCGTTGTAGACGCCGGAGTAGGAGTCCCGGTCCTCACCGGTCTGCCGCCCAAGGAAGACGAGGCCCACCGTCCCGGCGCAGGAGCCTGCAAGGTCCTTATAAGCCTCCGGCGAGAACTCGAAGATGGCGTCGGCCATGCTCTCCTCGCCCCGGAGGGGGGTGGCGGCGGTTACGCTCGGGTTGTCGGTGAGCGCCTGCCCGTCCTCCACCAGAGGGGCAAGGGCCTGCTCCGCCGCGGCGTTAACCGAGGAGAAGACCTTGTGCAGGCCCTCCTGGGGGGTGACGACGTATGCCTCTCCCGCATCGATGGCGGAAGAGCCGCTGCCGCCGTAGATGGGGCGGTAGTACCGCAGCCCCAGGGGGGAAACCGCAGCTGTGCCCGCCAATGGAAGGAGACCGTTGTTTTTCAGGAGGACGATGCCCTCGTCGCTCAGGCGCTTGGAGACCTCGATGGCCGCGGCCCTGGATTCCCTGGCGTTGGCGTAGAGCTGGGGGTAGTACTCGGTATCCCAGCCGTCGGAGGCGAGCAGAGTTATGCTCCGCTCGCCGCGGCCGAAGAAATCGTCCAGCGCGGCGGCGTTGAGGAGCATCCCCGCCGAGAGGGTGAGGACCAGAGCCAGAAAGAGGGCCATGCCGGGCACGAGGATGTGTCTGAGCTTTTTATTGCTGAGCCTGCGGGTAATTTTCATGCGATAAACCCTCTTTGCTCCTCCCGCGCTCCGGGGATTTGCCACTTGGCAGGAAGGGGGAGGAGAATGTTCAGGTTGAATACCTGGTCCTTGGCCTCGAAGGTGATGTTCCCACTGTACTTCTCCACGATCATCACCATGCTCTTCACGCCGAAACCGTGGTAGTCCCTATCGGTTTTTGTGGTGACGGGGAGGCCGCCCACCATCTGGACCTCGCCGCTGCAGTAGTTGTGGGAGTTGATGCTGAGCAGCTCCCCTTCGGCCTTGATGGTGATGCCGATGACCCGCTGGTCCCGCTCCAGCTTGAGCACCACGTCGATGGCGTTGTCCAGGAGGTTGCCGAAGAGGGAGTACACGTCGGTGTCGCTCATAAAGTTCAGCTTTTCCCCATCTATCATGTAGCTGACGAAGATATCGTTCTTGGCGCAGTAGAGGCTTTTCTCCGCGATGATGATGTCCAGGGCCTGGTTGCCGGTCTTCACGATGGAGTCGTAGATGCTGATGGTCTTCTCGATGTCCTTGAGGGTCTCCGGGTCAATGGCCGCCGCCTTGCTGATGGAGTGGATCTGGTGTTTCATGTCATGACACTTCATGTTGATAAGGTCGATGGTCTCCTTCGTGATATGAAACTGTTTCTGCTCCTGGTGCCACATCTGGTAGACGATGTCGAGCTCGTGCTCCAGCGTCTTGCGCAGGAGCAGCTCGAACTGCATGATGAGCACCGATACGCTGCAGATCACGTTGGTGATGGCCGCCGCCAGGTAATACGCCATGTCGAGGGATTCATACTTGCGGTAGATGACAAAGGCGTTCAAAACGATTTCTACAAGCACGGTGAGCGTGAGGAGCATGAGGAGGGAGGGGCTTTTGATGGACAGGTCCTCGTTGCGCTTGATCTTCTTCCCCAGCAGGTGGAACAGGCACCAGTACACCAGCGCGTACACCTCCAGCATCACCAGAAGGGAGAGGGGGTTGATGCTGCTGGCGGCGGCGTCGCTGTACATCCTGGCGCCCCCGTCGAACCGGCCCAGGGTGACAACAAGGTCGTAGAGCACAGAGGCGAGATGCTGCATACTGTACCCCGCCACGGTACAGAAGAGGCAGCTGCGCCAATTGATATCATAACAGAACTTTGTGGTGAGCAAGGTCAGTACAAAAAAGGCGGAGAACATGAAGGAGATATAGGGGGCGTTGTAGTACAAAATCGGGAAGAAAAACACGAAGGCAAAGCTGAACGCCGTGCACCCCGCGAAACGCAGCGCGTAGTGCTTTTTCTTGTTCAGACGGAAGAGAAACAGGGTTTCCGCGATAACGAGGTTCACCATGAACAGGAGCTTATAGAGGAAAAGGCTTGATACCTGGAGCATCAGATCACACCTCCCAGATAGTCATTGAGAGCCTGGACAAAGGCTTTTTTCTTGGGACGGCTGATCTGCAGCTCCTCCCCGTCCACAACGACGGTGTACGCCCGGATGGCGTATACATAGTGGAGGTTGACGAGGTAGCAGCTGTTGCACCGGACAAACTGCTTGCCGTTCAGGATGGCCTCCACCTCCTTCAGGTTTCCGTAGGCCCGGATGGTGTCGCCCGTGGTGTGGTATACCATCCTGTGGCCCGAGATCTCTATGTACTTGATCTGGGAGGAGGGGATGCGGTACATCCCGTCCGCGACCGAGACGATGACCTCGGTCTCTTTGCGGCTGATCAGCTTTGTCAGCGCCCGCTGGAGCTTGAGGGCGAAGTTGGAGTACGACACCGGCTTTACCACGAAGTCGAAGGCGTCCACCTCGTATCCGCGCACGGCAAACTGCGCCATGTTGGTGATAAAGATGAGCGTGGTAGTCTCGTCCAGCTCACGGAGCCTGGCGGCGGCCTCCATCCCGTTGATCTTCGGAAGGCCGATGTCCATAAGGACGATGTCGTACACCGGGCGGTACTTTTCAAGAAACAGCTCCCCGCTCTTAAAATGGGTCACCGTGAATTCAACGTCCTTCTCTTTGGAGTAGCGCGCGAGAAATTCCTTGAGCAAATCGGCTTCAGCCTGAGTGTCTTCTACGATTGCCACATTCCTGACCATTTTCTCCACCACCTCATTTTCCTTTATAGCATTATAACGAAAAACGGTGCGTCTGTCATCCTGGTAATGTGCAATTTGTGCGTGAAAAACGACAGACTAAGTTTTTCTATAGATTCTCCACTTTTGGAGTGGTATGCTACGAGCACGGTCGAGGAAATCGACGCGGAGGGAGGCGGACCTGGCCCCGCAAAAGCTGACTCCAGCGCCGCATTTCTGAGGAATATCGACTTTTTGAAGGGAGAATGGATATGAACAAGCAGACCAAACAGGCACTGTCCCTTGCTCTAGCCGGCGTTATGCTGATGGGCGCGCTCAGCGGGTGTACCAAGAAGAACCCCGTGCCCTCCGGCAGTACAGCCCCCTCTGGTACCACTTCCCCCGCTACCGGTTCCTACCCCATGGATGTTGAGGAGCTGGGCTCCGGCACTGTAAAGTGGAACGAGGAGAAGACCGCCGACGGCTGGATGAAGGTTACCAATGAGGGCGGCGTCACTCTGGGCTACTCCCCCGAGTCGGGCATCAAGCTCATCCAGAAGGACGGCTATGCCTTTAAGGATCTGAACAAGAACGGCAAGCTGGACGGCTACGAGGACTGGCGTCAGGACGGTGATGCCCGTACCGCCGACATCGCTGCCCAGATGACTGTGGAGGATGTGGCCGGACTGATGCTGTACAGTGCGCATCAGAGAGACACCACCTCCACCCTTACGGATGATCAGATGTCCTTCCTGGACATGGGCCTGCGCTCCGTGCTGAACGCCGCCTCCGCCAATCCCACTGCGGATCAGGCGCAGTGGGCTAATGCCATGCAGGCATATGTCGAGGGCATGGGCCTGGGCATTCCCGTCGGCATCAGCACCGATCCCCGCAGCACCGGTGTTTCCGTGTGGCCCGGCAACTTCGCTCTGGCCTCCACATTTGATCCGTCCATAGCGCTTGAGGCCGCCAATCAGCTGGCCAAGGAGTACCGTGCAATGGGCATCGGCACCCTGCTGGGTCCTCAGACCGACCTCTCCACCGAGCCCCGCTGGAGCCGCGTCAACGGCACCTATGGTGACGACCCCGCCCTCTCCCGCGACATGGCCCAGGCAGCCGTTAGCGGCAGCCAGTCCACCTTTGATGCCGGCGGCGCCGATCAGGGCTGGGGCGCTGAGAGCGTTCTCGCCATGATCAAGCACTGGCCCGGCGACGGCCCGGGCGAGAGTGGCCGCGAGTCCCACAACTTCTGGGGCAAGTATAACGTCTACCCCGGCAGCTCCTTTGAGACGCACCTGATCCCCTTCGTGGACGGCGGCTTTAACCTGACCGACAGCAGCACCGGCTCGGCCGCCGCTGTTATGAGCTCCTACTCCATCGCCTGGGACGAGGACGAGACCTATGGCGAGCTGGTTGGCTCCGCCTACAGCGAGTACAAGATCGGCCTTCTCCGTGAGACCTATGGTTTCAATGGCATCGTCTGCACCGACTGGGGCATCCTGGCCGATGGCACCAAAACCTGGGGTGTGGACGATCTGACTCCCGGCGAGCGTTTCTACAAGGCTCTCATGGCTGGCGTGGACCAGCTGGGTGGTTTCAACGACCCCGCCCCCATCCTGGATGCCTATGAGATTGGCATCGACGAAATCGGCGAAGATGCCATTCTGGCCCGTTTCCAGGAGTCCGGCGCCCGCCTGGTGCGCGGTTTCTTCCTGGTCGGCCTGTTTGATAATCCCTACGTCAGCGTCGCCGACGCCAAGGAAATTGTCGGCAACAAAGAGGCTCAGGCCGCCGGCCTGGCCGCTCAGCAGAAGTCTGTCATCATGCTGAAGAATGGGGACAACACCATCAAGGCCGCCACGGGCGGCGACAAGCCCACCGTATATATCCCCATGATTTTCACGCCCGAGGTCATTTCCACCCGTGGCAATACTCCCGCCTCCTGGACCCTGCCTGTGGATCTGAAAGATGCCAACCAGTACTTCAATGTTGTGACCGATAAGCTTAAGGACACCTTTACCGGCCCCGCTGACAAGGACGGTAAGGCGACTCCCGCCTACGAAGATATCATCCGCGCCTCCAAGGCCGAGCTGGCCGACTGCGACTACGCCCTTGCCATCGTCAAGAATCCTCAAAACGGTGGCAACAACGGCGGTTACGACCAGAACACCTCTACTTATGTGCCCATCTCCCTGCAGTGGGGTCCCTACACCGCCAATGGCGTCAGCGTCCGCAGCGAGTCCCTTGCCGGCGATATGGTGGATACCGAGATTGCCGATCCCTATGGCGTGCAGAAGGTGCAGGCCAAGGAGAATCGCTCCTACTACGGCCAAAGCTTTACCTGCACCAATACCACGGACCTGGACGCCATTCTCTACGCCGCCGACAACCTGCCCGAGAGCGCCAAACTCGTTGTGGCCGTCAACGCCGGCAACCCCTTTATCCCTGCTGAGTTCGAGGCCAAAGCCGACGCAATCCTCACCGGTTTCGGCGTGAACAACAAGCTCTTTATGGGCGCCCTGGCCGGCGAGTTTGAGCCCACCGGGCTGCTGCCCATCCAGCTGCCCGCCGACATGGACGCCGTGGAGACCCAGTTGGAGGATGTGCCCCGCGATACCAAGTGCTATGTGGACGCCGCCGGTAACACCTATGACTTTGCTTTCGGTCTCAACTGGGCTGGCGTCATTGATGACGCGCGTACCGCTAAGTACAAAGTAGATCCCCTGACTGCCCCCGCCAACACCGGGAAGTAACCGTCAGCAAGCCAAATTCCTCCGTTTGCGGCGTGTGACGCTAAAATTTTAATCTAAGCCGACAAATCAGCAAAGGGGGAAGCAGAACGAACCCTTTGCTGATTTGTTGTTGAAACAGCCATACAATAAGGAGGCAAACTCTTGATATGAAGAAAAAAATGAGCAACAAGAAGTTTACCATCATCTGGTCGTCGGTTCTCGCGGTGGTACTGGCGCTGACCATTGCGGTCAACGTTCTCACCAACGTGTTCAGCGGATATGTGGACCTTTTCCTGGGCGCGGGCGAGGCCATTATCACCAAGACCGAGGGCTCTGAGGACTGGGATAGCGAGTATTACACGCTGGACTATACGAAGGGCGACGTAAAGAAGAACGCCAACGCCCTGGTGGAGGAGATCGAGGGCGAGGGCATCGTGCTGATGAAGAACAACGGCGTGCTGCCGCTGGCGTCCAGGGCCAAGGTCACCCTCCTGGGCCGCAGCGCGGCAGACCCCGTCTACGGCGGCTCCGGCTCCGGCGCCGTCAAGCTGGACACGGTGGTTGATCTGAAGACCGGACTGGAGAGCGCCAAGCTCAAAATCAACGATACTGTATACGGTATTTTGTCTAACTTCGCCCCCACCAAGCCCAAGGGCGTGATCGCCATGGATAAGCCCCAGGACTCCTCCTACTATATTGGCGAGATGCCTGTCTCGGGGTACACACCCGACGCCATTGCCAGTTTTGCCGACTACGCTGACGCGGCTATCGTGGTCATCGGCCGCGGCGGCGGCGAGGGCGGCGACCTGACCCGTGACATGAAGGGCTGGGACGACAATTATGTGGCCGGGCAGCACCAGCTTGAACTCAATCAGGACGAGAAGGATATGCTTGCCCTCGCCAAGCAGAACTTTGACAAGGTCGTCGTCATGGTCAACGCCTCCTCCGCCATGGAGCTGGGAGAGCTGGAGAACGACGCCGACATAGACGCCATCCTCTGGGTGGGCTCCCCCGGACAGACCGGTTTCAACGCTGTGGGCAGCGTCCTGGTAGGCGATGTCAACCCCTCGGGCCGTACCGCGGACATCTACCCTGCCGACTTCACCAAGGACCCCACCTATGTCAACTTCGGCGACTATAAGTACTCCAATATCAGCAAGCAGAACGCCTCCGGCGACGGCTACTTCGTCCAGTATGAGGAGGGTATCTACGTCGGCTACCGCTACTACGAGACCGCCGCTGCCGAGGGGTTCATCAACTATGACGAAGCTGTTGTCTATCCCTTTGGCTATGGGCTCTCCTACACCGACTTCTCCTGGGAGATCGCCGGGCAGAAGCTGGGCGGCGCTGAGGAGGATATCTCCATCGACGTAAAGGTCACCAACACCGGCAGCGTGGCCGGTAAGGAAGTGGTCCAGCTCTATTACTCCGCGCCCTACACCAAGGGCGGCATTGAGAAGTCCAGCGTGGTGCTGGGCGCCTTCGCCAAGACCGGTCTCCTGGAGCCTGGCGCCAGCGAGACGGTCACTTTGACCCTGACCGTGGAGGATATGGCCTCCTACGATTACAAGGACGCAAAGGCTTACGTGCTGGACGCGGGCAGCTATAAGCTCACCCTCCAGAGCGACTCCCACACCGTCAAGGAAAACTGCGCCCCCATCGACTACACCCTCAGCAGGCAGATCGTCTTCAGCGGCGACAAGCACCGCGCCAGCGATGCCGCTCCCGTCACCAACCAGTTCGACGACGTGACCGCGGGCATCACCACCAATTTGTCCCGCGCCGACTTCGCGGGCACCTTCCCCACCGCCCCTGCAGGCGCGGATTTCGAGGCCAGCGAGGCCACGATTCTCGGCTATCAGCCCTACAAGGCGGCTGACAACGAGAACCCCGATGCCGTGATGCCCGCCACCGGCGAGGAGAACGGCCTGAGCCTGATTGATATGCGCGGGCTGTCCTACAATGATGAATCTTGGGAGCTCCTGCTCAATCAACTCTCCCTGAGAAACATGAGCAAGCTGATTCTCAACGGCATGTACGCCACCGTGGACCTGAGGTCCATCGGCAAGCCCGCCACCGTGGACTTCGACGGCCCCGCCGGCATCAGCTCCTATATGACAGCTCTGAGCAGCACCGCCTACCCCTCCGAGGTGGTCATCGCCTCCACCTTCAACGCCGAACTCGTCTACCGGATGGGCGTGATGGTAGGCAACGAGGGCATTGCCAACAAGGTCACCGGCTGGTACGCCCCCGCCATGAACCTCCACCGCTCTCCCTTCGCAGGCCGTAACTTCGAGTATTACTCCGAGGATCCCCTCCTCTCCGGCAAGATGGGCGCAGCCTGCGTATCCGGCGCTTCTAGCAAGGGCATGTACTGCACCATCAAGCACTTTGCCGTTAACGACCAGGAGACCAACCGCGTGAATAACGGCGTCAGCGCCTGGGTCAATGAGCAGGCCATGCGGGAGCTCTACCTCAAGCCCTTCGAGTACACCGTGAAGAACGCCACCCAGACCATCAAGGCCATCACGGACAATAAGGGCACCATGAGCGAGATCACCATGAAGGGCTGCACCGCGGTCATGAGTTCCTTCAACCGCATCGGCGGCACCTGGGCCGGCGGCTCCGTGCCACTGATGACCAACGTCCTGCGCGGCGAGTGGGGCTTTGAGGGCCTCGCCATCACCGACTTCGACCTCTATGACTACATGTATCCCGACCAGAGCATTGCTGCGGGCACCGACCTCATCCTCTCTACCGACGCCATGAAGAGCCTGGAGGACAGCAAGAGCGCCACGGCGGTAAGCAATCTCCGTAACGCCACCCACAACATTCTCTACGCTGTGGTCCACTCCAACGCCATGAACGGCATCGCCCCCGGCACCATCATCACCTATACCACCGCCCCCTGGGTGAAGGGCCTCATGATGGCCGACGCGGCCATCGGCGTCCTCCTGCTGGCAGGCGTCGCCTGGGTGGTCATCCGGGTGCGCAGGAACAAGGAGAAGTAAGCATTCGAATAAAAAGCCAGGGGCGGACCGCGGTCCGTCCCTGGCTTTTTTAAACTTATTTTGAAACGATGCTGTCCGTCTCGGTAAGGCCGCTGAGAATCTCCGTATATTTCCCGTCTGAGAGGCCGGTCACTACATCCTTGAGGGCCGTTTTCCCGTCCTCCAGGACCTCGATTTGACTGCCGCCCACCAGGTAGGACTGGGGTATGAGGAGGCAGTTCTCCTTGGACGCCACCAAAATGGAGACGTTGACGTTCATGCCGTCCTTCAGCCCGTCCTGCCGGTCCAGGGAAATTTTGACCGGGTAATAGGTCACGCCGTTGGCGACAGTCCCGCTGTCACTGATCTCCTTGACTGTGCCGGCATAGGCTGCGCCGTCGGTGTCGGAGGTCAGGGTGACGGTGGCGCTCTGCCCTACCGAGAGTTTGGAGATATACTTCTCGTCGATGTCCACCACCACGTGGACCGCGTCGCCGTCGGAGAGGATGGCCAGCGGAGTGGCGGCGGTGGCGAGGTCGCTCTCCTTGTAGTTTTTCTCTAGAATAGTGCCGGTGGCGGGGGACTTGATGGTGTAGTAGTCCAGAGTACCCTTAAGCTGCCTGACCGACTCCTCCGCGCTGCTGATGTTCAGGCTGGCGTTGGTGACTGCATTGGCCACGGCGTCGTTCTTGATCTGGAGGACCACAGTACCGTCCGAGACGCTGCTGCCCACGGTGGCGTTGACCGCGGTGATGAGGCCGGTGCCGGTGGAGTAGATGGCGTCATTGGTGACGTGCTCGATGGTGCCGGTGGCGATGGGGGAGACGCCGTTGATGGTGGCCGTCGCCGTCTCGCCGCTGGTCAGCGCGCCGGGGTTATCAAAGGAGATCTCCACATAGACCCCCATCTGTCTGCCGTCGAAGACGGTGGTCTGCTCATAGATCTTGGTCACCACGCCGTCGATCTCGGCGGTGTCGTTGGGGACAGAGATCTTCGCGGCGGAGCCGAGGAAGATGGAATCGGGACCGGAGAAGGCCAGCTTCAGCTTGAGGTGCTGGCTGTCCACCACCTGGGCCACCTTGCTGCCCGTGGCAATGTAGTCCCCCACCTTGCAGGACATCTCGGTGATCATCCCGGAGAGGTAGGACTTGACCGACAGGTCCTCCACCGCCTTGACTGCCTGGGCGTAGCTGGTCCGCGCCACGTCGAGGTTCAGACGGGCGCTGGAGAGCTTGTTGACGATGTCGGTGTCGTCGATGGTGTACAGGACCTGCCCCTCCTCCACCAGCGCGCCCACGTCAAAATTGCTGCTGGTGATCCGGCCGCCCACGGAGGAGGTGATGGCGTAGTTTTCAGAGTAGTAGACCGTTCCGCTCTCGTCCACGGTGTCCTTGAGGTCTCCCATCACCGGGTGCTCTGTGTCGATGGCGGAGCTGGAGCACGCGGACAGGAGGAGGGCCAGGGCCAGTATGGGGGGCAGGAATGCTGTTCGTTTCATAGTTATCCTTCTCCTAAGGCTATTCTATACTTTTCAGTGCGCCGAGCATATCGATCTTTCGCATCTGCAGCCCCAGCATCAGGTTGACGAGCAGGGCGAAGGCCAGCGTGAGCGCTCCGGAGAGCAGGTAAGAGTACGGCTGAACATAGGTTTGAAAATGCATCATGTCGATGGTGCCCAGGATGGCGTCGGTCAGCAGCACACCTAACGGCGCGCCGAGGAGGACGCCGATCGACGTGAAGACGATATTCTCAGACAAGACCAGCTTTTTGATCTCCTTATCATAAAAGCCCAGCACCATTAAGGTGGCAAGACTGCGTATCTGTTCGTAAAAGCTCACGATGCCCAGGTTATAGAGAACAATGAGGGCCAGAAGTCCGCCGAAGAGGATCAATACCGTGACGATGGTGACAATGCTCATCACGTTCTCCCTGGCCGCGTCCATGACGCTCTCCTTATCCAGCACGGCAGTAACGAAGTCGTAGTCGTTCAGCTGACGGATGATGGCGGAGGCGTCGCTGGCCTTCAGGTAAAGGGTGGCGGGTATATAGCCCTTCCCCATGTCGCGCCAGAAGGAGCGGCCGATGTAGACCCCGTCGATGCTCTTCATCACGGCGGAGACCCCCATCTCGTAGTACTCGTTGTCGTCGAAGAGCTGTGCGTGGATGGTGTCTCCCGCGGCGACCCCCAGAGACTCGGCGATCTTCTCGTCCAGGATGACGCTGCGCTCGGGCAGGCGCATGGTGCTGGGGCCGTAGGGGTCGATGAGCTTTAAGCTGATGGTGTCGTCGGTGACGGTCAGGTAGGTGGTGTACTCACGGTCGGCCGAGTAGAGCTTGACGCCGGTGGTCATGGCGGACTGGACCTCGGTGACGCCGTCTAAGCGCTCCAGGTGCTTATACTGGGGCTCGGTGACGGTGGCGTCCAGGGTGGTGAGCACGTCAAAGCGCTGGGCGCGTGTGCTCAGAATGGTCAGGTAGTGATCGATGGTGTCGGTGATGCCGAGGGCCGTCATGACCAGCGTCATACAGCTTGCGATGCCGACGATACAGATGAGCATCCGGGTCTTGTTGCGGAAGATGTTGCGGATCACATATTTCTGGGTAAAGCCGAACCTGTTCCACAGAAAGGGAAGGCGCTCCAGCAGGTTCTTCCCGGCCGCCCTCTGCACCTTGGGGCGCATGCAAGCGGTGGGGGAGTCCCTGAGTTCCCTGCGGGTGATGAAAAATGCGGTCCCGACGCAGACGGCGCAGGTGATGGCGTAAGCGACGAGAATAGACGTGCCGTCAAAGATGACCCTGTAGGCGGGAATATCGATGGAGCTGAAAATCTTCTCAATGATGAACACTACAAAGACCTTGACGGGCAGGAGGCCCAGCGCAAAGCCGAGGTTTGCCACCAGCACCGCGTACATCAGGTAGTAGAGCATGATTTTGGAGTCGTCATACCCCAGCGCCTTATAGGTGCCGATGGTCATGCGGGCGTTCTCGATGAGGCGGCTCATGGTGCTGAACATGATGAGGGCCGCCACCGCGAAAAAGAGCATAGGGAAGATGAGGATAATGTTTTTGATGCTGTCCGAGATGTCGAGCATATTGTAGGCGTCCGCGTTGTCCTCAAGGGCCACGATGTTGATGACCTTGGTGCCCAGTGCCTCGTTGATGCTGTGCTTGAGGGTGTTTTCATCGAGGCCGGGGGCGGTGGTGATACAGATCTGGTTATAGATATTCTTACCGAAGAGGGACTCTACGGTGCCCTCACGGATATAGGCAAAGCCGTGGTGGGCGGGGTCGGGGGAGAGGCTCTTCATGTCGATGCTGTACATGGCCTCCGGGCTCTGTACCAAAGCGCAGATTGTCATTTTCAGCGCCTGTCCCGTGCCCGGCAGTTTCAGGTCGTAGCGGTCCCCGACGCGGAGACCCTGGGCCTGCGCGAAGACCCTGCCCAGCATCATGTCGTTGTTGCCGGTGGGGAGGCTGCCCTCTAAGATCCGGGGGATGTTGATGCCGATCTCCTTGGGCACGGCGTACAAAGAGACCGTGACCTCACCGTCGTACCGGCTCTCGGCCGACAGGGTCACCCTGGGCTGGAGGTCGAGGACGCCGTCGATTTGCAGGAGCTTTGCACAGTCGGTCTTGTCGAGGCCCTGCCCGGTGATCCAGTAGTCGGCCACGTTCTGCTCATCGTAGTACCGGTAGGAAATTTCCTTGATGTTATAGCTAAAGCTGGCAAAACCGACATACAGCATGACGGCGACCAGCGTGATGATGATGACCGACACCAGCCGCGAGGCATTACGGCCAAGCTCCCGCCGAAAATTTCTCCAGAACATACCTACCACTCCAGTTCCAGCACAGGGACGGGGTGCTCATTGGTCTGGTAGTTCTCGATCTGCCCGCTCTTCATGTGGATGAGGATATCGGCGGTAGGGGCAAGGGCGCTGTTATGGGTCACGACGATGATGGTCTTCCCGCTGGTCTTGCAGATATCATAGAGCAGGGCCAGTACCGAACGGCCGGTGTTGTAGTCCAAGGCGCCGGTGGGCTCGTCGCAGAGGAGAATGTCCGGATTTTTTGCCAGGGCGCGGGCGATGGCCACCCGCTGCTGCTCGCCGCCGGAGAGCTGGGAGGGGAAGTTATTCAGCCGGTCCGAGAGCTTTACCATGCCTAGAATCTCCCGGGCGTCCAGCGGGTTTCGGCAGATCTGGCTCGCCAGCTCCACGTTCTCCAGTACCGACAGGTTGGGCATCAGGTTATAAAACTGAAAGACAAAACCCACCACGTCCCGCCGGTATTTCGTGAGCTGTCTCTTATTATATTTTGCAATATCCTGGCCGAAGACGTTCACGACCCCGGCGCTGGGTTTATCCATGCCGCCCAGGGTATTGAGTACCGTAGACTTTCCCGCGCCGCTGGCGCCTAAAATGATGGTGTACGCACCCTTGGGCACCTCAAAGCTGATGTGGTCCACCGCCGTGATCTTGGTCTCCCCCATGCTGTATTCGCGCACCATGTCGATGATCTCGATTCTCTCGTCCAAGGGAAACCGCTCCTCCACAAAAGGTCATAAATAGATTGACAGCCTGTTGACCGCCAATCATAATTGAATTATAATCAACACAGTGTTGCGATACAACCATCAGATTTTTTGCTTGCTGCGGGTTATCCTACGAAAGAACAAAAAATGTTGCGTATTCACGGAATATTTACAACTTTGGAGAGGCACACAATGAAAACGGAAAAAACGGACCGGAGAATCCGGTATACCATGCGCTCGCTGAAGGACGCCCTTATTGAGCTGATGCAGGAGAACCATATCTCGAAGATATCCGTCAAGATGCTGTGTGAGCGCGCGGACATCAACAGGAGCACCTTCTACGCCCACTACACCAACCAATATGACCTCCTCCGGCGGCTGGAGCAGGAGGTCATCGCCGATTTCAACGAGTCCATCGACCGGTGTTTGGAGGACCAGCCCGCGGGGGACGCGGTCAGTCTGATGAAACAGCTTTTGGAGTACGCGGCAAGGAACGCGGAGCTGGTCATGGTGCTGCTCAGCGAAAATGGGGAGAGCGAGTTTCAGAAGGATTTGGTTTCCATCGCGCAGCAGCGGCTTATTTTGAACCTGCGGGAGGACACCCGCCTTACGTCCCATCTGTCGGAGTATTTGCAGGGGTTCGTCATTGCCGGCGTGGTGAATATTCTTCAAAAGTGGATTCAGGACGGCATGGTGGAATCTCCCCAGGAGATGGCCGAGCTGATCTCGCGGCTGCTGTTCAGCGGTCTCTCCAGTTTTATGAGGGACGGCTGGCCCGGCGACGGCGTCATGGGCTGACCAAAAGCCCGTTCCGGGCCGGTACCGGATATAAAAGGCGCGCTCCCCCGTTCC
>DATMXU010000024.1:0-2656 GCA_035562355.1 Pseudoflavonifractor sp.
GTATATAGATTGTTCAATGGCCCCATACTCACACTATACACTGTACTAGGAGGGGGCTATGGTATGATTGACACAAAAGGAATTGGCCGCCGAATACAGCGGCTGCGCAAAGAAAAGGGACTGACACAGGAGCAGGTCGCAGAGGCGTTAGACATGAGTGTCAACTATCTTTCCAACATTGAAACAGGGCGTGATATTTGCTCAACAGCTCTATTGCTTGGAATTGCGAATATCTTAAACGCCAGTATGGACTATATTCTGGGAGAAAATCTAAGCTACAATAAAATGAACAACACGACAGGCGAGCAGCATGCACTTTTAGCTTATATGATTGGAACTTTAGATGAAGATGAGTGCAGGCATCTGCGGAAATATATTTCTTTAATGCGTGAAAGCTCAAAATAGAGAGATATGCTGAAATATTGCTCAAACTGCGCTATATTAAAGACACACTCAGCCGTGGGCCACACTAAGGCCGCGGCTGAATGTGTCTTTTAAGGGTACGATACCCTTTACAAAGGCAATACGCCTTAATCATTTACATGAAATACTTTACTTGTTATAATGGAACCGAACGGAGGTTGTTTTTATGACAGAGGTTTTTGTTGATTTACCAAACGCGGAGCAAATACAGCGGTTTGTGGCGGTCGTATCCGGTCTGGATGGTGACTTTGACCTGTTCGACGGCAACCGCATCCTAGACGCACGCTCCTTAATGGGCATTTTCAGCTTTGATCTGGCAAAACCGATCAAACTAAGAATCTATCATGACAGCAATGAGAATCTTGAAGCGATCAGAGCATTCATTGCGGGAACGGAGAATGAGAGATGAATGAGTTCATTACATTAACCATCGGCAAGCAAAAGAACATCGCGCTGATCGCCCATGACGGAAAGAAGAAGGAGCTCCTCGACTGGTGCGACTGGAATAAGGCGCTGCTTCAAAAGCATTTCCTCTGCGGCACGGGTACGACCGCGACCATGATTACCGAGCGCACCGGGCTTCCGGTACGGGCCTATAACAGCGGCCCCCTCGGCGGCGACCAGCAGATCGGCGCAAAGATCGTTGAGGGCGTGATCGATTTTGTCATCTTCTTCTCCGATCCCCTCTGCGCGCAGCCGCACGATCCGGATATAAGGGCGCTGCTACGTATCGCGCTGGTCTACGATATCCCCATTGCCACGAATAAGTCCTCTGCCGATTTTATGATTACCTCCCCTCTCATGGAAGAGGAGTACAAGCGAACTGTCATGAACTTTCAGCGCAGTGTCTCTCAGCGCAGCCAAGAGTTGAAATAGATGCATGACATGCAAAAAAGGCTCCGCGGGCACATGCCCGCGGAGCCTTTCTATTTAGTCCGTCGTGTAGTTGTCGAAATATCCCTGGATGTAGACAATGGGGGTCCCCTTGTCGCCACTGCCGGAGGTGAGGTCGCACAGGGAGCCGATGAGGTCGGTGAGGCGGCGGGGGGTGGTGCCCTGGGCAGCCATGCTGCCCACCAGGCTGCTGCCGTCCTTCGCCTTGATCTTGTCCTTGATGGCGTCGCGCAGAGCCTCGCCGGAGAGGCCGGCGAAGTCGTTGTCGGCCAGATACTTGAGCTTTAACTCGTTGGGGGTGCCCTCCAGACCGGCGGTGTAGGCGGGGGAGACCACCGGGTCGGCCAGCTCCCAGATCTTGCCCACAGGGTCTTTAAACGCGCCGTCGCCATAGACCATAACCTCCACGTGCTTTCCGGTCTCCTGGAGCATTTTGGCCTGGATGCTCTCCACCATGTCCTGGCAGGGGCGGGGGAAGAGCTTTACGCTGTCCTCGGTGGCCTTGTTGGAGCCGAGGAGGCCATAAGTTTCGTTGCAGCCGCTGCCGTCGACAGGGGCGGTCATGATGTCGTCCAGGCCGAGGGCGGTCTCGGCCCCGGCGGCGGTGAGCAGGCGCTTGGTGCGCGCGCGGCTGTGGATGTCGCAGGTGAGCACCTTTTTGGCGTAGGGTAAAATGGCCCGGGGGTCGTTTGCGAAGATGACCTCCACCTCGGTGCCGCAGTCCTTGATGAGATTCTCATAGAACTCCACGTAGTCCACACCGGTGAAGGGGTGTTTTTCGTGGCCGAAGAGGGTGCGGTAGCGCTCCAGAGTGAGCACGTCGCTGTAGGGGTTGACCCCGGCGCCGTCTATGGCATCCAGGCTCACCAGATGGTTGCCCACCTCGTCGGAGGGGTAGGAGAGCATGAGAACGACCTTCTTGCAGCCCTTGGCGATCCCCCGCAGGCAGACCGAAAAACGGTTGCGGCTGAGGATGGGGAAAATCACGCCCACCGTGCCGCCTCCCAGCTTGGCGCGGACATCGGCGGCGATGTGATCCACCGTTGCGTAATTCCCCTGGCTGCGGGCCACGATGGCCTCGGTGACAGCGATGACGTCGCGGTCCTGTACGGCGAACCCCGCGTCGGCCGCCGCGTCCAGCACCGAGCGGGTGACGATCTGGGTCAGGTCGTCCCCACTGCGGATGATGGGCGCGCGGATGCCACGGGAAACAGTTCCGACCATACGGCTCATGCGAAACACTCCTAATCGTTCAAATTCAGGCGGCGTTCGTCACGCCGTGACAAAATATTATACTATAGAATAAGGAGGAAGTAAAACAAAAATTTTGTGTCCTGTT
>DATMXU010000025.1:0-21978 GCA_035562355.1 Pseudoflavonifractor sp.
CAGCCCCACCTCTTCCGCCACGGTGAAGATGAGCCGCAAGGGGCCGTGGAAGATGCGCCGCCCCGCCAGCAGCCACAGCACCGCCGCGTTGCCCAGGTTGTTGTCAGCCCCCAGGGAAGAGCGGCCGTCTGTCTTGAGCACTCCGTCCTCCACCACGATGTTCACATGGTCCCTCAGCGGGTCAAATCCACTGCCGGGTGCCACGGCGCACACCATATCCATGTGCCCCTGTAAAATCGTCAGCGGAGCATGCTCATATCCGGGCGCGGCGGGTACGTCGGCCATCAGGTTGTGCAGGGAGTCCGCGCAGGGCGTAAGGCCCAGCTCCCGCAGCCGCCCGGCCAGATAGGAACTCTCGGCCTCCTCATTCCAGGAGCCGTGGGGACGGCGGGAGAGGCCCTCAAATTCGGCCAATATCCCGCCGGTGATAACCTCCGCCCCACCCAGTCTCTCTATCATGTCCATGCGCGACCTCTCCTTTTCGTCTATGATACCACAAGGCAGATCCTTTTGTGGTGGATAGCATCACAGACACTCTGCGGCTATTATACCAGCTCCGGAGGGCGAAGGCAACCGCTATCGCGGTGATGTACCTCTCAGAAAAACGCCTCCCACACCCCCAGAATAATGAGCAGAACTCCGGAGATAGGCAGCGCGTACTTGCCCAAGAACCGCCCCAGAACACCTGAGCCCAGCGCGCGCCCCAGGTGGAGAAAGAGCAGAGTGACGGCAAAATTACACCCCGAGGCCAACAAGGGGGAAAGACCGCTCACCCCCGCGGCCACACCGATCCCTGCGTTGTTGGCCGCCAGCGCCGCCGCCAGGGTGACCCAGGCCCAGACGCTGGGCGGGGCGGCGTTCCCCTCCTCGTCCGCCTTACCCAAACGGCGCAGGCAATCCAGCAAAAACCAGGCGCCGATGCCCACCAGCAGCAGCCCGCCCACCAGCTGGGAAAAGCCGGCGTCCAGCAGCTCGGCCCCCAGCGCGCCCAGGGCCAGGGAGGCCCAGGTGATGATGGTGGTGATGGCGGCAATGATCATGCTCCCCACCGCCGGGACGCGGATTCCCTTAGCGGAATATCCCATGGCGAGGAGCACCGTATCCAGATTGCAGGCCATGGAGAAGAGCAGGCCCGACAGCACTTCAGAAAAATACTTCATTTCTTACCTCCTTTCGCCCATCCTATGACCGGAGGGGGAAAGGAGTGCGGTAGAAAGGGGTTGGCACGGCAGAGGGAATCGTGGTATCATAGTCGCACAGTGGCTATACCAGGCGCATCTGGGCACTCGTGCCCATGCACTGTGATTTCAGCCCTGGCGCGGGGCGCGCCGGAGGCATATGATACCATGGATGAAATTCATGGCATCATAGCTTAGCAGAGATTTTGACGAGGAGTGGACACACCATGAGCACGCGCGAGGAGTTTATCGGGATTTTCAAGGCCAACATCCACCGGGACGGGGCCGATGCCCTGCTGGATTACTTAGAGCACAAGAGCGATTTTTTTACCGCCCCGGCCTCGGCCCGGTTCCACGGTGCCTATGCCGGGGGGCTGTGTGAGCACAGCCTGAACGTCTACCACTGCCTGGTGGACTACCTGGCCCGCCCCAGGGTGCAGGAGCTGTACGGCCTGGAGTACTCCCCCGAGACCGTGGCGGTGGCCGCCCTGCTACACGATTTGTGTAAAATAGGCTGCTATAAGGCCGGCAAGCGCAACGTCAAGGGGCCGGACGGCAAGTGGGCCGAGGTGCCCACCTACACCTTCGAGGACCCCCTGCCATACGGCCATGGGGAGAAGAGCGTCTACATCGCCACCGGTTTCATGCGCCTCTCCCGGGAGGAGGCCATGGCCATCCGCTGGCACATGGGTTTCTCCGGCCCGGAGGACGACCGTACGGTGGGCCAGGCCTTCCAGCAGTTCCCCCTGGCCTTCGCCCTCGCCACCGCCGACATGGAGGCCACTTATTTCCTGGAAAATAATGCGGAGTAGCGCGCTATTTTCCGTCAGAAAGTTTCTTGATAAAAACGGTCTGTATTTTTCAATAGAAAAATACAGACCGTTTTATTTACAGCCGTTTTTTCAGGGTCTCCACCGCCTGCTCGGCCCGCTCCGCGTCCAGCCCCGCGAACCCCAGCACCAAAGTGCCGGGCAGAGGAGACGGCCCGTGGCAGTATTCGCTCAGGGTGTGGACCCGGTAGCCCACCTCCGCCGCCCGCCGCACCAGGTCGGCATCCTCCCGCCCCGGCAAAGTGAGGAGAAGATGCAGTCCCGCGTCGTTGCCCGACACCGTCCCTGCCGGGAAGGCCCGCCGCAGCGCACCGGTCAGGGCGGCACACCGGGCGCGGTACAGGCTGTCCACCCGCCTGAGGTGCCGGGCGTACTGCCCGGAGGAGAGGAACTGGGCCAGTGTCCACTGCTCAAACCGGGAGACTGTGGATGCCCCGTGGGCAAATTTCTCCCGGTACGCCCCAAGCAGACTCTCCGGCAAAATGAGATAGGCTGCCCGGATAGAAGGGGCGATGCTCCGGCTGAAGGTTCCCGTATACACCACCCGTCCACCCACGTCCTGCCCCTGCATGGCGGGGATGGGGCGGGAGGTGTAGCGGAACTCGCTGTCGTAGTCGTCCTCCACGATGTAGCGCCCCTCCCCCCCGTAGGCCCAGCGAAGCAGCTCCGAGCGCCGCGGGGCGGGCATGGTGACCCCCATGGGAAACTGGTGGGACGGGGTGACGTAGACTGCGCCCGCGCCGCTCTTCTCCAGCAAGTCCGCCCGCAGACCGTGCCCATCCACCGGGATGGGCAGGAAGGGGCGGCGCAGATTCGCCATGCTGCGATAGGTGGCCCGGTAGCCGGGGTTCTCCAGCGCGACGGGCGCGCCGTCGGGCAGGAGCTGGAGCAGCACGTCCAGCAGGTATTCCATTCCCGCGCCCACCACCACCTGTTCGCTGCGGCAGTTTACCCCCCGGTACTGGTGGAGAAAGGCGCACAGCGCCTCCCGCAGGGGCAGGTCTCCCTGAGGGTGGCCCCGCTGCAAGAGCTCCGGCTCCTGCACCGCCCGGCGCATGAGCCGGGCCCAGGTGGCGTAGGGGAAGACCGAGGTGTCCACGGCCGCGGTGGAAAAGCAGTCGTCCAGCGCGGGGGCGGGAGGCTCCTCCGGCGGGACGGGCGCCGGACGGGGGGCCGGGCGCTCCGGCAGGGCCACGGCGCACACCCGGTAGCCGCTGCGTGGAATGGCGCGGATGTAGCCCTCGGCGGCCAAGAGCCCATAAGCCCCCTCCACCGTGGACTGGCTCACACCCAGATGGGCGCACAGCGCCCGCTTGGAGGGCAGCTTGTCCTCTTCCCCGAGCCGCCCGGAGCGGATCTCCTCGACCACATAGCGGTAGATCTGCTCGTAAAGGGGCAGCGCGCCGTCCCACTCCGGGACGAAGAGAAAGTCTGCCACGGTTTCCCCTCCTATCTGACCTTATAAAAAAGTCATGAACTGATACTTTTCATCATGCCAGTTTATACTATAATAAGGGCACAGTAAGAAACTGTCAAGGAGGATGACTGACTATGACAAATTATAACAGACTGACCCGGCTTGTGATTGGCGGCTTGATGGCGGCTCTGGTGTTTCTGGGCTCCATGCTGCGCATCACTCTGCCGGTGAACGTAGGCACAACCTCGTTCCACCTGGGCAACATCATGTGCGCCCTGTCGGGCATGATTCTGGGCCCCGTGGGCGGCGGTCTTGCCTCCGGCATCGGCTCCATGCTCTACGACTGGACCAACCCCCTCTACATTGCCGAGTCCTGGATCACCCTGCTCACCAAGGGGGCTTACGGCGTGGTGGTTGGACTGGTGGCCTGGTCCGGGAAGAAGGGGACGCCTCTCACATACCGCCGCAATGTGGTTGCCACCGTGGCGGGGGCTCTCACCTACGCCGCGCTCTACCTCTTCAAGGGGTTCGCCTGGGACGGGCTGCTGCTGGGCAGGCTTCAGGTCGGGCCCGCCGCCGCCGCGCTGGTGACAAAGCTACCCGCCACTACCTTTAACGCAGTGGTCGCCATCGTCATAGCTCCCGCCCTGTTTACCGCCATTCAAAAGGCGCTAAAGGGTCAGTTCCCACGGCCTACAAATGCAAAATAAACGCAATAAGGGCGGACGGCCTGTGGCCGTCCGCCCTTTCTTAATCCTGTCTCCCGCCGCCGAACTCCAGTAGGGTCAGTTGCTTATTTCTCTCCGCCGTCCAGTTGATGGACCACTGGGAGGCGAAGAGGAGGAGCTGGCGGCCCTTATAGTCCTCCACCAGTTTCACGTCGGAGCCCAGAATGAGGTCGTCCTCCTTGACGCTCTCGCCGTCCTCGGTTTCGATCCAGCGGAGGTGCTCATAGGGCAGGCCCTCAACATAGAGCTCCACGTTGTACTCGCTGCGCATCCGGTACTCCAGCACATCGAACTGGAGGGTGCCCACCACGCCCACGATGACTTCCTCCATGCCGGAGTAGGGGGTCTTGAAGATCTGGATGGCGCCCTCCTGGGCGATCTGCTCCATACCCTTGAGGAACTGCTTGCGTTTCATGGTGTCCCGTGATCTGACCCGCTGGAAGTGCTCGGGGGCGAAGGTGGGGATAGGGTCGAACCTGAACTTCTTGCCGGGGGTGCACAGGGTGTCCCCGATGGAGAAGAGGCCGGGGTCGAACACGCCGATGATATCTCCCGCGTAGGCCTCCTCGATGATCTCCCGCTCGGCCGCCATGAGCTGCTGAGGCCGGGAGAGCTTTATTTTCTTGCCGCCCTGGACGTGGTAAACCTCTTTCTCCGCGTCGAACCGGCCGGAGACTACCCGCAGGAAGGCGATGCGGTCCCGGTGGGCCTTGTTCATGTTGGCCTGAATCTTGAAGACGAAAGCGGAAAAGTCGTCGTCCATGGAGTCAATGACCGCATCCCCCGCCCTGCGGGGCAGGGGTGCCGTGGTCATCTGGAGAAAGCGCTCCAGGAACGGCTCCACGCCGAAGTTGGTGAGGGCGGAGCCGAAGAACACGGGGGAGAGCTTGCCATGGCGTACGGCGTCCATATCAAAGTCGCAGGAGGCGCCGTCCAAGAGCTCCACGTCGTCGGCGAGCTGGCTGTGGAGCCGCGCGCCGATCAACTCGTCCAGGTGGGGATCCCCCAGGCTGACGGTGGTGGCGGTGGCCGCCTTAGCGCCGCCGTGGCTGGTGAAGTGTACGATCTCGCCCCGCGCCCGGTCGTATACGCCCTTGAACTCCTTGCCGCAGCCGATGGGCCAGTTGACGGCATAGGTGTCGATGCCCAGCTCGTGCTCGATCTCCTGGCAGAGCTCGAAGGGATCCCGGGCCTCCCGGTCCATCTTGTTGATGAAGGTAAAGATGGGGATGTCCCGCATGACGCAGACCTTAAAGAGCTTACGGGTTTGGGCCTCCACGCCCTTGGCCGCGTCGATGACCATGACGGCGCTGTCGGCCGCCATAAGGGTGCGGTAGGTGTCCTCGGAGAAGTCCTGGTGGCCGGGGGTGTCCAGAATGTTGATGCAGAACCCCTCGTACTGGAACTGCATGACCGAGCTGGTCACTGAGATGCCGCGCTGTTTCTCGATCTCCATCCAGTCCGACGTGGCGGCGCGGGTGTTCTTCTTTCCCTTGACCACTCCCGCCTGGGCGATGGCTCCGCCGTAGAGCAGGAACTTCTCGGTCAAAGTCGTCTTGCCCGCGTCGGGGTGGGAGATGATGGCAAACGTTCTTCTGCGGGAAATTTCGGAATTATATTGGGACATAAGATACCTCTATCTTTTTTGATTAGATTTATGAATGGAGAGAGCCTGTCTTACGGCGGGCTCATAGCCTCCAGCGCGGCGGGTATCTGGTCAAAAGCCGTCACATAGGACGCACCCGGGACCTGGCCAAAGCCGTAGGCCGCATGGAGAAAGGGCACTCCCGCCTCCTGAGCTGAGGAGCAGTCCAGTACCGTGTCCCCGATGTAGACCGGGTTTTTGAGCCCGTACCGCTCCGCCACCAGCTTAATGTTTCCGCTCTTGGGCAGTCCCGTCCGCCCGGCACACTCATGGCCGGAGAAAAACCGCTCCAGCCCGTTGCCCCGATAGAAACACTCGATATACCCATCCTGGCAGTTGCTGACGATGAAGAGCCTATACTTTTCGGCCAGGGCCGTCAGGATCTCCTCCGTGCCGGAGAAGAGGACGCCGCCGCGCGTCGCCAGGTATTCCTCCTCCATAGCGCAGAACTCATCCGTGACCGCCCGGCGCTCCGCCTCGCTCTGGTCGGGAAACATCCGCACCTCAATCTCGTCCAAAAGGAGACCCATATTGCCCCGTATCTCCTCCAGCCCCACGGGGGGCCGGGAGACCTCCGGATGGCGGGAGAGCACCTGAGCCCAGACCTCCGCCATCACGGGGGTGGCGTCCCACAGAGTACCGTCTAAGTCAAATAGTATCCCGTCAAACACGAAACGTCCTCCCCAATCGATGCGAAATAATAACAGAGCGTTTCTTAGCCTAAGAAACGCTCTGTTATTATACGCCATGAAACCGCCGTAGGCAAGGCAAACCCCACAAAAAAGTCTTCAAATTGTGACTTCCGGCACTCCGTGCCGGCTACGAAACTAAAAAAGAAGGGCAGCCCCTATAAAAGTCCGTTTTATTGTACATTCTCTCCGCTATACTGTGGTCATAAGGCAAGAAGAAACACGGACGGCAGAAAGGAGCACCGCCATGACAGAGTACAGCATCCGTTGGGTCCATGGGCACGTCGAGGTCTTTGACGCCTGGGGCAACTTCCGCTTTTCCGCCGACAGTGAGCGGGAGGCGGAGGAGGAGATGATGCAGGAGGCCGCATAAGCGGCCTCCTGCATTTTATTGAGTAATGTCAAAAAAACGCTTTCCGTTCTCAGTAGTAGCCCGCTCTACCTCCTGGGTGGTGAGTCCCTTCACCTGGGCGATGGTCTCGGCCATGCGGTAGACGTAGCCCGAGTCGCAGCGCTTGCCCCGGTAGGGCTCGGGGGCCATGTAGGGCGCGTCGGTCTCGATCATGATATGGTCGAGGGGGAGCCACTCGATGACCTCCAGGGCCTTGCGGGCATTCTTAAATGTGATGACCCCGGTGAAGGAAATATTCCAGCCCAGGATGACCAGGGTCTTGGCGTCCTCCAGCGAGCCGGAGTAGCAGTGGTATACCCCCCGGGCCCCGTGGCGGGCGCGGACGATGTCCAGGCAGTCCTTGTGGGCCTCCCGGTCGTGGACGACGGCGGGCAGATCCAGCTTTTCGGCCAGCTCCAATTGGGCGGCAAAAAAGTCCCGCTGGGTCTTGCGCCGCTCCGCATCCTTCTCCCAGTAGTAATCAAGGCCGATCTCCCCGATGGCCTTCACCTTGGGATGGGCGGCCATGGCCTCGATCTCGCCTAGGTCCCCCAGGCCGGCCCCCTCCAGATTCTCCGGGTGAAAGCCAACGGCGGCATAGACATGGGGGTAGCACTCAGCCAGGGCGATGGAGGCACGGGAGGTGGGGAGGTCGCAGCCGGGGCAGAGGACCAGCCCTACGTTCTTCTCCGGCAGAGAGGAGAGCACCGCGTCCCGGTCGGTGTCAAAGGCGTCGTCATAGTAGTGGGCGTGGGTGTCGAAATACATGGAAACTACCTCTTCTTCGTGATAGGCCTATGATACCCCCTTTAACCCAAAAAAGCAAGGCAATGGGAATTGTCTCTTGACAGCAGGCAGCTCCGCAAGCTATAATAAGCCCCACTGACTGCCAATAGAGGGAATGAAGGTCTCCCGCGGCGCAAGCCGAAACCGCTTTTACGCTGATGACTTCTGCAATGATTTGCAGGGGTCACCAGCTTTTTTATGGGTTTTTATAGAAAGGACGGCGCATGGATATGCTCACAAGTCTCGCTTACCTCTTTTTACTCGGCCTGGCCCTGGGGGGACTGGCAAGGAGATTGCGCCTGCCGCCTCTGCTCGGTATGCTGCTGACCGGCATCTTGCTGGGGCCCCAAGTGCTGAATTTGCTCTCTGGCTCTCTGCTGTCTATCTCGGCCGATCTGCGGCAGCTCGCCCTCATCATCATCCTCACTCAGGCGGGACTGTCGCTGGACGTGGGGGACCTGCGCAAGGCGGGGCGGAGCGCCCTTTTGATGTGCTTTGTCCCCGCCAGCTTTGAGATTGTGGGCGTGGTGGTTTTGGCTCCCCTCCTCCTGAAGGTCACGGTGGCCGAAGCCGCCGTCATGGGGGCCGTACTGGCGGCGGTCTCCCCCGCCGTGGTGGTACCCCGCATGCTCCGGCTGATGGACGAGGGGTACGGCGCCGAGCACCAAATCCCTCAGATCATCATGGCAGGCGCATCGGCCGACGACGTGTACGTCATCGTGCTCTTCACCGCCTTCACCGGCCTCGTCCAGGGAGAGGGGTTCTCGGCCGCGGTTCTGGCGACGGTGCCTCTCTCCATCCTCACTGGCATCCTCGGCGGGGCGGCCGCAGGGCTGCTGCTGGCCTCCTTTTTTACCAGAGTACATATCCGCGACTCGGGCAAGGTGCTCATCTTCCTCTCGCTGTCCTTCCTGCTGGTGGCGGCGGAGCGGGCGCTACAGGGGCTCTTCCCCTTCTCGGGCCTCCTCGCGGTCATGGCCGCCGGAATGGCCCTGTCCCGGCGCAGAAAAGATTTGAGCGCGCGCCTTGCCGCCAAGTTCTCCAAACTGTGGGTGGCGGCCGAGGTGCTGCTCTTCGTCCTGGTGGGCGCCACGGTGGACCTGCGCTACGCGGTGTCGGCTGGGTTGGCGGCGGCGGCCGTCCTGCTGGGTGCTCTGGCCTTCCGTATGGCGGGGGTTCTTTTCTGCATGCTGGGCTCCCGTCTGGCGTGGAAGGAGCGGCTCTTCTGCATGCTGGCCTATCTCCCCAAGGCGACGGTGCAGGCCGCCATCGGCGGCGTCCCCCTCTCCATGGGCCTCTCCTGTGGGAACCTGGTTCTTACGGTGGCTGTGCTCTCCATTTTGATCACCGCCCCCCTGGGCGCCGCCCTCATCGACCGTAGCTATCAAAGGCTGCTGACGCGCACCTAAAAAAGGGCCGGGACTTCCAAGGAAGTCCCGGCCCTTTTATGGTCTCTTCTCAGCAGAGCTTTGCCCCGGCAGGGATGGCGTCGCTGAGCATGAGGAGGTTTAAAACCTCCTCGCCCTTCTCCTTGTGGACGGCGGAGATGAGCATGCCGTTGGACTCCTGCCCCATCATCTTGCGGGGGGGCAGGTTGACGATGGCGGCCAGGGTCCTGCCCACCAGGTCCTCGGGCTTATACCACTTGGCGATGCCGGAGAGGATCTGCCGGTCGACGCCCGTACCGTCGTCCAGAGTGAACTTGAGGAGCTTTTCACTCTTCTTCACGTTCTCGCAGGCCTTGACCTTCACCACCCGGAAGTCGCTTCTGGAGAAGGTGTCAAAGTCCACCTTCTCCTCCGCGTAGGGTTCCAGCTCCAGGGCGGGCAAAGCGGCTCTCTTGGCCTCCTCTGCGGCCTGCTCCAGCTCGACGAGTTCTTTCTCCAGGTCGATACGGGGGAAGAGGTTCTCCCCCTTTTCCACGGCGGCGGCAGCACTCAGGCCGCCCCAGGTCCCCACACTCTCCCAAGTGCGGCAGCCCTCGCAGGCGCCGATCTGATCGAAGAGCTTACCCATAGACTCAGGCATAAAGGGGATAAGGAGGACGGCGGAGATACGCAGGGTCTCCAGCAGATTATACATGACGCTGGCCAGCCGGGGGCCGTTGGCCTCCATGTCCTTGGCCAGGGTCCAGGGCGCGGTCTCGTCAATATACTTGTTGGCCCGCTGGATGGCGGTGAAGATATCGGCCAGGGCGCTCTGGAAAGCGAACCGCTCCATATGCCCCTCGTACTTGCCGGGCAGAGCGGTCACAAGGGAGATGAGCTCCTCGTCCAGGGTTTCGGCCCTCCGCGCCTCCGGCAGTTTCCCGCCAAAGTACTTACCCACCATGGCGGTGGTGCGGGAGAGGAGGTTGCCCAGGTCGTTGGCGAGGTCGGTGTTGATGCGGGTGATAAGGGCCTCGTTGGAAAAGTTGCCGTCCGAGCCGAAGGGGAACTCCCGCAGAAGGAAGAAACGCAGGGCGTCCACTCCATAGCGGTTGGCGAGGACATAGGGGTCCACCACGTTGCCCTTGGACTTGCTCATCTTGCCGCCGTCCAGCAGCAGCCAGCCGTGGCCGAAGACCTTCTTTGGCACAGGCTCGCCCAGAGCCATGAGGAGGGCGGGCCAGATAATGGCGTGGAACCGGACGATCTCCTTGCCGACGAAGTGGGCGTCGGCGGGCCAGAAGGCCTCGTAGTCGTGGTAGCGGTCGTTCCCATATCCCAGGGCGGTGATATAGTTGGAGAGGGCGTCGATCCACACATAGACCACATGACCGGGGTCGAAGTCCACCGGCACGCCCCAGGTAAAGGACGTGCGGGAGACGCACAGGTCTTCCAGCCCGGGCTTGATGAAGTTGTTCACCATCTCGTTGACCCGGCTGCGCGGCTCTAAGAAGTCGGTGTTCTCCAAGAGCTCCTGGACGCGCCCGGCATAGCTGGAGAGCCGGAAGAAGTAGGCCTCCTCCTCCGCGTCGTAGACCTCTCCGCCGCAGTCGGGGCACCTGCCGTCCTTGAGCTGGCTCTCGGTCCAAAAGCTCTCGCAGGGCTTGCAGTACTTGCCCTGATATTTCCCCTTGTAGATATCCCCCTTCTCATAGAGGGTCTTGAAGATCTTCTGGATGGCTTTCTCATGGTAGTCGTCGGTGGTACGGATGAAACGGTCGTTGGAGATGTTCATCAGTTTCCACAGGTCCAGAATGCCGCCGGGACCGGCCACGATGCCGTCCACGAAGGCCTGAGGGGTCACGCCGGCCGCCCGGGCCTTGTCCTCGATCTTCTGGCCGTGCTCGTCGGTCCCGGTGAGAAACATGACGTCGTACCCCCGCAGGCGCTTATACCGGGCCATGGCGTCGGTAGCCACGGTGCAGTAGGCGTGGCCGATGTGCAGCTTGTCCGAGGGGTAGTAGATAGGGGTGGTGATATAGTATTTATTCTTCATCGGTTGTCTCCTCCGTATCGATTTCTGTCTCACTCCGCTCCTCCCTGCGGGTTGCGCGCCGCATTCGCCCGTCCCCGTTGAAGAGGAGAAGGGCGGCCGCCGCCGTGAGATAGAGAACGAACGCGCCAAAGAGCAGCACGGCGGCGAGGCTGTGCCCGTCCGCCAGAGTGACCAGGCACAGGTACACCGCCAGCAGAGAGAAGAATATGGCACGCCCCGGTTTTCCCTTCTCAAAGGAGAAACCCGAGATGAAGTAGGCCGCCAGCAGCACGGCGATGATGGCGCAGACCTCGTAGATATAGTCCTGTCGGAGGGGGTCCCCGGCCCGGGTCTGATAGGCGGTGATGAGCCAGAAGGCGGCCAGATACCCCGGCAGCAGCAGGGGCAGGCTGTTTTTCCCCTTGCCCTCCCCCCGGTAGCCGCTGCGCCCCAGAGCCAGCACACAGAAGAAGGAGACCACCGACAGCCCCGCCAGTATCAGCTTGGGCAGGATACTCAGCATGGGGTTCGTGCCCCCTAAGCCCGCCTGCGCCTGGGCTGTGCCGTACTCCTCCGGCAGGGCCGCGAAGAGGAGCCCTCCCCCCACCAGCAGCAGGAGGGCGGACAGGACCATCACGGCGAGATACAGGGTGTTCCCCTTGGCGGCGAAGGCTTGGTCATACCCGCCCTCGAAGGGCTGCGCCTCCCTCCGGCTAAGGAGCAAAAACAGGACGGCCACGGCGAGGGAGAAGGCCAACAGGGCCCAAAAGGCCGGTGCCCCCGGGATGGGCAGACCGGTATCCGCCTCAAAGGCGGAGCTCAGCTCCCAGCGGCGGAGAAAGAACCCCACTTCCCCGCACGCGATAGCGACAGCGGGGTATAGAAACGCTTTGCGCATGGCAACAAGTCCTCTCAGGTGTGGAATGGGAATGGGTTGGCCCCGGGCGGGTCTCCCCTTTAATTTGCAGCATTGTCACGTTCGCGTTGGGCGTATGGCCGAGCCTACGCTCACGCTTCCTTTTGGCTCTCCAAATACTCGTCGTAGGTCATCTTTCTATCGATGAGCTTGCCGTCGGGCGTGAAGTCGAAGATGCGGTTGGCCACGGTCTGGACCATCTGGTGGTCATGGCTGGAGAAGAGCGCATTGCACTTCACCGCCTCCAGGCCGTTGTTGACGGCGGCGATGCTCTCCAGGTCCAGGTGGTTGGTGGGCTGGTCGAGAAGGAGTACGTTGGCCCCGGAGAGCATCATGCGCGAGAGCATGCAGCGCACCTTCTCGCCGCCCGAGAGCACCTTGACAGGCTTATACACGTCGTCCCCAGAGAAGAGCATCCGGCCCAGGAAACCGCGCAGGTAGGCCTCGTGGGGGTCGCTCGACCACTGGCGCAGCCATTCCACCAGATTGTCGTCATTATCCTGGAAGAAAGCCGTGTTGTCCTTGGGGAAGTAAGAGAAGGTGGCCGTCTGGCCCCATTTCACGGTGCCCTCGTCGGGCTCCAGCTCGCCGGTGAGGAGCTTGAAGAGGGCGGTGTGGGCGTTTTCATTGTCGCCCACAAACGCGATTTTATCCCCGTGGCCCACGATAAAGCTCACCTTGTCGAGGACCTTCACGCCATCGATGGTCTTGGAGACATCGGTGACGAATAGAATGTCCTTGCCCACCTCCCGCTCGGGGGAGAAACCCACCCAGGGGTAGCGGCGGGAGGAGGCGGGGAATTCGTCCAGGGAGATCTTCTCCAGCAGCTTGCGGCGGGAGGTGGCCTGCTTGCTCTTCGACTTATTGGCCGAGAACCGGGAGATAAACTCCTTGAGCTCCTGGGCCTTCTCCTCGTTCTTCTTGCTCTGGTTCTTCATCAGCTGCTGCATGAGCTGGCTGGCTTCGTACCAGAAGTCGTAGTTGCCTACGTACATCTTGATCTTATTGTAGTCAATATCCACGATGTGGGTGCAGATGGTGTTGAGGAAGTGCCGGTCGTGGCTCACGACGATGACGGTGCCTTCAAAGTCCAGCAGAAAGTCTTCCAGCCAGTTGATGGCGTTGATGTCCAGGTTGTTGGTGGGCTCATCCATCATGAGGATGTCGGGGTTGCCAAAGAGCGCCTGGGCAAGGAGCACCTTCACCTTCAGACGGCCGTCCAGAGCATCCATGCCGTCCCCGTGGAGGGCGACGGGCACGCCCAGGCCCTGAAGGATACGGCTGGCGTCTGATTCAGCCTCCCAGCCGCCCAACTCGGCAAACTCCTCTTCCAGCTCGCAGGCGCGGATGCCGTCGGCCTCGGTCATCTCCTCCTTGGCGTAGAGGGCGTCCTTCTCCTTGCCGATATTGTATAGACGCTGGTTGCCCATGATGACGGTATCCATGACGGTATAGGCGTCGTAGGCGTTCTGGTCCTGCTTGAGGATGGACATGCGGGTCTTGGGCAGGACGTTCACCTCGCCGCTGGTGGGCTCCAGCTCGCCGGAGAGGATTTTTAAAAAGGTGGATTTGCCCGCGCCGTTGGCGCCGATGATGCCATAGCAGTTGCCCTTGATGAACTGCAGGTCCACATGGGAAAAGAGGGGCTGGCCGCTGTACTGCAGCGTGAGATCGGAAACTGTGATCATGTCGTACTCCTTAGAATATAGAAATCTTCACACAGAGGGTATCATACCACAAATATGCGGAAAAGAACAGGGGAAAATTGCGAAGAAGCGCGCAGGCGTGCGGAGCAGCGGGCTAAGATACGCAGCGGAGCGAAATCTGGGAACGCCCTGAGGGCGTGTACGGATTTTGCGCAGTCGGAGTAGCTTAGAACGCGTCGCGCAGCCGCCGCAGCGTGACAGAAGAAGCGCGGAGGCGTGCGGAGCAGCGGGCTGAGCCCCTACCCCCACGATTCTCCTTGTATATTTCCTGCCCATCAGGTATAATGGAGGCCGCAGCATGGAAAAAGAGAGGGAGATTTATGGATATGCAGGCATTGAGCGAAGGATTGAAGCTCTTTGTCGAGGAGCCGATGAAGGTCTTCGCGGAGGCTGCGATTTTGATGTTCGAGTGGATCGGCATCATCGTCATCGTGGCGGCGGGCATTGTGGGTATCGTCAGCTACCTGCGCCGGGACCCGGAGACAAGGCTCAAGCTGGCCCAGGGCCTCGCCATGAGCCTTGAATTCAAGCTGGGCGGCGAGATTTTACGTACCGTCCTGGTGCGGGAGCTGGGGGAGATCGCCGTGGTGGGGGCCATCATCCTCCTCCGGGCCGCCCTCACCTTCCTCATCCACTGGGAGATCAAAAACGAGGAGCAGAGCATGGGCGGCGGCCCCATGCATTTGCCCAACAAGCACAAATGAAGAGTCTGCTGTGCTGCCCCCTCTGCGCCGCTCCCCTGGAGCGGACGGAGGGGGTCTACGTCTGCGGCGCCGGGCACCGGTACGACGTAGCCCGGGAGGGGTACGTCCATCTCCTGCCGGCAAACCGCTTACACTCCAAGGCCCCGGGGGACGATAAGACCATGGCCGCCGCCCGGGCCCGCTTTCTCTCCGGCGGGCACTATGCCCACCTGAGAGATGCCCTGACCGCCCTGGCTCTGGCGTACACGCCCGACCGCCCGACAGTACTGGACTCGGGCTGCGGCGAGGGGTACTACACCGCTGCCGTCCACGCCGCCCTGAGGGACGCGGGGAAGGCCCCCCGCACCGCCGGGGTGGATCTCTCCAAGCCCTCCCTCAAGCACGCGGCAAAGCGGGAGCGGGAGGCGGAGTTTGCCGTCGCGTCGGTCTACCATCTGCCGGTGGCCGACGGGAGCATCGATTTGCTCCTCAACTGCTTTTCCCCTCTGGCTCTGGACGAATTCCGGCGGGTGCTGCAGCCCGGCGGTGTGTTCCTCTACGTGGTACCCGGTCCCCGGCACCTGTGGGAGATGAAAGAGATTCTCTACGACCGCCCCTATAAAAACCCCGACGAGGCGGTGGCCTACGACGGCTTTGCGTACCTGGACATCCGCAGCCCGGAGCGGGCGATAACTTTGGAGGGGGCTGCCATTATGGACCTCTTCCGCATGACCCCCTACGCCTGGAAGACCCCCAGGGCCGGTATCGAGCGCCTTACCGCGCTGAAAACCCTGACCGTACAGGCTCAGTTCCGGGTACACGCGTTTCGTAAGGCGAAATAATAATCAAAGAGCTCCACCAGCCCGCTGGCTGGTGGAGCTCTTTATGCCATAGCGCGTCCCCCGGGAGGTCATTTGAAGACCCAGAATTTGTTCATCAGGTAGTTATAGAGGATCATGCAGAAGGTGGCGGGGAGCTTGGCGATCTTGTCGGGCACGCGGAAGAGGGTAGCCACGGCACGGATCAGGAAGAGAGATACCAGATAGTACCCCAGGTTGGTGACGATAAAGCGCACGGCCTCCTGCCTTGTGACCCGGTTCTTCTTCTCAAAGGTCCAGCGCTTGTTCCAGAGAAAGCTGTTGAGGGAGGCCGTCACGAAGGAGATTGCCTGGGCCACGGCGGTGAGCCAGAGAGGCAGGTCGGAGGCGTTGGAGTCGTACCCCGCGGCGGCGCAGAGGGCGCGGAGGGCGACGGCGAAGACCGCCACGTCCACCAGGGTATTGAGCACGCCGATCATGCCAAACTTGATGAATTTGCGGATATCGAACGCTTTGATGACGCGTTTGAGCGTTTCTTTCATCTCATAACTCCTATGGCTCGTAGTAGCTGGCGGTTCCGCGCGCGCGATCGTAGACCAGCACGGCGGCGTACCCGCTCAGGTCGGCCCCCTCCGCGCTGGGGATGGGTGTCGTGTAAGGGAAATCCCGGTTGCCGCTCTCGCAGGCCAAAAGGCCGGTAAAGGCCCACACGCTCTCCGTGGCGCCATGGATGTGCTCGTGAAACTCAAAATTCTGCTCGGGGAGATAGTTCCCCTCCAGGCCCAGAACGGCCACCCTGCCGCCCAGGGGAACGGCCCTCCCCTCGTCGAGCACAGCCCGGACGGCGGCCCCGGCGGTCTGGTCGTTGCGGTAGGTCTGACGGTAGTCGGCAAGCTCGCTTACCGCCGCCACGCAGAAGACAAGGGCGAGAGCGGCGCACACCCCGCCGGCGACCGTCCCCCGGAAAGAGGCCCGGCGGAAGGCCAGCCCAAAGAGAGAGTCTACCATCAGGGCGAGCCCACAGAAAGAGAACACCGTGTTGCGCAGAGCGACGGCGGGCTGGGCCAGGATAAAGAAGAGGGTCACGGGCGCCAGCGCCATGAGGAACCCCACGAGGAGGGCGGCGGGCGTCCGGGCAGTCTCAGTGGTGTGCCGCCGGGCGGCAAGGAACAGCAGGGCGCACAGCCCCAGCAGAAGGAGCACCCACAGGGGATTGGGGGCGGAGAAGATCAGCTCCGCCCCACGGCGAAAGCCCCGGACGGCGGTCTTCCATCCGCCGAGGGCGTAGGCTCCCCCGGTTTGGGCAAAGGCGCTCTCGAACACCGCATCCCACCCCGCCTGCCAGGGGAGGGTGAGCTTCATGCGGCTGCCCAGCTGCCCCGCGGCGGAGGAAAAGTAGCCTGTGAAGGCAAAATAGATGCCCACGTTCATGAAGGTAAGGAGGGCGAAGAGGTTTCGCCTCCGCTCTGTCTTAAACTCCAGGATACCCACCAACAGCACCCCTGTGACGCTGAGCACCAGCCCCTGCTCATAGAAACAGTAAGAGAGGAGCTGAGTCACAAGGTAGAGGGCAAGCACGGACCGTCTCCCCTCCTGACACCACCGCTGGAAGAGACGCATGGCCAGGGCGGTGAGGAAGAGGCTGGGGAGAATCCGGCTGGAGGCCGATACCCAGTAGGCCCCCTCCATGCCCAGGGGGAGAAGGGCGTAGACCGTCAGGAAGACATACCCGGTGCCGAAATACTTCCGCCACACCTCCCGGAAGAGGACGGCGCTCCCCGCGTACAGGGCGGAGAGAAACGCCACCACCAGCATCATCTGCCCCCAGAACCGGCTCCACACAAAGTAGTCCCCCACCGAGGCCAGCGGCCGGGAGGAGAGGAGGCCCATATCCAGAATAACCTGCTTGGCCGTATAGTAGGCCGACTGGTTGTGCATCTGGATATAGTCGTCCAGCTGGGGAAAGTACTGGAGGCCGAAGTAGCAGTACCGCAAAAATATCAGCGCGAACAGGAGCAGGAAGACAAAAAGTCCCCGCTCCCTTCGGGGGTTCTCCTTTTTCCTCATGAGCGATTCACCTGGCCCCGGATGTGCAGCAAATCCCGGAACATCCGGGCGCTGTCCCGCAGGAGGTTCACCTTGGAGTCCCGGTGGTTCACGATGGACACAGCCTCCTGCTCGATGGACATGCCGGCCTTCCTGGCCCGGAGGAGGACCTCGAAATCAAAGGCAAAGCCGTCGGTGACGCAGCGGGAAAACAGGCTGCGAGCCGCGGCGTGGGTATATCCCTTGATGCCGCACTGGGTGTCGTAAGGAAGTCCGGACAGGATCCGGACCAAAAAACCAAAGCATTTGGAGGTGAGGAGGCGCAGGGGCGGATAGTCCTTGTACCCCTCCGGGTTCAGGCGGCGGGAGCCGATGACCAGGTCGCACCCGGTCTCCTCCAACTTTGCAAGCATAGGGGCAATATTGTCCAGTCCGTAGGCCAGGTCCGCGTCGGTACAGAAGACATAGTCCCCCCGCGCCGACAGCATCCCCACCCTGACCGCGCAGCCCTTGCCCCGGTTGGGGGAGTACCCCTCCAGCCGCAGGTGTTCATTCTCCAGAGGGCGGAGGAGGTCGGCCATGCCGTCGGTGCTGCCGTCGTCCACCACGATGAGCTCGTAGTTCGGATCGATGGCCGCCAGACGGGCGGAGACGGTCTTCACGGTGTCCTCAATGAGGACCCTCTCGTTATAGGCGGGGATGACCAGGGATAGCTTCATGGAAATACCTCTCTAATTTCGCTTCCTTGTATGCATAGGTATATATCATATGCTTCCGGGGGGAGAATGTCAATATTCGTTGCATAGATGCCCTTTCTGTGGTATACTAAGGATGAAAAACTGTGATAAAAGGACGTTACTTATGGAAATCAACGGCCAGCAGGTCAATGAGATTGCAAAATTTTCCGATATGGGCCTCTCCCCCGAGGTCATGCGTGCAGTCAACGAAAAGAATTATATCCAGACCACCCCCATTCAGACGGGAGCCATCCCCTATTTTATGGACTGGAAGGACGTCATAGCCAAGGCCCCCACCGGCACGGGGAAGACGTTCGCCTTCGGCATCCCCATGATAGAACATATCGAAAGCGCCGTCAGCGACGTGCAGGCCCTTGTGCTGGCCCCCACCCGGGAGCTGGCCATCCAGATTCAGGAGGAGCTGCGGGACCTGTGCGCCTATAAAGAAGGGGTGCGCACCGTCTGTCTCTACGGCGGCGCGCCGATCGACAAGCAGATTACCGCCCTGAAAAAATGCCCCCAGATTGTGGTGGCCACCCCCGGCCGCCTGATGGACCATATGAAACGCCGCACCGTGCGCCTCGACAAGGTGCTCACCGTGGTGCTGGACGAGGCCGACCGGATGCTGGACATGGGCTTTGTCCGGGATGTGACCCACATCCTCGACAGCATCAAGGGCAGGAGGAACCTGGGGCTCTTCTCAGCCACCATCTCCCGCGAGGTGCTGGATATCTCCTGGGTCTACCAGCGGGATCCCATCGAGATCACCGTCCAGGCCGACGAGAACAACCGGCCCGACATCCAGCAGTACCGCATCGACCTCGACGACCGGGGCCAGAAACTGGATGTGATGGTGGCCCTGCTGGAGCATGGGGAGTATGAGCGCGCCATCGCCTTCTGCAATACCAAGAATATGACCGACCGCCTCTCGGGCCTCTTGAAGATGCGGGGCGTCTCGGCCGAGGCCATCCATGGCGATATCCAGCAGCGCATTCGGGAAAAGACCCTGACCGACTTCCGGGAGGGCAGGCTCCGGGTCCTGGTCGCCACCGACGTGGCCGCCCGCGGCCTCGACATCGATGATGTGGACGTGGTCTTCAACTACGACGTGCCCGATGAGATCGAGTACTATATCCACCGCATTGGCCGCACCGGCCGGGCCAAGCGCCACGGCGTGGCCTACTCCCTGGTCGCCAACATCACCGAGGGAATGCGCATGGAGGACATCGCCAAGAACACCAAAAGCGACGTCTATCTCCTCAAGTACGACCGCACCGGCACCCTCCTCCCCGCCGGGGATAACGTGCCCGAGCCGAGAAAATAATTGCAGGCAGCCGGACGAATGGATTTTTCGTCCGGCTTTTGTAAATCTTCATACTTTTTTGATTTTTTTAGTGGAAGGATGTGCTATACTTAAGGTTAGTACGATATGGCAAAAAGGGGCGGTGGGTTTTGAAACTGCATGAGCTAACCTGGAGGGAACGGGGCAGGCTGTGGCTGCGGCTGGGGATCCGTCTGGCGCTGGTGGCACTGGTCGTCTTTCTGCTGGCGCGGGTCATGCCTCCGATCTTCTCTCTCTTCATGCCCTTTGTGCTGGCCCTGGTCATGGCGTGGATCTTAAACCCCATCATCCGCGCGATCCAGCGGCGCGTCGGCCTCTCCCGCAAGCTCCTGTCCCTGCTGCTGCTCCTTCTGCTCCTTGCGGTGGCGGGGGGCGCGCTGACCGCTCTCGTCTACAGCATCGTAGCCGAGGTGGCCTCTCTGCTCTCCAACTGGCCCGTCATCTGGCAGGGCACCTTCCAGCCCGCCATCTTTGAGGCCGAGAGGTTTTTCTCCG
Organism: Pseudoflavonifractor sp.; assembly: GCA_035562355.1. Classification (GTDB taxonomy): domain Bacteria; phylum Bacillota; class Clostridia; order Oscillospirales; family Oscillospiraceae; genus Pseudoflavonifractor. The sequence goes on from DATMXU010000025.1 coordinate 19,810, forward strand.
ACCTCTTCGAGGCCCTGCCCGACCAGGTGGGTACGGCGGCCAACCACGCGCTGTACCAGCTGGTGGACTGGCTCAACTCAGCCCTTCCCGCCCTGGCGACCCGTATGGGCGGCGCGGCCGGATCCTTTGCCGTGAGTATCCCCGCGTTCGTGGTGTCCGCCGTCATCTTCATCATGGCCTCCTTTTTTATCACCTCAGACTATCCCCGCCTGCGCTTTCTCCTGCTGGACAAGCTGTCGGGCAGCGTCCGCAGCCTCCTCAGCGACGTAAAGGATACGGCGGTGGCCGCTTTTGGCGGCTACGTGAAGGCCCAGCTCATCCTGTCCGCGGGGGTTTTCGTCATTTTGCTCCTGGGCTTTGGGCTCATCGGGCAGCCCTATGTGGTACTGCTGGCCTTCTTCTTCGCAGTGCTGGACTTCGTACCCCTCATCGGCTCGGGCACCGTCATGATCCCTTGGGCGGCGGTCGACCTGCTCACCGGCGAGTACCGCCACGCGGCGGAGCTGCTGGTCATCTGGGGTATTATTGCCCTCTTCCGCCGTATAGCGGAGCCCAAGATCGTGGGCGACCAGACCGGTCTCTCCCCTATCCTGTCTCTGGCGAGCATCTACGTGGGGATGCAGGTGGCCGGGGTGGGAGGCATGATCCTGGGCCCCGTGCTGTGCCTCATCATCCTCAATATCTACCGGCTGGGCATCTTTGAAGGCTCCATTTCCGACCTCCGCCTTGCTGCCACCGACCTATCCGCCCTCCTCCAAAACCGGCCGGGGGCCGGGGATGAAAAAACAGAAGAAGAGTAAACGAAATGCCATGGGTCCCGCCGGGACCTGTGGCGTTTTCCTGTTTAAGGCCGGCCGCCGTCATCTTTCCATATGAAAGTTCAAAAATCTTCTTAATTTTCTTCATGCTTTGGTCATAAATCTCGGTTATGATAGTCTCATCAACTGGGGGAGAACCCCAATCTACACACCACCCGTTTTGAAATGAAGGAGCGGTTTTTATGTATTACAGCAACTACAACGACTTCAACAGCGACCAGCAGTCCCAGGAGCTCTTTGAAACGGTCGACTTCACGGTGTCCGAAGAGCGGCAGCCCCCCAAGAAAAAGCGCAAGCTCTGGCCCAAGTTGACCGCTCTTGTTCTGGCCGCCGCCCTGTTAGGCGGACTGGCGGGCGGCGGGGCCGTGTACCTGTGGGGCGGCGTTCCCGGCAGCACTACCATCTACGGCGGGACCCACACCCCCACGGCGGTCTCGGTGTTCAATGTCAACCAGAAGGACCCCCTGACCCCCGCCCAGATCTACGCCACCTACGTGGGCTCCACCGTGGGCATCACCACCGAGATCAAAACCACCAACATCTTCGGCCAGCCGGTGCAGAACGCCGCCTCGGGCTCCGGTTTCGTCATCACCGCCGACGGCTACATCGTCACCAACTACCACGTCATCGACGGAGCCAGCAACATCGAAGTCAGCTTTATGGACGGTAAAAGCTACGTTGGTACCCTGGTGGGCGGCGACGAGGAGAACGATATCGCCGTTTTGAAGATCGACGCCACCGGCCTCACCCCCGTGGTCATCGGCAGCTCGGATGACCTTGTGGTGGGCGACCAGGTCTTCGCCATCGGCAACCCCCTGGGCGAACTGACCTATTCCCTCACCGGCGGCTACGTCTCGGCCCTCAACCGCAGCGTCACCATGGATAACGGCCGCCGCATGAACTATATCCAGACCGACACGGCCATTAACTCGGGCAATTCCGGCGGCCCCCTCTTCAACATCTATGGCCAGGTGGTGGGGATCGTCTCGGCCAAGCTCTCCAGCAGCAGCAACTCCTCCGCCGCCTCGGTGGAGGGTCTGGGTTTCGCCATCCCTATGGATGACGTGCAGGACATGATCACCGACATCATCGAGCACGGCTACGTCACCGGCAAACCCTACATGGGCATCGTGGGCGGCAGCGTCAGCGGCGAGGCCCAACGCTACGGCACCCCCGCGGGAGCCTATGTCATGGGCGTGGTCTCGGGCTCCGGCGCCGATAAGGCCGGCCTCCAGAAGGGGGACATCGTCACCAAGATCGACGACACCGTCGTCGCCTCCATGGACGACCTGCAGAACGCCAACAAAACCTATAAGGCGGGGGACACCGCCACCCTTGAGGTAAGTCGCTC
>DATMXU010000026.1:0-11868 GCA_035562355.1 Pseudoflavonifractor sp.
ATTATTAACAGAAGGAAGGTGATTGGCGCATGGGACCTGAAGATAAGTTCAAAGCATTCTTCCGGGTGATGCACCGGTTCAGCAGATTGGCCGCCAGCTCTTTCCCCACCGGAGATCTGACCAGAGGGGAATTTTTCTGCATGAGTGCCGTCTGCGGCGCGGGGCGGGAGATGCCCGAACGGGGCGGTATCTACGTATGGGAATTGGCGCGGCGCACCCACGTCCATCCCCCTGCCGTCTCCCGCACCCTGCGGGATCTGGAAGCGCGGGGCTATATCGAGCGCAGCGTGGACCGGGAGGACCGGCGCAACGTCAAGGTGCAGCCCACCGAGGAGGGCCTGGCCGCGTGGGAGCGGGCGGAGGAGAGTTCCAGAGAGTTCCTCCAGCGGGTGCTGGAGAGAGTGGGCGAGACCGATATGGAGCGGCTGGTGACCCTATGCGCGCGGCTGTGCGATATCGTTGAGGAAGAACAGAGCAAACCGGAAAAAGGAGATATGGCATAGTATGCGCAAACTATTCAAATACCTGAAAAGCTCTGCCTGGTCGGTGCTGCTGATCATAGCGCTGCTGGTGGTGCAGGCCTACTGCGACCTGAGTCTGCCCACCTATACGGCCAGTATTGTGGATGTGGGTATCCAGCAGGGGGGCATCGACCACGTGGCCCCTACCCAGATCAGAGAACAGACCCTCAAGGATTTGCTCCTCTTCATGGACGACGCCCAGGCCGCCCGCGTGGAGGGGGCCTATACCCTGGCTGACGGCGTCTACACCCGCAACAAGCTTGACGGGGACGAGCTGGACGCTCTGGATCAGGACATGGGTCTTCCCATGCTGGTCTCCTCCTCCATGGCCGAGAGCGGCCAGATGACCCCGGATGCTCTCCGTGCCATGCTGGAGGGGGGCAAGATCACCAAGGATAAGATTGTAGAGATGGAGTGGCAGGCTGTGGACCAGATGGGGGATCAGTCCGACACCATCATCAGGCAGAAGGCCGTCCTCTTCGTCAAGGGCGAGTATGCCGCTATGGGCCTGGACCTGAACAAGATCCAGATGGACTACCTCTGGTCCGCGGGGGCCAAGATGCTGCTCCTCTCCCTGGTGATGGTGGCCGCCGCCGTCCTGGCGGGCTTTCTCTCGGCCCGCACCGCAGCCAAAGTGGGCATGGACCTACGCTTTGACGTGTTTAAAAAGGTGGTCTCCTTCAGCAACGCCGAGATCGACAAGTTCTCCACCGCCAGTCTTATCACCCGCTCCACCAACGATATCCAGCAGGTGCAGATGGTCATCGTGATGCTGCTGCGCATCGTCGTCTACGCGCCCATCATCGGCGTCTTCGCCGTGGTGAAGGTTATGAGCACCCACACCGGAATGACCTGGATCATCGGCGTAGCGGTGGGGGTGATATTGCTGCTGGTGATCATCCTTATGGGCGTAGCCATGCCCAAGTTCAAAAAAATGCAGCAGCTCATCGACCGGCTCAACCTGGTGGCACGGGAAATTCTGACCGGCATCCCCGTCATCCGGGCCTTCTCCCGTGAGAGACACGAGGAGAAACGGTTTGACCTGGCCAGCCTCGACCTCAAGAAGACCCAGCTCTTCACCAGCCGGGTCATGTCCTTCATGATGCCCCTTATGATGCTCCTGATGAACGGCATCACCCTCCTCATCACCTGGAACGGCGCCCACGGCATCGACCTGGGCACCATGCAGGTAGGCGACATGATCGCCTTCATCACCTACACCATGCAGATCGTCATGGCCTTCCTTATGATCTCCATGGTCTCCATCATGCTGCCCCGGGCCGGGGTTTCGATCGGCCGCATCAACGAGGTGTTGTCGACGGAGTCCACCATCCGGGATAAGCATGTCCTCAGGGACAAGGAATTCTCCGACTGCAAGGGCGTGGTGGCTTTTGAGGACGTGAGTTTCCGCTATCCCGACGCGGGGGCCGATGTACTGGAGCACATCTCCTTCACCGCCCAGCCGGGGGAGACTACCGCCATCATCGGTTCCACCGGCAGCGGCAAGAGTACCCTGCTAAACCTCATCCCCCGGTTCTTCGACGTGAGCTATGGCCGCATCACCCTGGACGGGGTGGACATCCGGGACATCAGCCAGCATAAGCTACGTTCGCTTTTGGGCTATGTGCCTCAGAAGGGGGTGCTCTTCTCGGGCAGCATTGAGTCAAACCTCAAATTTGGAGGGGCGGACATTGCCGACGCCGCTATGGAGGAGGCCGCCGCCGTCGCCCAGGCTGCCGACTTCATCGGGGCCAAGGACGGCAAATACCTGGAGCCGATCGCCCAGGGAGGCACGAACGTGTCCGGCGGGCAGAAACAACGCCTGAGCATCGCCAGGGCTATTGCGAAGAAACCCAGGGTCCTTCTCTTCGACGACTCCTTCTCCGCCCTGGACTATAAGACCGACGTGGCCCTCCGCCGGGCGCTGGGCGAGAAGGTAACGGACGTCACGGTCATCATCGTGGCGGCGCGCATCTCCACGATCCTCCACGCCGATCAGATCCTGGTGCTCGACGAGGGCAAGGTGGTGGGCATGGGTACTCATGGGGAGCTGATGAAGACCTGCGCGACCTATCAGGAGATTGCAAGAAGCCAGCTCTCCGAGGCTGAGCTGGGAGGTGAGGGAGCATGAGCGAGAACACGAAAACCACCATGCCCCGCCGGGGCCCCTTGGGGGGCCGTGGGCCGGGCGGAGGCATGATGCCCGGCGAGAAGGCCAAGGATTTTAAGGGTACCATCGGCAGGCTCTTAAACTACATGGGCAGATATAAGATCGCCCTCCTGTTCATTGCCATTTTTGCCTGCGGCTCGGCGGCCTTCTCCGTGGTGGGACCCAAGATCATGGGCAACGCCACCACCGAGATCTTCAACGGCCTGGTGGCCAAGATCGGCGGCACCGGCGGCATCGACTTTGGGCGGATTGCCCAGATACTGCTCGCCCTCCTCGCCATCTATCTGATCTCCGCAGTCTTCTCGTTTGTGCAGAGCTGGCTGATGACGGGCATCTCCCAGAGGATGGCCTACCGGATGCGCTCCGATATCAGCGAGAAGATCAACCGCATGCCCATGAAATACTTTGAGTCCCGCACGGTGGGCGAGGTCCTCTCCCGCATCACCAACGACGTGGACACCATGGGCCAGAGCCTGAACCAGAGCGTTACCCAGCTCATCTCCAGCGTCACCACCCTCATCGGCGTGGTGGTGATGATGCTCACCATCTCGCCCGTCATGACGCTCATCGCCTTCGTCATCCTGCCTGTGTCCATGCTCTTCATCGGCGTGGTGGTGAAGCATTCCCAGAAGTACTTCCAGGACCAGCAGAAGTACCTGGGCGTCATCAACGGCCAGGTGGAGGAGGTCTACTCAGGCCACAGCGTGGTCAAAGCGTTCAACCGGGAGGGGGCCGTCGAGGCCGAGTTCGACAGCACGAATAAGGTCCTCTTCAGCTCCGCGTGGAAATCACAGTTCCTCTCCGGCATGATGCAGCCCATCATGACCTTTGTGGGCAACCTCGGCTATGTGGCGGTGGCTATCTCGGGCAGCGTCCTGGCCGTGCGGGGCGTCATTACTGTGGGCGATATCCAGGCCTTTATCCAGTACGTGAGAAGCTTTACCCAGCCCATCACCCAGATGAGCCAGGTCTTCAATATGCTCCAGTCCATGGCTGCGGCCGCCGAACGGGTCTTCGAGTTCCTGGGTGAGGAGGAGGAGAATCTGAAGGGCAGCGCTCCCGACCAGATCGACGAGGCCAGACGGGCTGCAGGCGAGGTCCTCCCCGTGCGCGTCCATGAGGAGGGACAGGAGCCCTGGCGGACGCCCGCCGTCGGGAAACTGGAGGGTGCGGTCCGCTTTGACCACGTGAGGTTTGGCTACGACCCGGAGAAGATCATCATCAACGACTTCTCGGCCGCCGTGGAGCCGGGCAAGATGGTGGCCATCGTGGGCCCCACTGGCGCGGGCAAGACCACTATGGTCAAGCTCCTCATGCGCTTTTACGACGTGAACGGCGGCGCTATCACGGTGGATGGCCACGACGTGCGGGAGTTTGACCGCTCTGAGCTGCGCGGCGCCTTCGGTATGGTGCTCCAGGACACCTGGCTCTTCAAGGGCACCATCATGGAGAACATCCGTTACGGCAGGCTGGACGCCGCCGACGAGGAGGTCTACGCCGCCGCCAGGGCTGCCCATGTCCACCACTTTATTCAGACCCTTCCCGGCGGGTACCGTATGGAGCTCAACGAGGATGCTACAAACATCTCTCAGGGCCAGAAACAGCTCCTCACCATCGCACGGGCCATCCTGGCGGACAACCGGATTTTGATCCTGGACGAGGCGACCTCCTCCGTCGATACCCGCACCGAACACCTCATCCAGGCCGCCATGGCGAACCTGATGAAGGGCCGTACCAGTTTCGTCATCGCCCATCGGCTCAGCACCATCAAGGACGCGGATTTGATCTTGGTGATGAAGGACGGCGACATCATCGAGCAGGGCAGCCATAAGGACCTGCTGGAGCGGGGCGGGTTCTATGCCGAGCTCTACAACTCGCAGTTTGAGGACGTAGAGAGTTGATAAACTACCCCCACCTGGCGGATTTACGCAGGGTGGGGGTAGTTTCTGTCACCGCTTTCTTCCTTGCGGGGCGCGCGCCTCCGGCGGGGCCCCATTTCTTTGCTTTGAAAGAAATGGGGGAAAGAAAAAACCAGAGGACAAACAGCAGGGCATTGAAAATGCCCTGCTGTTTGTCCTCTGGACTCCAGGTTTTACGGGACGGAGCGGCGGTACGGTTCAAGAAACCACTCAACTTGAAAATAACTACGCCGCCCTGGGTCTTCATAATGTCTTACAGGGCTGCCGCCCAGCACGTTACGAGGGCCGCCCAGACTTGTAAATCGTTGCGGTTCAATCTGTGCAACCCATGCCGCCACGAACTGCCTGCTGCACTTGTGAGAAGGCACCTATAGAGGCCGCACAATGTGAGCCCACCGCCCCTATTCCAGTCCTGTCAGTGCCGACTGGGCGAGGAGGGCCGCGCCCAGGGGAAGGGCCGCGTCGTCGGTGCGGAAATCCGCGCTGTGCCAGCCCGCGTTTTCCCGGTCGGGGAAACCGGAGCCCAGCCAGTAGAAAAAGCTGGGGACGTCCTGCCCGAAGACCGAGAAATCCTCGCTCCCCATGTCGGGCCGGGGGGAGACGACAGCCTCCGCCCCGGCTACCGCCTCCGCGGCCCTACGGGCCAGAGCGGTCATGGCAGGGGAATTGACGGTGGGGGGCACCTGGGGAATGAAGTGGAGCGTCCAGGTACAGCCGTGGGCGGCTGAGATACCCGCCGCGATCTCCTCCAGGCGGACCTTTGCGCGCCCCATGACGGCCGCGCTGTGAGCCCGGATGGCCCCCGTCATGGTAAGGACGTCGGGCACGAAGTTCTCCGGCGTGCCCGCATGGACAGACAGGACGGCGCAGACCAGGGCGTCCAGGGGGTCGGTGCTGCGGCTGACGATGGACTGGACAGCCTGGACGATGGCGGCGGCGGGGACGATGACGTCCACGCATTTGTGGGGGGAGCCACCATGGCCCGCCACGCCGTGGAGGGTAAGCTCAAAGTGTTCCTTGCCCGACATGATGCCGCCCTCGATGATAGCAACCTGTCCTCTGGGCAGCTCGGGCCGGTTGTGGAGGCCGAAGAGGCAGTCGGGCCTGCCGCAGGGCAGCCTGTCCCAAAGACCGTGGGCCACCATGGCCGCCGCTCCCTGAGTCACCTCCTCGGCGGGCTGGAAGAGGAAGACCACATTCCCCCTCAGGTGCTCCCGCCGGGCTGCGAGGAGTCTGGCCGCGCCATAGAGGCAGGCAGTGTGGAAGTCGTGCCCGCAGGCGTGCATGACGCCGGGGACCTGGGATGTGCCGGGCCCGGGTGGCTCCTGCTGTGCGATAGCGTCGATATCGGCCCGGAGGGCAGCCGTTCTGCCGGGGAGAGCGCCCCGGAGCAGGGCGACCGCCCCGGTCTCCATTCCCAGGTCGATGAGCTCCAGCCCCAGGGCGGGGAGCTTTTCACGCAGGATCGCCGTGGTGCGGCGCTCCTGAAAGGAGAGCTCCGGATGGGCGTGCAGATCGGCCTTGAGGGCCTCCAGCTCGGGGGCAAATGCGGTGGCTTCTTTCAAAAGAGACATATCAAAACCCTTCTTTTTCATTGGATGCCAAATCGGTACTTAACGATCGAGTTCTCTGCGGTGCTGCAGGTGGATGCCGATGTGCCCAATCCCCAGAACCACGGTTGCAATGGAGAGCCAGACTACCTTCCCATATACGCTCAGCAGAAAAAACGCGGCGACGGGCAGGGTCGCGCCAGCCACGGGTACGCCCAGAAAACTGCTGTAGAAGTCCGCCAGAGCTTTTGGACCCTTGAAGTATCGGATCCACCAGCCCTCATACGCAAGCATCAGCACCGCCGCGGCGACCAGCCACAGCGACCACGCGTCCCACGGGCGGAGATTAAAATCTGAGAAGATAAGCGCCGTGCAGACGACAAGGACCTGACCGGCACGCTCAAAGGCCAGCAGGACCCTGTTTTCCTTTTGCGCACTGTACCCCTTCGGTTGATGCTTGGTCCATATCAGATTGGGAATGGTCAACATGGATAAGAAAATCAGCCCTATGTAGGAAAACCCAAAATGTCCCATTATACTATCCCCATTCAATCAGTTGCCCGTCCTTCCGGGGACTCTATTTTATCACACTCCAGGTACCTTTTGCAATGCGCGGCGGGGCAGACCGCCCCTGCAGGAGAGATCCGCCACTTTGTATTGCCCAAATCCCGAATTGCGGATATAATAGACCTATTGAAACGGAATCCAAGGAGAGCGGGGAGACCCTTATGAAAAAGCTCATGGTTATCGACGGCAACTCCATCGTCAACCGCGCCTTTTATGGCGTGCATATGCTTACTACCAGCCGCGGCCAGCCCACCAACGCGGTCTTCGGCTTTCTGAATATCCTTCAAAAGCTGGTCGACGAGGAGAGGCCGGACGCGCTGTGCTGCACCTTCGACCTGAAGGCGCCCACCTTCCGCCATCTCCAGTATGAGGGGTACAAGGCCCAGCGCAAGGGGATGCCGGAGGAGCTGGCCTCCCAGATGCCCATCCTCAAGGACGTATTGGACGCCATGCGCATTCCCCGGTACGAGCTGGAGGGCTGGGAGGCCGACGACCTGATCGGAACCATCGCAGCCAAGGACACCGCCGCCGGATGGGAGACCGTGGTTGTCACGGGGGACAAGGACTCCCTTCAGTTGGTCACCGGGCAGACCCGGGTCAAGCTGGTGTCCACCCGTATGGGGCAGACCACCACCCGGGAGATGACCCCGGACTCCTTTACCGCCGAGTACGGGTTCGATCCCATCCACATGATCGATCTCAAGGCCCTCATGGGGGACGCGTCCGACAACATTCCCGGTGTACCCGGCGTGGGGGAGAAGACTGCTATGGACCTCATCCAGCGGTATACCTCCATAGAGAACCTCTACGCCATGTTCGACAGCCTGGAGGCCAAGCCCGGCGTGCTCAAAAAGCTGGATGAGGGCCGGGAGATGGCCAAGCTGTCCTACGAGCTGGCCGCCATCCGCTGCGACGCGCCCTTGGACTTCAAGCCCGAGGACGCCCTGTGCCGGGAAGTGGACGCGCGCGCGCTGTACGAACTCTTCTTAAGGCTGGAATTCTCCAAGCTTATCGACAGATACGGCCTCAAGGCGGTTGCACAGGCGGTTCCCGCCCTGGTGGAGGAAAAGTATGCCTGCGCCGGCGCCTGCGACAGCGAGGCGGTGACCGAGCCCGCACGGGCGGAGGCGCTGCTGGCCGTCTGGCGGCAGACCGACAGCGTGAACGTGCTGGCCCTGCCCGATTTGAGCACCATTGCCGTGGAGTGGGACGAGGGAGAGGATTCCCGTGCCGCCGTCATCCACGCCGATCTGCTGGAGTGCTACAGTACCTTCCTGAAGGACCTCTTTGCCGCCGACATCAGGAAAAACGTCCACGACAGCAAGACACTCCTGTCCCGCCTGCTGGAGGAGGGCGTCGAGGGGGCGGGAATCGTCTTCGATACCGCCGTCGCCGCCTATCTCCTGGCCCCCACCGACGGGAGCTATGACTTGGAGCGGCTGGGGGTATCCTACTTCAACCGGGAGTTTGCCAAGGCGAGGGACTACCTGGCAGAGGGGGCCTTCGGCCCCCTGTCCGACCCCGTTGTCCCCACTGCCGCCCTCCTCTCCCACTGCGCCCTCATCGGCGCGCTGCGGGAGGCGCTGGCCCCCAAGCTGGAGGAGCTTGGGATGCATGACCTATACTATCAGATCGAGCTGCCCCTATGCCCCGTGCTGGCGGAGATGGAGCACACGGGCTTTTTGGTGGACCGCAAGGCTCTGGCCGAATTTGGCGGGATGCTGGATGGGCGCATCGCGGACAATCAGGCGAGGATTTATGAGCTGGCGGGGGAGGAGTTCAACATCAACTCCACCCAGCAGCTCGGGTCCGTCCTCTTTGACAAGCTGGGCCTGCCCCCGGTGAAGAAGACCAAGACGGGCTACTCCACCAATGTGGACGTGCTGGAAAAGCTCCAGGGCCAGCACCCCATCATCGACTCCATCATGGATTACCGCCAGCTCACCAAGCTCAAATCCACATATGTGGACGGACTCTCCAAGGTCATCGCTCCAGACGGGCGCATCCACACCAGCTTTCAGAATACCGTCACCGCCACCGGACGCCTCTCCTCCACCGAGCCGAACCTGCAGAATATCCCCGTTCGCACCGAACTTGGGGCGGAGCTGCGCAAGATGTTCGTCCCCGCCCCCGGCTGCCTGCTGGTGGACGCGGACTACAGCCAGATCGAGCTGCGGCTTTTGGCGCATATCGCGGACGACAAGGTGATGCAGGACGCCTTTTTGAGCGGCACCGACATCCATACGGTCACCGCCTCCCAGGTTTTTGGCGTGCAGCCCCAGGACATCACTCATGAGATGCGCCGCCGGGCCAAGGCGGTCAACTTCGGTATCGTCTACGGCATCTCCGACTTCTCCCTGGCCCAGGACATCGGCGTGGCCCGGTGGGAGGCTAAGGAGTATATGGACCGGTACTTTGCCAAGTACGCCGGAGTCCGCGCCTATATGACCGATATCGTGCGCAAGGCCAAGGACGACGGCTTTGTCGCCACGCTCCACGGCCGCCGCCGGTGGCTGCCCGAGCTCAAGTCCTCCAACTTCAACCTGCGCTCCTTCGGCGAGCGGGTGGCCCTCAACATGCCCATCCAGGGCACTGCGGCGGATATCATGAAACTGGCCATGCTCCACGTCCACCGCCGGCTCAGGGCCGAAGGACTCAAAGCACGGCTGGTGCTCCAGGTCCACGACGAGCTGATCGTGGAGTGCCCGGAGGAGGAGGCCGAGCTGGTAAAGGTCCTCCTCACCGAGGAGATGGAGCACGTCGCCAAGCTGTCCGTGCCCCTTCTGGCCGCCTCGGCGGCAGGGAAGAGCTGGGCGGGGGCAAAGGATTCATAAAAGCACGGGGCGCGGCGGAGATACCGCGCCCGACAGGGAGTCAAGCAGATGAATTATAAATTAGTGCCCATGGACCGCTCCAACGTGCCTGATGTGGCCGCCCTGGAGCGGGAGTGCTTTGAGCGGCCCTGGTCGGAGGATATGCTGGCCGAGGAGCTCTATCACGACAACGCATCCTACATCGTGGCGATGGCTGAGGACGGCACGGTCCTGGGCTACGCGGAGCTCAAGGTGGTGCTGGACGAGGGCTGTATCGAGCGGGTAGCCGTCAAAGCGACTTGCCGCCGTATGGGGGTAGCCGACGCACTCATCGGCGCCTTCGTCCGCTTTGGCGCCGCGAATCTGGCCTTTATCACGCTGGAGGTTCGGGCCTCCAACGACGCGGCGCTCCAGCTCTACATGAAACACGGCTTTGAGCAGGTGGGCCGCCGGAAGAACTACTACGCAGAAGAGAAGGAGGACGCCATCCTCATGACGCTGGAGTTCGCTGGGGGGCAGGCATGACGCTGCGCACCCTGGACCGGGCGGGCCTGCGCGCAGTCTACAAGACCCATGTGAAACGGGACTTCCCGCCCAGCGAGCGCAAGCCCCTCTTCGTCATGGAGCGGCTGGCGCGGGAGGGGAGGTACGTCCCTCTGGGTGTTTACGAGGGGGAGGAACTGCTGGCCTACGCCTTTCTCTGGCATGACGGGGCGGAGGACTATGTGCTGCTTGACTACCTTGCCGTCGTCGAGGGCAGGCGGGGGAGAGGGACTGGTTCTGCCGTCCTCAGGCTGCTGGAGGAGCACTGCCGGAACTACCGGGGCATCCTGGTGGAGGCCGAGGCCCTCAGCGCGGACGCCGACACGGAGGAGAACGCCCGGCGGATCCGGCGGCAGGAATTTTACCTCCGGGCGGGGTTTCGAAAGCTGAGCTACCAGGCCAAGCTTTTTGGCGTGGTGTACGATATGTTCTCCTCTGGCGAGGCAGACACTCAGGCGGCGGCGGCAGCCCACCGCCGTCTCTACGCCGGGGGCGGACCGCGCCCCGGCCATTTTGTGGAGATTCCCTATTCTCCGGCAAAGAGCTGATTTTTTTGGGACAGCGGTCTCGTCCCCTATCCTGTATGATAGAAAAAGAGTGAATCCTTCATGAACATCCTTGCTATTGAATCCTCCTGCGACGAGACCGCTGTGGCCGTCGTTCGGGACGGGCGGGCGGTGCTGTCCGACGCCATTGCCTCCCAGGCCGATATGCACGCCACCTATGGAGGTGTAGTGCCTGAAATTGCCTCGCGCAAGCATGTGGAGGCCATCGCGGCTCTCGCCGACAAGGCTCTTGCCGACGCGGGGCTCACCAAGGCGGACATTGACGCCGTGGCCGTCACCTATGCCCCCGGCCTCATTGGCGCGGTGCTGGTGGGGGTCAACTTCGCCAAGAGCGTGGCTTTCGGCTTGGGCGTGCCGTTGGTGCCCGTCCACCACGTCCGGGGCCATATCGCCGCCAACTATATCACCCACCAGGACCTTGAGCCTCCCTTCGTCTGCCTCTGCGCCTCGGGCGGCACTACCGCCATCGTGGACGTGCGGACCTATACCGATATGACCGTTTTGGGCGCTACCCGGGACGACGCGGCGGGGGAGTGCTTTGACAAGGCGGCCCGGGTACTGGGCATTGGCTACCCCGGCGGCGCACCGATGGACCGTTTGGCCCGGGGCGGGGACGATAACCGCTACAGCCTGCCCCGCGCCCAGGTACACGATGCGCCGCTGGATATGTCCTTTTCCGGCCTCAAGACGGCCGTGGTGAACCTGGTCCACAACGCAGAGCAGAAGGGGGAGGTGCTGGACCTGCCGGGTCTGGCCGCCTCCTTTGGCCGCGCTGTGTCTGATACCCTGGTGCCCCGCACGATGGAGGCCGCGCGGCGCAAGGGCTACGGCAAGGTGGCCGTGGCCGGGGGTGTGGCCGCCAACTCCCGCCTCCGGGCCGACCTGGAGCGTGCCTGCGCCGCCGCGGGGGACAGGCTCTACCTGCCCGCTCTGGCGCTCTGCGGCGACAACGCCGCCATGATCGGCTGCCAAGGCTACTACGAGTATTTGGCGGGCAAGCGCGCCGGTATGGATCTCAACGCCTATGCAACCCTCAACATTGAGAAGGGCTGAAGAAATTCAGCCCTTCTTTTTGCAGGAGTATGACGGATCGCTTTCATAGAGGAAGAAATTTTGCGTTATGACAACCGAAAATGAAAATTCTGCGGAGAGGAATTTGCGATACACGCCTGTGGAAAAAAGCGTGGAAAAGTTGAAAATACACTGAAATGAGAGGGGC
>DATMXU010000027.1:0-6367 GCA_035562355.1 Pseudoflavonifractor sp.
ACCAAATATTGCACATGTTTTTTCTTCTTTCCACAACATTTCCACACAGAAATCAACAATCTATGCGGTTTCTCTTTTATTTTCGACACAAAATGGCCCATTTCCTCCCGTTTGTATTCACCGCGCATACATTTGTCCTTATGTCGGGGCCATTTTGTGAAATTGTCCACAGCTATCCACAGGTTTCCACACGCTTTTCCACCGGAAAGGCCAAATTCAAGGCACTGCCTCGGCAGAGCGCGCACAAAAACAAGGGGAACGGCCCTTTCGGTCGGGCCGTCCCCCTTGGGAAGAAAATAGCTCCTGCAGCGTCAATCCGTGATGAGGTAGACTGCTCCCTCGTTTGCCGTATGGTTGGCGCTCAGAATCAGGTCGCGCCCCGCCTGGCGGACCACGGCGACATTGCTGGGCCCCACCCCCGCCTCGATCCGCTCCACCCGATAGTTTCGCTCCTCGCGGTCCCAGAACAGGAGGGAGAGCTCGGCGTCCGCCCGGCGGACGCCGCACACGACGCAGGGCCGGCCCGCCAGCGTACACCCGGCAAGGGCATGGGCGAACTCCACTTTGCCGGGATAACGGTAGACCGGGCGGTAGACCCCCCCGTCCAGTCGATACACCTGAATGGTATCTCCGTGGAAGGGCTCGATGGTCACCATCTCCTCCCGCCCGTCGCCGTCCAGATCGCAGAAGGCCATGTCGCTGACCGGGCGGTCCATAAGTAAAACCGTAGTCCACCCGCCGCCCGGCGCGGAGGGCGGGACGATCGCATACACCCCTTCCTCGCAGGCCACGTACCCGGCGGGGCGGCCCTCCCAGGTCCCCCGGCAATATCCGTGGTTTTTTGTGAGCCCGCTGAGAATCACGGTGGGGGGCTCCATGGGACTTCCGTCCCCCGGCATCCGGCCCACGGCCACGTAGCCGGGGTCGGACCAGTCCTCCCTGTCTTTCTTGGAGGCACAGAGCACGCAGCCCAGAAACCAGTTCTCTCCCCCCACGGAGAAGATGTCGAAACGGTGGATAAAGGGGAGCGCCAGGTAATCCTCCACCGTCCACCGGCCGTCTTTCTCACGCCGCCCGCGGACAATTTTGGCGGTCTCCGAGCGAAAGCCGGGAAAAAAGTTCTGCACTGCAAGAAATTCGTTGCTCCCACCGGGAATCTGCACCAGAGACATGGTGCCGCCCCCGTGTTCCCATACGACCTCCCTGTGGCTGAAACGGGGGCCGGAATATGCGTAGCAGGGTCCGCCCTCGGCCTCGCCCGCTAAAACCAGATGGCATTCCCCATCGATTTCCAGTACGGCAGAGCAATAGCATCGTTCAATATGGTCCAGCACGATCTTTTCAATTTTCATGTGGGTGCTCCTCTGACGAGAGATATTTTGCGTCCAGCGCCAGCAGCTCCGCCTCGGAGCGGACGTTTAAAAGCTCCGCGCAGAGCGTGTCATCGCTCAGCACCTGAAAGAGACGGCTCATGTTTTTGAGATGCGCGTCGCTGTCGGTCGCGGAGACGGCAAAGAAGACCGAGGCGTCCTTCTCCGGCTCGCCGGCCGCGAAGGAGACGGGCTCGGCCAGTTTCATGAATGAGAGGGCCGTCCGGTTGGCCCCCTTGGCCCCCTCCTGACTATGGGGGACGGCAAACCCGGGCACCAGCACAATATAGGGCCCATACCGCTCCACGCAGGCGATGATCTGCTCCGAATAGTCCGCGTCCACCGTTGCGTCCTCCACCAGCGGGCGGCAGCTCATGCGCACCGCCTCCTGCCAGGAGTCCGCGCGGTCAGCAAAGAGGCAATGCCCCTGTTCCACCAATTCCCTCAGCAGCATGGCCATTCTCCTCCCCCAATGTCCGGGCGCAAAACAGCGCCAGGCAGATCCTCTGGCGTCTTCGCCAGAAGGGCGGAGTCCCTGGCCGATAAAAGCCCCTCCCGGCCAAAGCCCCAGAGGGCACCCACCGCGAAAAAGCCCGCCCGCCGGGCAGTCTCCACATCGATGGACATATCCCCCACGTAGGCGCACTCCTCCGGCGAAAAGCCCGCGGCCGCCGCCATCCCCAGCAGCGCCGCCGGGTCCGGCTTGGGCGCCACGCCGTCCCGCTGCCCCTGGACGGCGTCAAACAGGCCGGGAAACACCCGCTCGATCTGCGCCGTCACCAGCTCATGGGGCTTATTGGAGAGCACCGCCAGCACAGCCCCCGCCGCACGGAGCTCGCGCAGGGCGCTCAGTACACCGGGGAAGGGCCTGGCAGCCAGCCCGTTCTCCTGGTAGAACCCCTTGTAGAGCTCCAGCCACCGCTCGGCCTGCTCCGCGGCCCCGCCTCCCGGCAGGACTCGGGAGGCCAGATACCTGGGCCCCAGGCCGATGAAGTTCCGATACGCCGCCTCGGACCAGGCGGGGAGGCCCATCGCTCCCAGCGCTTGGTTAGAGGCGGAGGCGATGCCGCCCAGAGTATCCAGCAAGGTGCCGTCCAGGTCAAAACATATAAAGCGTATCATTCCAGCTCGACCACCAGCCCCACGCCGGCCTCCAGTGGCTCCACCACCTGCCAGAGGGCCAGCTTGCAGTGGAGGTCGGTGTCATGACAGATGTAGAACTGTTTCACCCCCTGGGCCCGGACATAGTCGCAGGTCTTGTCGACCTGGGACTGCGGTACCTCGTCGATGCGCAGGTGGGAGCCGCCCACATAGGTGTGGATCGTCTGGGCGCCGGCCAGTTTTTTGGCGTACTCCATAATATTGCACACGCCGTAATGGCCGCAGCCCGCCACCACGCTGGCCTCCGTGCCGTTTTTATGGCGGTAGACGAGCTGGCTGTCCTCGTCCACCAGGTCCGGGAGCCACTGTCCGTCCTTCAGCTTTTTCTGCACCTGGGGAACCTGGCGCTCAAAGTCGTTGCTGGTCTCGGTGACCCCCATAAAACACAGGTTTTCCGTAAGCCAAACAGGCTCGGGCGAGCAGCGCACGCGGAAGTATCGGTCCAGAACCTCCCGGTCCACGTCGATGCCGGCGGCCCGGCTCTTGATAAAATTGAACTTTTTGCAGAAGAGGTCTTCGGTGGAGTAGAGGAAAATAGGTCTCCGGGCCATCGCCCGCTCTTCATAGTACCTCAGCAAATGCTTGAGGCCCCAGCTGTGGTCCCGGTGCCCATGGGAGAGGATGACGTAATCCGCCGTACATAGGTCGATACCCAACGCCTCGGCGTTGTGGATAAACTTGTCGGAAAACCCGAAATCGTAGAGGACCTTTATGTCCGCATCCTCCACCCAGGCGGAAAAACCATGCTCCGCGCTGAGATATTTGCCGAAGAGAGAGTTGTTCTCCAGAAGCAGAGTCACTTTCAAAATGGGGCGCCCCTTTCTGATAAGAAGAGGGCGGCGGTCCTCCCGCCGCCCTCGGCCCATATTACTGACAGGCGAGGAATTTCTCCTTGACCTCTTGCGCGCTCACGACGTTTTTGATGCCGATGACCTTGGCGTTGCCCTTGATCGGCTCGAACGTGGCGGAAAAGGTCACGGAGGTGAAGATATAGTCGTTTCTGGGGGCCAGACCCTTGCCCTCCGAAATGGGGCAGTGGTGGATCTGGTAGGGGATGGAGAGCTCCTTCATGACTTTCTCCACCGTCATCTTCAGCATGAGGCTGGAGCCCGCTCCATTGGCGCAGGAAACTAAGATCTTGATCATAATGGGAGCCTCCTAAATAAATTTGGTCTCTACCTTGCGGCGGACTGTTTCTCCGCGACCTTTTGCTTATAGGCATCAAAGTCGTCGGTGATGAGGAAATAGGTGTCCTTGCGGCGGCGATATTGGATCTGCGGAATGGCCAGCAGGCCGACGACGATGACAGCCACGCCGATATACTGGAGGTACTTCATGACGTAGTAGAACCCCTGCCACACAGTGACCCAGTCAAAGAGCCCCATAAACCCGCCGTACTCGGTAAGGCCCAGTACGCCGGCGAAGGCCGCGCTGCCCAGTACCGCGATGATGCCCGTGATGAACGGGATGAAGAGCGCCGCCCGGACGCCGCCCTTGTAGTTGGCGAAGACGGCCAGAGAGCCGTCGCCAAAGAACATGGGTACGAAACCGGCGATGATAAGAATGGGGCTCTGGAACACGATGAGGCCGATGATGGCGAGGAACTGGCCCAGCGCGGCGGACACAAAGCCCAAGGTGATGGCGTTGGGCGAGCCGTATCCATAGACGGCGGGGATGTCGATGCCGGGGATGGCGCCGGGGAGCAGCTTTTGGGAAATGCCCTGGAAGGAGGAGGTCATCTCCGTGACGAACATGCGCACGCCCAGCTGCAAAATGGTGAGATACACGGCAAAGTTGAGGCAGAAGGTGATGATATAGAAGAGATAGCTGCCGTTCTCAGCCAGGAACTTGTTGGCGATCAGGAATTCCTTGCCCAGGAAGAGGAGCAGGGTGCCAAAGAAGAGGAGCATGATGACGGAGGTGGAGACCACGTTGTCGTTGAAGATGCTCATCCAGCCGGGCAGCTCCAAATCCTCCAGCCGCTTGCTTTTTTTCTTGCCCTTGCCGCCGATTTTGGGGGCCAGCCACTCGGTGAGCTTGATGGCGAACATCTGCTGGTGGGCGACACAGAATCCGCCGCCGTCGCTCATCTCCTGGCAGATATCCACCGTCAGGTTGCTGCCCACGGCCCAGTACGTGCCCAGCAGAATGCCCATGAGCAGGAGGTACTGGGTGTCGCCCAGCTGGGGGAAACACATGAGGATGATCCAAAAGGCGATGGACGCCTGCTGCACCTGGATGTGGCCGGTGGTGAAGAGGGAGCGGATCTTCGTGACCTTACGCAGGGCCACCAGGACGATGTTGAAGATAAACGCGAAGAGCAGCAAAATCATCACCTGGGAGAACGAGCGGCCCAGTGCCTGCAGGCCGGTGTCGATGGCGCTCTGCGCATAATAGGGGTCGATGACCACGGCGTCGAGCTGGAATTTGTCCTTGATGCCCACCAGGATGGGGCGGCAGTTGTTGACGAGGCCGCCGGAGCCCACGGACAGGATCAGATAGCCGACCACGGCCTTCAAGAGGCTGGCGACGGTGTCGTACCATTTTTTCCGCAGCAGAAGGTTTCCGAGCAAAACCATGAGGCCAATGAAAAACGCGGGCTGCTGAAGGATGTTCTTAGCAAAATAGGTCCATACGCTCAACAGAATTTCCATATTCGCTCTCCTTACTCCCCATTTTAAAGATAATGCGCCAGAGCTGATTTTTCAACAACATTCGTTCCATTGGGGAAAACAAAATCTCCCAGGCGGTCGCCTCCTTTATATGCCCCGCAGTAAATACGCTTACAGGATAGAGCGGAACGGCAGATTCGGCTCATGGGCGAAACAGTCCTCGAAACCGCGCCGGTGGTGGAATTCCCGCAGATCCTGGTCCGCGGGGTAGGTGTAGCTGCCGCCCACCTGCCAGATGAACGGGTGGAAACGGTACTGGAGGCGGTGTCTGCGCATCTCATAGAGCGCGGTGATCTCGGCGGGATCCGCAAGCATATTGGTCCATACGTCATAGTGGAAGGGGATGACGACCTTGGCGTTGAGGGCCTCGGCCATGCGGAGGATGTCCACCGAGGTCATCTTATCAGTGATCCCCCTGGGATTTTCCCCGTAAGAACCCAGCGCCACGTCGATCTGATAGTCGTTTCCATGCTTGGCATAGTAATTGGAGTAGTGGGAGTCCCCGCTGTGGTAGAGGTTTCCTCCCGGCGTTTTGATCAGGTAGTTGACCGCTTTCTCGTCCATGTCGTCAGGACAGCGCCCGGCTAAAGGGCCCTCCGGGGGCGCGGTGACGAGACAGGTGCGGTCAAAGGAGTCCAGCGCGAGAATCTCTACATCCCCCACCTTCACCGTATCGCCGGGTTTCACTGTAATACAGCGGCCCTCGGGCACACCCCAGGAGATCCAGGTCTCCACGCTGCGCCTGGGTCCGATGAAGGGGACGTCCTTCTTTACATTCTGTAGCACCGCCGCGGCAAAGTTGACGTCCATATGATCGGCATGGTAGTGGGTGGCGAGGACGGCATCCAGCTCGGTGACCGCGAAGGGGTCCAGCACCACCGGGATCGCCCGCAGGTTTGGCTGGATCAGGCGGCCGCCGCACATATTGGCCATCTGATGGAATTCCTTCATGTACTTGGTCTTCTGGTTTCGTTTCCCGCTGCCGCACCAAAAATCGATTGCAAGGTTGCTCCCGGCCGTCTTCAGCCAGATGCCGGTGCAGCCCAGCCACCACATCGTAAATTCCTCCGGGCCGACCACCTTCTGCTCAATCTCCTCGTTGAGATAGGTGCCCCACTCGGGAAAGCTGCTCAAAATCCAGGACTCTCTCGTAATATCTTGTAC
>DATMXU010000028.1:0-4647 GCA_035562355.1 Pseudoflavonifractor sp.
TTTCTGTCGTTTCCAACCTGGCGGGATGCGGCGGAACACACGGCCGCCCCTTGTCAAATCCATATTTCTTCTGTATACTATTTTAAAAGACATACAAACGCGCAATGAGAGAAGTGATGCCAATGCCCAATACCGTACTGATCGTGGATGATGATCAGAACACCCTTACCCTGCTCTGCAAGGTTGCCCATAGCAGCGGGCTTGAGGCGGTTACCGCCTCAAGCGCCGAGCGCGCCCTCAGCCTGGTCCGGGAAGCTCCCTTTGATCTGATCCTCATGGATGTCAATCTGCCCGGGATGGACGGCTTTCAGGCCATCCAGACCATCCGGGCCCGGGGCGTCAAGACCCCCATCGTCATCGTCAGCGCCCGGAGCGAGGATTACGATATCATATACGGCCTGGATATCGGGGCCGACGACTATATCACCAAGCCCTTCAACCCCGTCACTCTGGGGGCGAAACTCAAGGCTTTCATCCGCCGCTACCAGGGCCAGCTCCCGGGTGCAGACAGCATGATTACCGCCGGCCCCTTCCAGTACAATACCAGTACCCTGCGTTTTTATAAGAACGGCGAGGAGATCCCCCTCTCCTCCAAGGAAAACGCCATCATGAAACTCTTCATCGACAACGTCAACCGCATCTTCTCCAAGGATATGCTCTACGAGCTCATCTGGGGCGAGACCATCATCGACGAGAACGCCATCATGGTCTACGTCAACCGCCTGCGCCAGAAGATCGAGGTCAACCCAGCCAAGCCCAAGTACATCCAGACGATTCGGGGCCTGGGGTACCGTTTCGTCGTATAATCTCCTCCAAAATCAAATCGGCCGCAGCCTGTTGGAACAGGGCTGCGGCCGGTCTTTTTTCTAATACCGGCCCACCGGGGGCTCCAGATCGTCGGGCAGAGGGCACTGGTATCTGCCGCCGTTCCGGGCCAGTACCAGGGCCTTGGCCCGCTCCACCGCCTCAGGCTCCTTCATGGTGCGCAGGGCGGTGAGGGCAAGCGCTTTGACGGCGGTAAGCAGGCCCTTGCGGCCGATGGAGCTCTTTGCCTGGGCCGTCATCTGCCAGGTGTGGCCCACGTTGCCGATACAGGCGGTGGCTACGTGCAGGTTGAGGCAGGGTACGGCGTAGGTCACGTCTCCCACATCGGTGGAACCGCCGCTCACGTCCTTCCTGCCGGGGATGTAGGGCTGTATCTCACTGTCCAGCGGGCGCTCCCATAGCTCGGATACCCGCTCCGGCCCGTAGGTCTCGGCCATGCTCTCCCGGATTGCCTCGAGGGTCGTCTCATTGTAGCTGGAGAGGAATTCTTTGGCAAGCCGGTAGTCCTCCTCATCCCACCTTGGGGCCCCCACCTCGCGCATACAGCCGTCGGCGATTGCCGCCAGGTCGGCGTTGGGCTGGTAGTCCGAGAAGGCCATGGTGACCTCATACTCCATGGCGGTCTCAGTCATGAGGGCCGCGCCGCGGGCCACCTTGACCACCCGCTCGAACAGGGCCTTCACTTGACTTACCTTGGGGGAGCGGACCTCGTACTTCACCAGGCTGTGGTCCTGCACCACGTTGGGGGCCGTCCCGCCCGCGTCCGCATAGGCGTAGTGGACCCGCGCGCCGTCGATGATGTGCTCGCGCAGATAGTTGACCCCCACGCTCATGAGCTCCGCCGCGTCCAGCGCGCTGCGGCCCAGGTGGGGGGAGCCCCCCGCGTGGGCCGAGAGGCCCTTGAATTCGAAATTAGCTCCCATAATGGCGTTGCAGGGGCTTGCGTCCACGCCATTTTGTGTGGCGGGGTGCCAGGTATAGATGAAATCACAGCAGTCGAAGAGCCCGGCCCGGGCCATGAACTGCTTGGCCCCCGCCCCCTCCTCGGCGGCGCAGCCGTAGTAGATCACCCTGCCGGGAAGACCATTGGCGGCCAGATAGTCCTTGACGGCCACCGCCGCGCCCAGGGCCCCTGCCCCCAGCAGATTGTGCCCGCAGCCGTGGCCCGGCGCCCCCTCCCGGATGGGGGTCTTCACGGGGCAGCCCGCCCGCTGGCTCAGGATGTCCAGCGCGTCGAACTCGCCCAGGAAACCTACGGTATGGCCCCCCGGGGCGCCCTCCCAGCGCCCCACGAAGGAGGTGGGCATTCCGGCCACCCCCTCCTCCACGGCGAACCCCTCCCCGGCCAGGACAGCGCACAGGGCCTTCGCCGAGCGGAACTCCGCATAGGGCAGCTCCGCGTATTCCCACACCTCATCGGCCAGAGTAGTCAATTTTTCTCCCTTACGGGCGACGACCTGCTCGATGAACTCCAGATCGGTCATGGTCTATTCCCTCCGTTTCGGCGGTACGCCTCCCCGTCACATCACCCGGCGCAGAAACTCGGCGGTGCGGGGGTCGGCGGCGTTCTGAAAGATCTGCTCCGGGGTACCCTGCTCCCGGATGATGCCGTCGTCCATGAAGAAGACCCGGTCGCTCACCTCCCGGGCAAAGCCCATCTCGTGGGTGACGATGACGGTAGTCATGCCGGAGCGGGCAAGGTCCCGGATGACCTCCAGCACCTCCCCCACCATCTCCGGGTCTAAGGCCGAGGTGGGCTCGTCGAAGAGCAGGACCTCCGGGTCCATGGCCAGGGCGCGGACGATGGCCAGGCGCTGTTTCTGCCCGCCCGAAAGCCGGGAGGGGTATTCGTCCCTCTTGTCAGCAAGGCCCACCCGCTCCAGGAGCTCCATGGCCCGCGCCCGGGCCTTGGCCTTGGTTATCCTCTTCTCCAGCATGGGGGCCAGCGTGATGTTCTCCAGTACCGTCAGGTGGGGAAAGACGTTAAATTGCTGGAAGACCATGCCGATGCGCTGGCGCTGCTTGACAATGTTCACCTTTTTGTCCGAGAGGTTGGTCCCATCGAAGACCACCCGGCCCCCGTCGGGCCGCTCCAGGAGATTGAGGCAGCGCAGGAAGGTGCTCTTCCCGCCGCCGGAGGGGCCGATGATGGTGACGACCTCCCCCTCCCGGATAGTCTCGTTGATGTTCTTAAGCACCTTGAGCTTGCCGAAGGATTTGTTGAGGCCCTCCACCCGGATGAGGATCCGCCGGTCCGCGCTCTTGGTCTGCCGGGCCGCCGCAGCGGCTTGATAGTCAATTACGTTCACTTCTCTTCAGCCTCCGTTCAAACAAATCAAGGGCTTGGGTCAGCACGGTGGTCACCACCAGATAAATCACTCCCACGATAGCCAGGGAGGGCAGAGACAGGAAGGTGGCGGACTGGACGGTCTTATACGAGGTCATCAGCTCCTGGACGAAAAAGACCGAGGCCAGCGAAGTCTGCTTGATCATCATGATGTACTGGTTGCCAAGGGCGGGCAAAATGCTCTTGACCGCCTGGGGGGCGACGATGTGGGTGAGCACGTGGGGGGAGCTCATGCCCAGGCTCTTTGCCGCCTCTGTCTGGCCGATGTCCACGGATTGGACGCCCGCCCGGATGACCTCGGCCACGTAGGCGCTGGCGTTGACGATGAGAGCCACTACGATGCACTGGGTGTCAGAGAGCGCAAAGGGGACGATCTGGGGCAGCCACAGCCAGAAGAAGTAGAGTTGGAGCAAAATCGGCGTACCGCGGATGACCAGCATGAAGAGGTTCACCAGCAGGTCCAATAGTTTCACCTTGGAGAGTTTCATGGCGGCCAGCAGCCCACCTACCACCGTGGCCGTGAGCACCGAGACGGCGGAGAGCCACAGGGTGCCCCACAGGCCCTCTAAAAACACGGTATCGTACGTCTGCCACAGGCGGACCATTCGCTCGAACACTTGCGTTCCCTCCAAATCCTCGGTGCGCTGCGCCCCGCGGGATCACAGCCCCAGAGAGGCGGCGTAGTCGCTGTACTCCTCGTACCACTGGGCGTAGAGCCCGGAGTCCACCACCTCGTCGATGAGCTCGTTGATCCTTGCCTCCAGCTCGGGCTCGCCCTTGGGCATGCCGACGCGGGTACCGTCCATCTCGGGGGTGAGGGTGAACCGGAAATTGTCCAAAAGCATCAGACCGCAGCCCTTGTTGGCCTGGATGTACAGCTCCGCGGTGGTCACCGACGTGGGGCAGGCATCGGCCTTGCCCTCCTGCACCATAAGGAATCCGTCGGTGGTGGCGGAGACCCGTTTCATCTCCATATCCTTGGGCATCTGCTCGGTGACGAAGAGCTCCTGCAGCGAGCCGCTCTGGACGACCACCGTCTTACCTGACATATCCTCGGGGGACTGGATGGCGTCCTTGTCCTCCTCCCGGATCAGCAGGGTATGGCCCGCGTTCTCGGTGGTGAAATAGTATCCCTTGGAGAGGGTCATGGCCTCGGCCCGGTCGGGCTTATAGGCCAGGGCCGAGATGGCCAGATCGTACTTCCCCTCGGTTACGCCCGCCAGCACCGCCGAGAACTCCAGGGGGACGATGCGCAGCTCCACCCCCAGGGCATCCGCGATGTACTTGGCAAACTCGATGTCGCTGCCCACGTACTTTTCATTGTCCGGCTTAGAGGGGTCAATAAACTCGTTGGGGGCGAAAGCGGGCTCGGTGGCTACCTCGATGTAGCCTCGCTGAAGGATGTCCTCCAGGCGGTTGGCCGCCTTCTTCTCAGGCGCGGCGGCGCCGCAGCCGGCGAGCAGGTTTCCCATCAG
>DATMXU010000029.1:0-15248 GCA_035562355.1 Pseudoflavonifractor sp.
ACTCCACTGTGATGACGGATACCGGGCAGCCCTCCTGGGCTTCGACCGCGAGGCCCTCGGCCTCCACGGGGACCTCGTCCACGTAGACCTCGGCCAGCCCGTCGTCCGCCATGCGGAAGACTCCGGGGCAGGTGGCGGCGCACAGGCCGCAGGAGATACAGCCGTCTCTGTCGATGGTAGCTTGCATAATGAAACTTCCTTTCTTAAATTATAGCCGCACGGCGGGGAAGATCACGGTCAGCTGCATTTTAAAGGGCTTTCTTGCCTCCACGGCATGGGGGATACCGGCGGGCATGACGATGGTCTCGCCCCCGGTCAGATCGTAGGTCTGGCCGCCGATGGTGATATGGGCCTCTCCCTCCAGGACGGTGACCATGGCGTCACCCCCCGACTTGTGGCTGCTGATCTCCTCCCCCGCGTCAAAGGCAAAGAGGGTGAGGCTCACGGCGCTGTTCTGGGCCAGGGTACGGCTGACGATCTGGCCCGGCTGGTACTCCACCAGGTCGGAGAGCTTGAGAATCTCCTCCCCCTCGATGTTCTTCAGACATTTTGTCTTCATAGCGTTACGCTCCTTATTTCTATTTCTGCCCCTGCTCTTCCACCAGGCGCTTTTCGCCCCGGATGGCCTGGATGGGCTTGATGTCCTGGGTCACCTCCAGGACGCCCATGTACTCGCCCTGCTCGCTGCGTACGGCGAAGTACCGGATAAGAATGTACTTCCCGCCCATATTGATCCAGAAGTCCTCGTGGTCCTTGGCCCCGCTCTTGAAGTCCTCCACCAGCTTTTCCACGATGTGGACGCTGGCCGGGGGGTGGCAGTTGGCGACCTTGCGCCCGATGACGGCCTTGGTGCGGGGGAAGACCCGCTCGGCCCCCTGGGAGAAATACTTTACGGTGTCGTCTCTGCCGACGAAGTTGATGTCGATGGGCAGCGTATCCAGAAGGCGCACCAGCTCCTCCACCTTGAGGAACCCGGTGGGCAAAGTGATCACGCCCGGCTCCTCCTCGGCCTCCCGCTCGGCCTGGGGCTTGTACTCGGCCTCCGGCCTCCAGGCGGGCACCTCGTCGATGAGGCAGTACCCCAGCTCCCCGCCCTCGGCGGCGATGATCTTCCACTCGTCCTGGGTCAGGTGCTCCAGCAGCATGGGGAAGAGGATGTTCTCCTCCTTGAAGATCATCTCGTCGACGCGGTGCAGCAGCTCCTTGACCCGGGAGGCCAGCGCGCCGTCCAAGGCCTGGGTCCCCAGGACCTGCCGGATGGCCTTCAGCTCGGTTCTGATCTCGTCGTCCACGCCCCACATGACCTTGGGGGGAGCGGTGATGCCGTACTGCTCCAGATAGGGGAAGAGGAGGTTTTCCTTCTTTGCGTAGTGGCGGTCGATCTGGGCAAGGCGCTCCAGGCCGCCGGCCAGGCCCTCCCCACCCCCATCCAGCAGCTCCTCCAGCGTGCCGCTGAGCTCCTCCAGGGCGCGGTTCTCCCGCCAGAGGGTGTTGAGGGGGTGGCCGGGGATCTTCACGGGGTCGGAGGGACGGTGGATCTCCTCAATGGAGCCCTTGAAGACGGCGGCGTGCACGTCGCACAGCCGCTGCACCTCGGACACCGGGAGGCCGCCCTGGATGAGGGCCTGCTCCGCTTGGGCGATCTCCTCGGCCGAGACGTTGCCGAACACGGCGGCAAAGCGGTCCTGGACCTCCTCCACCGTCTTTCCATCGTGGAGCTGCCCGATCAGCTCCTGCAGGACCTGCTGCCGGTACTCCCTGTTGTTGATCTCCGCGCTCATATGGTTCCCTCCTTTATTTTATAGCCGTGGGCCTCAAAGGCCCTTCTGATCTCTCCCATGTCCCGCTTTTTCAGGACAGCGCCCTTGGGTATGGTCATAAACCGGCCCGCCGTCGCCAGCATGCCGGGCTTGGCGATATCGAAAAAGCCCAGACTCACCAATATGGGTAGGATTTCCGGGTCGGCGGTACATAATTCATGGACGCTCTTGCCCAGATCCAGGATTTTTTCGCTCAATTTATACTCCCTCCCTGTTATCGTAGTGATCTTCTATAGTGTTATGATAACCGATGCGGAGGAAAAGTGATGTGATTAGAATCAAATTTTGGAGCGCTACTCAAGTTTTCCGGCCAGGGCCCTCAGCTCCCCGCCGTTGAGCAGGAGGATGGCCTTGTTCCCCACCGGGCGGAGGACCCCGTCGGCCTCCAATTGGCTCAGCTTGCGGCTCACGGTCTCCCGGGCGATGCCGAGAAAGTTGGCCATCCCCTCCCGGCTCAGGGGCAGGCGGACAAGGACCCCCTCCGGGGTCTGGTCGCCGTACTTCTCCGCAAAGTCCAGGAGCAGGCCGCCAATGCGGCTGTCCAGGCTGCGCACTCCCATGCTCTGCACCGCGTTCTCCATCCGCTCCATCCGTTTCTCCAGCTCCTCGATGACCTTGATGGCGATGTCGGGGTTGGCCCGAAGAAGGGCGTAGAACTCCTCCCGGCCAAAGGTGCAGGTCCGCACCGGCTCCAGCGCCTCCACGGTGTAGGCGCTCGTCCTCCCGCCCAGCAGATTTCGCTCCCCGAAGAAGTCCCCCTGGGAGAAGACATATAAAATCTGCTCCCGCCCGTCGGGGGTGAGCTTATAGGCCTTGGCACTCCCCTCGTTCAGGATGACCAGAGCGTTCAAGTCCTGCCCCTCCAGGGTGATGGGCTCGCCCTTTCGGTACTGGTAGTGGCGGGCGATGGAGGAGAAATGGTCGATCTGCTCGCTGTTCAGGGAGGAAAATACCGGTATTTTATGGGCGCAGAGCTTGTCCATGCAATCCCGGCTGCAGCAGGCACAGTCTGCCATGGCGCTCACTCCTCTCCTTTTTTTCTCATTGTATCGGAGAACCGTTTTTCTGTCAACGCACCGCCTCAATTGGCCAGCGCCGCGGCATCCACTGTCGCAATTGACGCACCTGCCTCAAAATGGTATAATAACCGCTAAGCTGCTATTATGCTTTTTTGAGTCGCTTTTCTCGCCCGCTTACGAGGGCAACCGAAAAGCATGACTCATTATACCCTTCGCTTACGCTTATGGTATAATGGTATGATTGAGACTAAAATTGCGGTAAAACGGAGAAAACCGATATGTGGATTTCCGATCAATGGAAGGATTATGAGCTCATCGACTGCGGCGGCGGGGAAAAGCTGGAGCGCTGGGGAAAGTACACCTTAGTGCGGCCCGACCCCCAAGCCATCTGGCAGACGGAGCGCAGCAACCGGGGCTGGCAAAAGCCCGACGCCCGGTACGCCCGCGCCTCCACCGGAGGCGGACAGTGGGAGGTCAAGCATACTCCGGAGCGCTGGACGGTGGGGTACGGAACCCTGACCTTCAACATCAAGCCCATGAACTTCAAGCATACAGGCCTCTTCCCTGAGCAGGCCGCCAACTGGGACTTTGCCGCCGGCCGGATCAAAAGCGCGGGCAGGCCCATCCGGGTGCTCAACCTCTTCGCCTACACCGGCGCCGCCACGGTGGCCTGCGCCGCCGCGGGGGCCGAGGTCTGCCACGTGGACGCGGCCAAGGGCATGGTGGCCTGGGCCAGGGAGAACGCCAAGAGCTCCGGCCTGGAGAGCGCACCCATCCGTTGGATCATCGACGACTGCGCCAAGTTCGTGGAGCGGGAGATCCGCCGGGGCAAGCGGTACGACGCCGTCATCATGGACCCCCCCTCCTACGGACGGGGACCCTCCGGGGAGATCTGGAAACTGGAAGAGAATCTTTGGCCCTTTGTGGAGCTGGTGTCCGGCGTCCTGTCGGACGAGCCCCTGTTTTTTATCATCAACTCCTACACCACGGGCCTCGCCCCCTCCGTGCTCACCTATATTTTAGAGCGCACCGTCACCAAAAAGTACGGCGGCCACACCGAGAGCGCCGAGCTGGGCCTGCCCGTCACCGAGAGCGGCCTGGCCCTCCCCTGCGGCGCCGCGGGCCGCTGGGCGGCCGACCGCTGAAGAGGTATTTTATGAATCATATTATTAAAACCGAAAACCTTCGTTTCGCCTACTCCATGGAGGAGGGGGGACGCACTCCCTCGGCGCTGGACGGGGTGGACTTAGAGCTGGAGGAGGGCTCCTTCGTGGCTGTTCTGGGTCACAACGGCTCGGGCAAGTCTACCCTGGCAAAGCAGATGAACGCCATCCTCCTCCCCTCCGGGGGCAAGGTGTGGGTGGACGGCATGGACACCTGCGACGAGAACCTCCTCCTCGACATCCGCCGGACGGTTGGCATGGTCTTCCAGAACCCGGACAACCAGATCGTCGCCAGCGTGGTGGAGGAGGACGTGGCCTTTGCGCCGGAGAACCTGGGGGTCCCCCCTGCCGAGATCCGCAAGCGGGTGGACGAGGCCCTTGCCCTGGTGGGCATGAGCGAGTACGCCACTCACGCGCCCCATCTCCTCTCCGGCGGGCAGAAACAGCGCATCGCCATCGCGGGGGTTATCGCCATGCGCCCCCGCTGCATCGTGCTGGACGAGCCCACCGCCATGCTGGACCCCATCGGGAGGAGCGAGGTGCTGAAAACCATCCGGCAGCTCAACCGTGAGTCGGGCATCACCGTGGTCCTCATCACCCACCACATGGACGAGGCCGCCCAGGCCGACCGGCTGGTGGTGATGAGCAAGGGCAAGATCATCGCCGACGGCCCCCCCAGGGAGGTCTTCCAGCACGTGGAGGAGCTCAAGGCAGTGGGCCTCACCGTCCCGGAGACGGTGGAGCTGTGCTGGCAGCTCCGCCAGGAGGGGGTCGACCTCCCCCTGGACGCCATCAGCGACGAGGACTGCGCCCAGGCGCTCTATCAAGTATTGGTCTGATTCCCCCCGGGCGGTCGGTTGCCGCCTCTACCGAATTGAATGAGGAGGTGCGGCTATGGAATTTTGGAATGCTCCCCGCGGACGGGCGATCCTTGTGGGGCTGTTGGGGGCCTTGATCTCCTATGTCGCCATCCACTGGTCCTCCATCTGGATGCTTCATCTGGCAGAGAATTTTCCGCTGAGCGCGGCGTTCCTCCTCTCCGCCGTCATTGGCGTTTTGACGGGCATAGCCGCCTATTTCCAGGCCCGTATCCACGCGCTGGAGGCTCGGCTGGACGAGCTGGAGGAGCGCGTCGAGACCCTTAGAAACCGCAAGTGACTCCGGGCGGCATCCCTCGGGAGCTGCACCATCTTTTACGTTAGGACTGTTGCCATTTTGGAACCCATTCTACAAGCGGAACACTTAAGCCACGTCTACTCGGCGGGCACCCCCTTTGAGCGGGAGGCCCTGCTGAACGTGGACTTTACCGCCTACCGGGGCGAGTATCTGGGCATCATCGGCCATACCGGTTCGGGCAAATCCACTCTGATTCAGCATTTGAACGGCCTTCTAAAGCCCACGTCGGGCCGGGTCCTCTTTGAGGGGGAGGACATCTGGGCGACCAAGGAGCGCACCCTCCAGACCCGGTTCCAGGTGGGCCTTGTGTTCCAGTACCCGGAGTACCAGCTCTTTGAGGAGACGGTGTACAAGGACATCGCCTTCGGCCCCGGCAACATGAAACTGCCCGCCGACGAGATCGACCGGCGGGTCCGTGAGGCCGCCCGGTTTGTGGGTCTCAATGACGAGACGCTGGAAAAGTCCCCCTTTGAGCTGTCCGGCGGACAGAAACGCCGGGTGGCCATCGCGGGGGTCATCGCCATGGAGCCCTCGGTCCTCATCCTGGACGAGCCCACCGCCGGGCTCGACCCCGTGGGGGTGGAGAACATACTGCGCAATATTCACGACTATCACGCCGCCAAGAACGCCACCATCATTCTGGTCTCCCACTCCATGGAGGAGGTGGCCAGGACGGTGGAGCGCCTAGTGGTGGTGGACGAGGGGAAAATTCCCTTTCACGGCGCGCCCAGGGAGGTCTTCGCCCATAAGGCGGAGCTGGTGGGCATGGGTCTGGGCGTGCCCCAGATCACCCGGGTGTTCCACCGGCTGCGGTCTCTGGGCGTGGATATCGATCCGTCGGTCTACACCATCGACCAGGCCAGGGCCGCCATTCTGGCCAAGCTGGGAAAGGGGGCGGTGTAGGTGGCGCTCAAGGATATCACCCTCGGCCAGTATTTCCCCGGTAACACCCTCCTCCACCGGCTGGACCCCAGAACCAAGCTCATAAGCACCGTCGCCTTTATTGTGGCCCTCTTCCTGGCGAAACAGCTCGTGGGGTACGGCATCCTGCTCGTCACTCTGGGGGTGCTCATCGCCCTCTCCCGCATCAAGCTCAAGGTCATTTTAAAGGGCCTCAAGCCCATTTTGTTCATCATCCTCTTCACCGGTATCTTAAATCTCTTCTTCACCCCCGGCACGGCGCTCTGGCAGTGGGGCTTTCTCAAGCTGACGGCAGAGGGCGTCTGGGCGGCGGTCTTCATGGTTTTGCGTATCTCCATGCTCATCGTCTGCACCTTCCTCCTCACCTACACCACCTCCCCCATCTTGCTCACCGACGGGCTGGAGCGGCTGATGAACCCCCTCAAGAAAATCAGGGTACCGGTGCACGAGCTCTCCATGATGATGTCCATCGCCCTGCGGTTCATCCCCACTTTGATCGAGGAGACCGACAAGATCATGTCGGCCCAGAAGGCACGCGGGGCCGATTTCGAGACCGGCAACCTGATCCAGAAGGCCAAAGCCCTCATCCCTCTGCTGGTGCCCCTCTTCATCTCGGCCTTCCGCCGGGCCGACGAGCTGGCCGTCGCCATGGAGTGCCGCTGCTACCACGGCGGCGAGGGCCGGACCCGTCTCCGGCAGCTCAAGTACACCGGCGCCGACATGGCCGCAATCGGCTTTGTCCTCGCCCTGTGTGTGGGCGTATACGTTCTGGGACGGTTCGGGCTGTAAGGCCCCCCAAATTTCATACAACTTTAATGAGAGTTTCAAGCTTTATGAGAAATATAGCGTTAAAATTAATGTACGTCGGCACGGCATACCACGGCTGGCAGGTCCAGAAGAACGCCTCCTCTGTTGAGGAGACGCTGGAGAAGGCCCTGTCCACCGTGGTATGCCACCCGGTGAAATGCGTGGGCGCGGGCCGCACTGACGCGGGCGTCCACGCCGAGACCTATATCGCCAATTTTCATACCACCTCCTCCATTCCCTGTGACCGCATCCCTCTGGCCGTCAACACCCGCCTTCCTGAGGATATCGTGGTGGTCAAGGCCACCGAGGTGGGGGAGGATTTCAACGCCATCGGCTCCTGCGTAAAAAAAGAGTACACCTACCGCATATACAATTCCCGATTGGGCAACGCGTTTTATGTAAACCGCGCCTGGTTCTACCCCAAGCGTCTGGACGAGACGGTGATGCAGGCCGCGGCCGGCCATCTGGTTGGCACCCACGACTTCAAGGCCATGCAGAGCGTGGGCACCGACGTGAAAAGCACGGTGCGCACCGTCCACTACTTCGATATCGCCCGTGACGGAGACCTCATTGAATGCAGGGTCTGCGCCAACGGTTTCCTCTACAATATGGTCCGGGCCATGGTGGGTACCTGTGTCTATGCCGCCGAGGGCAAGTTCTCCCCCGACGACGTGCCCGCCATCCTGTCCGGCCGCTGCCGCACCAAGGGCGGCCCCACCGCACCGCCGGGGGGCCTGTATATGACAAAGCTGTGGTACAACGAGGACGTTCTGTAACCCTCGCCGCCCTTGCCGCGCCGAATGGCGCGCCAAGGTTTCAGCCCAGGCTGAAACCTTGAACTCGGCCGAATCCACTTCGGCCGAGTTGAGTGAAAAAAGGGGACCCCGCAAAATGAAATTTTGCGGGATTCGGCCCCACCGCACCTCTGGGGGGCCTGTATATGACGAAACTGTGGTACAACGAGGATATTCTCTAGGCGGTTGTCCACTTCCCTTCCGCATTATCTCAACAGAAGAGGCATATATATGAGAGACAAGCAGCAGAGCGGCATCTACGAGGTGAAAAAGGCCCCGGAGAAGAGCGCCGCCAAGAGAAAACCGAATATTCTCCTGCGCCTGCTGGCCTTTCTGCTCACTCTGGCCCTGGTATTGGGCGCGGTGGCTCTTGTGGTCTACAGGGACAAGGTCAGCTTTGACTCCCTGCGGCGCTGGTTTGCCTACCATAATCTGCAGAAAAACGACAGCGGACAGGCTGAGAGTTTCCATTACGACGGCAGCGCAAAGGACAGCTTTGCCGCCGCGGGGGACAATTTGCTGGTCTGCTCCGATTCGGGCGTCCGGCTCTATTCGGGCAGCGGCATGCAGTACGCTGCCGACCAGGCCGCGCTGGAGTCCCCTGTGACCCAGGCCTGCGGCTCTTACGCGGTGGCCTACAACGCGGGGGGGCGCAGCCTCTTTGTGTACAAGGCCCAGGCGGAGAAGGGCGCGGCCCCCGAGGAGATCCCCGGGGACATCTTGTCCGCGCGGGTGAATGCCGCGGGCTGGCTGGCCGTCACCACCCGGGCCAGCGGCCACAAGGGCGCGGTCACGGTGTACGACGCCCAGCTCCTCCCCACCCTCCAGCTCAGCCTGTCCAGCAGCTTTGTCACCGACGCGCTGGTCTCGGCGGACAACAAGACTCTGGCCGCCGTCACTATGGGCCAGGGAGCCGACAGCTTTGAGAGCGCCCTCGCCCTCTATAGCCTGAACCGCACGGAGGAGAACACCGCCCCCGACGCCGTCTGCTCCCTGGGGAGCGGCGTGGTGCTGGACCTGGGGGAGTGCGCCGCCGGATACTGGGCCCTGAGCGACTCGAGCCTCTCCCTGGTGGATCACGCCGGGGCGCTGGTAAGCGCCTATGATTACGACGGGCGCTATTTGAAGGAATTCTCCCTGGGCGGGGACAGTTTTGCCGCCCTCCTCCTGGGCAAGTACCGGGCCGGCACGGTGTCCGACCTGGTGGTGGTGGACAGCACCGGCGCGGCGGCCACCCTGTCGGTCAGCGAGCAGGTACTCTCCCTCTCGGCGGCCGGGCGGTATCTGGCCGTCCTCACCGCCGACCGGCTGGACCTCTACACCGCCGACCTGACGCCCTACGCCACTTTGGAGGGTACCCAGGGGGCCCGCAAGGTACTCATGCGCAGTGACGGCACCGCGCTCCTCATCGGCAGCAGCACGGCGCGGCTCTATATCCCCGACTGACCCCCCAAAACCACCCGACAGATTGGAGGCCCCATCCATGTCATTTACCATGCCCTTCGTCCTCTTCGATGTCGCCATCGTCCTCATCCTGGCTTTCTTCGTCTGGCGGGGCGCCAGCCGGGGCTTTATCCTGGCCCTCTTCGGACTGGTCGCCATTCTGGTGGCTTTCGTTGGGGCCAACTTTTTGGCGGACCTCCTGGCTCCCAAAGTGGGGGAGGCGCTGGAACCCAAGTTTGCAGCCGCCATTGAGGAAAAGCTGAACGAGCGGTTCCAGGACACCTCCGCTCCGGCTCTCCCCGGGGGGGAGACACCCGCCTATCCCCTCCAGGATGTGCTGAACGTGCTCAAGGGCATGGGCCTCTATGAGGATCTGATCAACGCCGTGGACGAGGCGGTGCAGGAGCGCATGGCGGAGGCGGCGGCGAGCGCCGCGGCGGCTGTGGCGGCCGCCATTGCCCAGTCGGTGGCCTATATGGTCCTCTTCTTCATCTTCTTCGTGCTCATTCTCTTGTGCTGGACACTGCTCTCCCACGCGCTGGACCTGGTGAGCAGGCTGCCCGGTCTCAACAGTCTCAATAAGACTGCCGGCGGCATCGTCGGCCTTGTCAAGGGCTGCCTCATTCTCTTCGTGGCGGCCTGGCTTCTCCGCCTGTCGGGGAACCTGATCCCTGAAGAGGCCGTGGAGCAGACCACACTGCTGAAATTCTTCCTGACCGTCAACCCCATGACGCTCTTTACCGGCGTGTGATCACCCGCCCCCCTACTCACGATAAAGGAAGGTGCCATATATGAACGTCCCCAATATTCTCTCTCTCCTGCGTCTGGCTATGGTGCCGGTCTTTGCGGTGATCTTTTTTCAGCCCCTCCCCCAGGCGCGGTACTGGGCCGCTCTGGTATACGCTCTGGCCTTTCTCACCGACATTGCCGACGGCTACATCGCCCGGCGTTTCAATCAGATCACCCGGCTGGGCCGCATTTTGGACCCACTGGCCGACAAGCTGATGACCTTTACTGTCATCATCTGCATCGCCGCCGCCGGCAGCATCCCGGTCTGGGCGGTGGTCGTGTTCTTCCTCAAGGAGGCCGCCATGGGCCTGGGAGCCATGTCCATGCTCCATAAGATCGACGACGTAATGCCCTCCAACTGGCTGGGCAAGGTGTCCACCGGAGTCTTCTTCGTGGTGTGCGCCGCCCTGGTCCTCTTCCCGTCCATCCCCCACAATTGGGCCACCGGCATGATCTCTGTAGCCCTACTGCTCACGGTGTTTGCCTTTCTTTACTATCTCTGGCTCTACCTCTCCGTAGTTGGAAAGAAAAAAACCAAGTAAATTACCAGAAATTCATATGCAGTTCATAATTTAGCATTAGAATTACCTATCCAGCGAGAAGGAGCTGATACGAATGCAACCGACATTTTGCAGCAGATGTCACAAAAACGTCGCTGTTATTTTTATTCAAAAGTTAGAGGGCGGAGAGACCAAGAGCGAGGGTCTCTGCCTTAAATGTGCAAGAGAGCTCAACATCAAGCCGGTGGAGGACATGATGCAGAAGATGGGTATCTCCGACGACGACCTGGACGGTCTCACCAACGAGATGCTCTCCGCTTTCGGCGGGGCCGAGGGGGCCGAGGGACTCGTGCCCCAGGAGGAGAGCGACGACGAGGACGACGATGGCCGCACCGCCACCTTTCCCTTCCTCAACAAACTCTTCGGCGGCCAGAATCCCCAGGCTGGCCCCGGCGAGACCCCGACCGGAGACCCCCGCACCACGCGGGAGGAGAAAAACGGCAATAAGGACCGCTCCGTCAAGCGCAAATTCCTGGAGAACTACTGCATCTCTCTCACCCAGAAGGCCGCCGATGGAAAGCTGGATAACATCGTAGGCCGGGAGGAGGAGATTCAGCGCACCATCCAGATCCTCAACCGCCGCCAGAAGAACAACCCCTGCCTCATCGGCGAGCCCGGCGTGGGCAAGACCGCCATTGCCGAAGGGCTGGCCCTGCGTATCCACAGCCAGGACGTACCCTACAAGCTGCTGGATAAGGAGGTCTACCTCCTGGACCTCACCGCCCTGGTAGCGGGCACCCAGTTCCGCGGCCAGTTTGAGAGCCGTATGAAGGGCCTCATCGACGAGGTCAAGAAGCTGGGCAACATCATTTTGGTCATTGATGAGGTCCATAACATCGTAGGGGCCGGGGACGCGGAGGGCAGCATGAACGCCGCCAACATTCTCAAGCCCGCCCTCAGCCGGGGCGAGATCCAGGTCATCGGCGCCACCACCCTCACCGAGTACCGCAAGTACATCGAGAAGGACTCCGCCCTGGAGCGCCGTTTCCAGCCCGTCATCGTGGAGGAGCCCTCCATCGAGGACAGCGTGAAGATCCTTCTGGGCATCAAGGGCTACTACGAGCGCTACCACTTCGTCTCCATCTCCCCCGAGATGGCCCGGCTGGCCGTCACCATGAGCGAGCGGTACATCACCGACCGCTACCTCCCCGACAAGGCCATCGACCTCATCGACGAGGCCTGCTCCGACGTGAACCTGCGCAACAGGTCCCTGGCCCGCCAGGCCGAGGTACGCAAGGAGCTGGAGGCCCTGAACAGGGAACGGGACGCTCTGGTGGCCACCCAGTCCAAGGCCGACCAGTCCTCCGCGGCGGCGGCCAGGGAGTATGAGCAGCTTGCCGCCCTCAAGAGCAGGGCGCTGCAGCTGGAGCAGGAGCTGGGCAAGCTGGAGGCCCAGAGCGCCCCTCCCCTGACGGTGGAGCACCTGGCCCACGTCATCGAGCTGTGGACCAAGATCCCCGCCAGCCAGATCCAGGAGGCCGAGTATGAGCGCCTGGCCCAGTTGGAGAACCGCCTGAAGGAGCATATCATCGGCCAGGACGCGGCCGTGGCCGCCGTGGCCGCCGCGGTGCGCCGTGGCCGGGTGGGCATCGCCTCCAAGCGCAAGCCGGTGTCCTTCATCTTCGTGGGCTCCACCGGCGTGGGCAAGACCGAGCTGGTGCGCCGCCTCGCGAGCGATATGTTCCACTCCCCCGAGTCCCTCATCCGGCTCGACATGTCCGAGTTTATGGAGAAATTCGCCGTCAGCCGCATCATCGGTTCTCCCCCCGGCTACGTGGGGTATGACGAGGCGGGCCAGCTCACCGAGAAGGTGCGGCGCAAGCCCTACTGCGTCATCCTCTTCGACGAGATTGAGAAGGCCCACCCCGACGTGCTCAACATCCTGCTCCAGATCCTGGACGACGGCCACATCACCGACGCCCAGGGCCGGAACGTGAACTTTGAGAACACCGTCATCGTCATGACCAGCAACGCCGGGAGCGATACCAAGGCAGCCGGTTCCCTGGGCTTTGGCCGCACCGCCAACGAGCAGGGCAAGGAGCGCACCATGAAGGCCCTGGAGAGTTTCCTCCGGCCCGAGTTCATCAACCGGGTGGACGAGATCGTCTACTTCAACAAGCTCACCGAGGACAACTTCAAGTCCATCGCCGCCATCATGCTGGAGGAGTTGAAATCCATCCTTACCGACAAGGGGATCACCTTCAGCTACGACGAGCGTGTGCTGGACTACCTCGTCAAGAAGTCCTACTCCCTCACCTACGGCGCGCGCAACCTGCGCCGCCAGATCCAGAAGGACCTGGAGGACCCCATCGCCAGCAAGCTTATCGACAGCTACAAGACACCTGTCCGGGAGATCAAGGTCTCCTCCGACGGGGAGAGCATCACCGTGGAAAGCCTGTAAACCTCAAGAAGACCGCTGCCACCCGGCAGCGGTCTTCTTTATTTTTTCAGTTCCCGGCAACAGAGAGATTTGACCCGCCCGCGCAAACCGCGCAGACGGGTCAGGTCAACTCCAGAGTTACGATCTCCAGGCCCTTTTTCATGGCGTAGGCCAGGGTGTACATGGTGCCGCCCAGCAGGCCGTCGTATGCCGCGATGAGCATAGAGGAGCGGTCCACCATGTAGCGGTTGCGGCGGAGCATACAGCCCCTGTCGTAGTGGTGCTGGACCATGGTCTCGTAGTCGCAGTCCTTGACCAGGGCGAAGTACCGGTTCCGGTCCCGCTCACCCCAGCGGGCCGCCTGCTCCTCACAGGGGATGGCGGCCTCCACCGTCACGCCCGGGCACCTGCGCCGCAGATCCAGGGCCGCCTCGCAGAAGTAGAGATCCGCGCCCAGGGCCATGCCGCAGATGAAGTGCCGCATCCCCTTTTCGTAGGCCTCCTCCAGAGCGGCGGCGATACGGTTTTTCAAATCCGCACAGCGTGGGTCGCCCTCGTCCGCGCCCCAGGGCAGCTTATCGGGCCGGTGGCCCGTAAAACAGCAGGTAACGTCTCGTTGCACGCGGTCTGATCCCCCCTTACCGGAACTTTGTTTTCCCTATTGTAGTATATCCGAAAAGCATAGTCAATGTGTTTTGGAACGTTTGTGCTAATAATAAAATTCGTCAGATTAGGGCTTGCAATTTTTCACGGAATCGCTATAATAGAGATGAAACAATCGAATAGATGTCTTCAGGGCAGGGTGAAATTCCCGATCGGCGGTAAAGTCCGCGAACCGAAAGGTTGACCCGGTGCAACTCCGGGACCGACAGTGACGCGCCATACGGCGCGAAGTCTGGATGGAAGAAGATGTGTTAATGCGCGCACCTCCTTATCGATATTAACACCTGGAAGGCATTGCTTTTCGGGTGTTATCTTATCGTTAGGAGTGTTTTTTATGTCCGAGCCGTCCATGTCCCTTCCCCGCAAGCAGTCCAAGGTCTTTACCACCAACTATATAGTCAAGGTCGCCATCATGGCCGCGGTGGCCTGGGTGGTGATGCTGCTGGAGTTTCCGCTGCCTTTCTTCCCCAGCTTTCTAAAACTGGACTTCTCCGACCTCGTGCCCCTCGTCGGCGCTCTTGCCATGGGGCCGCTGGCAGGGGTTCTCATTGAGCTGGTGAAGTGCCTCATCCACCTCATCAACACCACCACCGGCGGCGTGGGCGATCTGGCCAACTTCATCGTCGGGGCGGTCTATGTCTGGTCGGTGGGCTTCTTCTACCAGCGGCACAAGACCAAAAAGGGCGCCATCCTGGGCCTCTGCGTGGGCACCCTCGCCATGGTGGTGGCGGGCGCGGTGGTGAACTACTTCATCACAATCCCCCTCTACGGCCTGGTCATGGGCTGGAGCGAGGAGATGATTGTAGGCATAGGCACGGCACTGATTCCGGCCATTCAGGACAAATTCACGCTGATTTTGTACGCCTTCTGCCCGTTTAACCTGCTCAAGGGGACCGTGATCACGCTGCTGGCGCTGCCGCTTTACAAGAAGGTCTCGCCGCTGCTGCACAAGGGTTTGATTTAAAAGCAAAGAGCACCCGGCCAGATTGGCCGGGTGCTCTTTTTTTGGAAGAAAGAGGTACGGTTTTTATAGAACAAACGTTTGACAATAGGAGAGACGCATATTATAATCATAACGAAGACACACGGGGGAGGGCTGGGGATGGACAGAATCATACTGCACTGCGATCTGAACAGCTTTTACGCCTCGGTGGAGCTGCTCTCCCTGCCCGAGCTGAGGGACAGCGGCAAGCCGGTGGCGGTATGCGGGGACCCCTCCTCCCGGCACGGGATCATCCTCGCCAAGAACGAGGCCGCCAAAGCCTGCGGGGTGAAGACGGGGGAGACCGTGTGGCAGGCGCGGAAGAAGTGCCCGGAGCTGGTGCTCCTGCCCTCCCACCGGGGGGAGTACAGCAGATGGTCCAAGGTGGTCAACGCCATCTATAACCGCTTTACCGACCTGGTAGAGCCCTTCTCCATCGACGAGAGCTGGCTGGACGTGACAGGTTCGGCCCACCTGTGGGGCGGGGACGGAAAAACCGTGGCCGACCTGGTGCGGGAGACCGTGAAATGGGAGACGCAGCTCACGGTGTCGGTAGGCGTCTCATTCAACAAGGTCTTCGCCAAAATGGGGAGCGACTATAAAAAGCCTGACGCCACTACAGTTGTCACCCGGGAGAATTACCGCGACCTTCTCTGGCCCCTCCCGGTGACCGACCTCCTCTTCGTAGGCCGGGCCTCGGCAGAGCTCTTGCGGGGGTATGGGGTCCATAC
>DATMXU010000030.1:0-13964 GCA_035562355.1 Pseudoflavonifractor sp.
GAAAGGTGTGGTCATAAGACATGAAGAAACGAATCAAAAAAGGAATCAGTCTGCTGCTGGCAATATGTATGGCACTCTCCTGTTTTGCGGTAGGTCCTGCCGCTACGGCGGCGGGTCCCGGGCATGGCCAGGCGCTCTACGCCAACTCCTTTGACGAGGGGACCATGTTGGAGGGCTGGACAAAAACAGGCATCGGCACCTATTCCATTGCCGATGGCGTCCTGCACGGCATTGATAAGAAAGAGGGCACCCTACTGACGCGGGACCTGTCCGCGCAGGACTATGTGCTGGAGGCCGACGTGACCGTCCGGTCAGACAGGCAGAATACGAGTGTAGGCGGGGCCAGCGTGGGCCTTGTGTTCGGCTATGAAAGCGACAAGAATTTTTACCACCTGCGTGTGGACAATTCGGGTAAAGCCCAGTTACTCCAGTGGGTCAATGGAACGGCGAAAAAGATCCATGAGCCGCCCTCCCCCTGGACCGTGGACAAGACGTACATATTGGCGGTAGAGGTGGCGGATGGAGCCATCAACTGCTACGTGGACGGTACGAAGGTATTTACCCACGTGGATGCAAGAGGAGCCGTCGCGGGTGGTATTGGTTTCCGGGTGTTCAACTGTGCGGCGGACCTTGACAACCTACGGGTGAGCATGCTTGGAGAGGAGCCGGAGGAACCGGAGGAGCCCGAGGAGCCCGGAACTCCCGGTGAGCTGCCCTTCTATGAAAATTTTGACGATGGCGACCTGGCCGGCTGGAAACAGGTCAATGCCAGCGGCACTACCGGCAGCTATTATACCCTCGTCCAGGACGGCGCCAACGGCTGGTACCTGCGGGGCGCAACCACCTCGGGTGCGCTGGCGGTGACCGACGCCGTATCAGCGGCCAACGGCATTGTCAGCGGCAGCCTGCTGTTTCCCGAAAAGAAGGGGAGCGGCGGCATTGTGTTCCGCTATCAGGACCACGGGAACTTCTACCACTTCCGCCTCTCCGACAGCGGCTCGGGGCAGGCTCACCTATACAAATGGACCAATGGGAGCTCGGCCCTGCTCGCTACCAAGGGGTACTCCTGGGCGGCCAATAAGACCTATGTGCTCAAAGTGGAGGCGGATGGACCGCAGTTCAACTGCTATGTCAACGGCGAGCTGATCTTCTCCTACCGGGATGAGAACCCACTGCTGGCCGCCGGTGCCATCGGATTCCGAATGCACAACACTGAGAACGCGCGGATGGACAATCTATCGATGGAAACCCTACCCGAGCCTGAGGTGACGTTCACCGCCCCCGCCCAGGACGCCACCCTCACCGAGCTGCCCGTGGTGGTCTCAGGCGTCGCGTCGAACGCGGTGCGGGCGGAGCTGTCGCTGGACGGCGGCGCGGCCCAGGACCTGACTCTGGCAGGGGATGGGAACTTCACCCAAAAAATTTACCCTGCCAACGGCACCCATGCCGTAACGGTGACCGCTTACCGGGGCGACGAGAGCATGTTTGCCGAGGAGAGCGTCGGGTTTACCGTCAACGCCGAGGTCACGCTGACCGCGAGGCTTGTCCGCTCCGCCAATGTAGCGCTGGGCGACCCGATCCAGGTCGTATTCAGCCAGCCGGTGGAGGAGGTCAGCCTGATCGGTGCGATCCGCCTGCTGGACGGGGAGGAGGCGGTGGCCGCTGCCGCCGCCGTTGACCCAAGGGACGCGAGCGGCTGTACCGTTACCCTCACGCCGGCCGCGCCGCTGGAGAGCGGTACGGGTTATCAGGTAGAGATCGGCGTGGGTGTGCGTGATGTGCTGGGGAATACGCTGGCCATGCCCATCCTCCTGACCTTCACCACGGCGCGGGATCTGGCCGACCTCCCGCCGCTGGAGGAGGAGGGGGGACAGACCGTCCTCTCCCTCAATGGAGACTGGAGCTTCATGACCGACCCGCACAAGACCGGCGTCAGCCAGGGGTGGCAAACCCTGACCGATACCACCGGGTGGGATACGCTCCCGGTGCCCGGCAACTGGGATACCGAGAACGAGTACGCAAACTATAAGGGCGCGGCCTGGTATGGGCGCACCTTCACGGTGCCCGCGGCCTATGACGGCTATCCGGTCTATCTGGAGCTGGACTCGGTGTACTACGACTGCACCGTGTGGATCAACGGCCAGATGGTGGGCAGCCACGGCGGCGGCTATACCACCTTTGAATTTAGGGTGGACCGCTATCTGGATTTCGGGAGCGAAAACACCATCGCGATTTTTACCAACAACGACTCCTATAATTATGGCGAATGGGGCATGGGAGCCTGGTGGAAGTGGGGCGGCATCTCAGGCCACGCGGCGCTGAGAATTCACAATGTCTCCAAATTCGACTGGCAGCATATTACCCCCAGGCCTAAGCTGGAGGACGGCACCGCCAAGCTGAGCTTTGAATACAAGATCAACAACCTGACCGGCTCAGGCAAGTCGTATACCGTCGTCAGCCGGGTATACGACAAGGCTGCCGGAGCGCTGGTGGGGGAGGTGGAGACCCCTGTTACCGTCAAACCCACCGACAACGGTGAGAATGCCAACCAGCGCTTTACCGCCGAGCTTGACCTGACCGCCGACAGGGTCAAGCTGTGGCACTTTGACAGTCCCAACCTCTACACAGTCAGGACCTGGCTCTATGAGGGCGGGG
Source organism: Pseudoflavonifractor sp. (assembly GCA_035562355.1). Lineage (GTDB taxonomy): Bacteria > Bacillota > Clostridia > Oscillospirales > Oscillospiraceae > Pseudoflavonifractor. The sequence goes on from DATMXU010000030.1 coordinate 2,656, forward strand.
AGGCCATCCACTATGTGGAGGACGATATCGGCATCCGCAAGGTGGAATTCCGGAAGGACAGCGACGGCGCGGCGCGGTTCTACCTCAACGGCGAGGCCTTGCGTCTGGTGGGGGCCAACCGGGTGGGGGACGACCGGGTGAACGGCCACACCGAACCAGACTATGTCATCATGCGGGACATGGATTATATGAAGTCCATGGGCATGAACTTTGCCCGGGTCAGTCATATCCCCATGACCAAGAATATCCTCGACTACTGCGACGAGATCGGTTTCCTGCTGGTCTGTGAGGGAAACACCTGGGGCGATCCGCCCGAACCAGATCCTGAGATCGGCTACACGGCGGTGGGCTGGTATACCGAGATGATCGAGCGGGATTATAACCACCCGTCCATTATTGCCTGGTCCCTGGGCAACGAGCTCCACGGCAATACGCAGGCTACCAAGGACTATGCCGCATTCATGCACAAGTATATTCCCGAAAAGCTGGATGCCTCCCGCGCCGTGACCGAGGTGAGCAATACCGGCACAAACACGAGCGACTCCCTGACCCTTTGCCCGGAGTTTATCGCCATGAACGCCTATGGAAACGGGAGAGGCAGAGCTCAGGATGGTATCAACGCAAACCCCGGCAAGCCTCTGTTTATGGCTGAATACGGGAATTCCCAGACCTCTGAGGATCCGGACAAGGGGGACTTGGCCGCACAGTCCCTTCTGAACCAGTATAGCCCTCTGCCCAGCGTATTCGCGGCCGCTATCTGGACCCTCAACGACTACCGCTCCCATCTATTCGGCACGCCGGTGAGTCAGAACCGTCCCTGGGGCGCCACCACGGTCTGGGGCACCAAGAAGATCGGCTTTAATTCCCTGCGCAAGGCGTCCTCCCCCATCAAGGAGCTGTCGGTGCGTCAAGTTGGGGAGAGCATGCTCCTTCATCTGCAAATCAAGGATATTGCAGCCGACCTGCCTGCATATCCGCTGCGGGACGCCCAGCTCAAATGGGAGGTGCGCAACGACGCCGGACAGGTGATCAAGGCCGGACTGGTACCCATCCCCGGCATGGCGGCCGATGGCGGTACGTTTGGGGCGACGGCTGTTCTGGCCGGTATTCCTCAGGGGACCGCCGCCGTCTTCCGGATCACTGTGGTGGACTCCCTGGGCTACGAGGTGGCCGAGACCTTCCACTATTTCAAAGCCCCGTCCGCCCCTGTCATTACCGAGGTAGTCCCCGCCGCGGACTCGCTGCGGGTGGCCTTTGAGGGGGCCGAGGGGGCCACGGAGTATACGGTCACGGTCAGCGACGGCACCACCACCAAATCGGCTGCCGTCAAGCTCAACCGCCACGCCGACTTTACGGGTCTGGCCAACGGGGCAGAGTATACCGCGACCGTCACCGCCAAGAACAGCGTGGGCAGCACCCCCTCCGCCTCCAGGACTGTGACGATAGGCGGAGACGGCGGACTGGCCCCTGTGATCTGGCACACCGAGCCGGTGGCAAACGGTTTCTTCATTGGCTACGCTGTGAAGAATGAGACCGATACCTATGAGGTCCGCTACGGCACCCAGTCGGGGAATCTGGACCAGAGCCTCACGGCGAGGACGATCGGCGGCCTGAAAGTGTCCGGCCTGACCGGAGGACAGACCTATTACTGCCAGCTGCGCAGCATCTCCGCAGACGGAGCGGCCAGCGCCTGGAGCCAGGAGATCACCGTGACCCCCGAGATCGAGGGCCAGACACTGCCCGCCCCCGTGGTTCGGGGCGGCGCGCCCGGGGGCGACGCGGTCAGCCTGACCATAGACCCGTCCTGGAAGTCCACCGGCTATACCGTGCGGTACGGCACAAGCCCGGACTCCATCACGGAGGAGTGCTATTTCCACCGTGCCGAAGTCAGCCAGCTCATGATTTCCGACCTGTCAGAGGAGGAGACCTATTATTTCTCGGTGGCCGCCCACAACAATGACGGGACGCGGGGCGAATTTTCCGAGCCTGTCTCGGTGACCCCCTCCCAGGAGGGCGCGGAGGACCAGGTAGTGGTCACGGTCATGGACCAGACAGCGGAATGTTTCGACTGCGATCAGCTGCGGCAGTGCGCGATCGGGCTGTACGTGCACAATGGTACACAGGAGGACGTGACCCTTACCGTCACCGCGCCCAGCCTACCCGAGGGCATGCGTTTGGACGGCGAGCTCACCTTTACCGTACCGGCAATGGGCAGCATGGAGCACCTGGTGGCGATCCGGCTGTCCGAGACGGTGAGACCCGGTACGTATTCGATCCCCTTGGTGGTGAAGCAAGGGGAGCACACGATCCTGGAGAGCGAGGTGGCCGTCCGTCTGGTTGAGACGGTTACCCGAATCCGGGATGACTTTACCGAGGACCCCATCGAAAAGTTTACCGTCCGTGTTGCGGGCGGGCAGCTGACCCATGTGGCGGGGAAACTGCTGGTCACGCCTAATACTGCGACCTCCGCCCCGCTGATCACCATCGGCGAGCCGACCATGACCGACTATATTCTCGACAGCGATATTGCTCTGCGCGGCGATAGCCCCAGCGGCGGTATCAGCGCGGGATTGGTATTCCGCTACCAGGACGAAGGGAATTATTATCACTTCAGATTAGATCGGCAGAACGGAGCGACGACCCCGACGCTTCAGGTCCTCTCCTGGATTAACGGCACCAGCACCAGGCACTGCGCGATCCCGCTCTCCAGCGCGTGGACCGATATGGTCCATTTACGGGTCGTGGTGCGGGGGAACAGCGCAGATTTCTACGCCAACGGCGTACTTATGGAACGACTGCCGGTTGAGCTGCCCGCCGGCAGCGTGGGCTACCGCGCCTATGGAGCCAAGGTCGAGCTTGACAATCTCCACGTCGCCGAGCTGGTCCACCCCACAGTCGATAAGTCCGAGCTCCAAGCGCTTGTGGACAGCTGCGCGGGCTACCATGAGATAGACTATACCGCCGAGAGCTGGGCGGCTTTGGCGGCGGCTAAGGCGGACGCCGAGCGGATCCTTGCCGACGACTTGGCATCCGCAGAGAATGTGAGCGCGGCCCTTGGAACCCTGCGCGACGCCATCGGCGCCCTTGTCGTAAAGCCAGATCTGCCTCCGGAGGTCGATAAGTCCGAGCTTCAGGCGCTGGTGAACGATTGCGCGGGCTACCATGAGGCAAACTACACCGCCGAGAGCTGGGCCTCTTTCGCAGCCGCTAAGGCGAACGCCGAACAGGTCCTTGCCGACGACCTGGCATCCGCAGAGGATGTGAGCGCGGCCCTTGGAACCCTGCGCGACGCCATCGACGCCCTTGTCGTAAAGCCAGATCTGCCTCCGGAGGTCGATAAGTCCGAGCTCCAGGCGCTGGTGAACGATTGCGCGGGCTACCATGAGGCAAACTACACCGCCGAGAGCTGGGCACCTTTCGCGGCGGCTAAGGCGAACGCCGAACAGGTCCTTGCCGACAGCGAGGCATCCGCAGAGGATGTGAGCGCGGCCCTTGAAACCCTGCGCGACGCTATCGACGCCCTTGTGACTAAGCCTGAGCCACCCTGGGAGGATACGCCCTCCTCACCCACCACTACGATCAGAACCGTCAAGAATGAGGACGGTTCGGTGACAAAAATTGTGACCAACCGCGTTACCGGAACGGTCACTGAGACGACCACGTATCCCGATGGAAAAATCGTGAAGACTGTGACCGGGAAGAATGGCGATATGTCCCGCGCTGTCAGCGGACCGGACGGCAGACAGCTGGCGGCGGTCAGTATTCCAGGTCAGATCCCTGCGCCTGAGCGATCCTTTGCGGATGTTCCCACTGATCACTGGGCCAGCGAGGAGATAGACTTTGTGACCGGACTGGGGCTATTTTACGGCACCGGCGGGGACAAATTCTTCGACACCGCGCCTATGACCCGAGGCATGCTGGTCACGGTGATGCATCGGCTCTCCGGCCGGCTGCCCGGCGAAGAGAAAACCTTTCACGACGTGGACAGCGGTGCATGGTACGCCCAGGCCGTCACCTGGGCGGCGTCCAGCGGTGTCGTCTCCGGCGCGAGCGACAAGCGGTTCGCCCCTGAGATCAACGTGACCAGAGAGGAGATCGCGGTCATGCTCTACAACTACGCCGGGCTGCTGGGCTTGGATACCAAGCCGACGGAGAATACGGGCCTGGAGGGTGAGACAGTGAGCCCCTGGGCGGCGGACGCTATGGCCTGGGCGGTGGAGAAGGGCCTGCTGAACGGCAGGGCCGGGGGCGGACTGGAGCCCCAGGGCATTGCCACCCGTGCGGAAGTGGCGGCGATCCTCATGCGTATGATCCAAATTGAGCTCTCGTAAAGCTGGGAACAGATCCAGATGCCGCGGCAGGGCTTGCCGCTCAGAGCGTAATATTCTGTTTTCCTGAGCACAAGTAAATCACTGAAATAGTACGAGGGGTAAGCGGAGTTCCGCTTACCCCTCGTACTATTTCACTACACGCATGAAACCCTTTATATCACCGAATTCACATGCGCGAATATTGGATGTCCCTATCCAATTCTATACGGTGCTCAAGCACGGCAATGGTCCAGTTGTTACGGTAGCGGCCTCCCGGCAAGAGGGAAATCAGGTCCCGCTGGTCCTCAAGCACTGTCACTTCCCCTTGTTTTGATGGCAGGGAGGTCCTCAGCTCAATACAGAGGTAGGATGTGTAGAAAGCGGCGCCGGCTTTAACCAAGCCAACGCCGCTTTTTATTTTTACACCTGAGAGGAGCTGACCTGGCAGGGCGCGAGTTTTAACTTGTACTACCTAACCCGCTGTGCGTTGTCCTATAACTGTCTCAAAAAAGATTGTCCATACCACTATGATATTTCAAAACTTTACGGAATCTCTACGTTGCCAATATGGAAAGCGGCAAAAAAAGCCTCTACACTAGACATTAGTTTTAGCAAGGAGGTAACAAGTTTGAAGAACCTGAAACAGCGTCTGATGACAGGCGCACTGAGCTGCGTCATGTTGCTGGGGATGCTCCCGGGCGGCGCGACAGCGGAAGGGGAAGACCCCGTAAGCGGACAGAGGCCGGGACTTGGGGAGGTGTCCATGGAGTGGAGCCGGAACATCTATAACGGCGTTTCTCTGGACCATATCACCAGTGAAAATGAGCACGGTCTCCAGAAAAGCTATACGGTTACTTATGATCCCACGGCCACCGAGATCAAGCCGGTCCTCAACTACGGCCCCTACGTCATGGGCGGCGACATTATGTCGGACATGGTGGCCCAGGTAGAGGCCGACGGCTCCAAGGTAGTCTTTGCCATCAACGGCGACGCCTATGATACCAGCAACGGCGTCTCCAATGGCCTGATGATCAAAAACGGCATCCTGATCTCCACCTCGAATAGCAGCAGCACCCAGGCCGTGGGATTCAAGGCCGACGGCACGGCCATCTATGGGCGTACCAGCTTGAACATTACCGCCACACCGGACGGCGGAGCCCCCATCACGGTACTTCACGTGAACAAGGAGCGCAAGCTGGACACGGAGAACGTCTACCTGCTCACAGAGCAGTTTGCCAAGACTACCAGCTCCACCCAGCCCGGCGTGGAGGTGGTGCTCAACGTCACCACCCCCGGCTATCAGGGCCTGGTCATCGGCGGACAGCTGACCGCCACGGTCGCCAGCGTTAACCGGGTGGAGGCCAACGTGAACAAGAATAACACCCCCATCGGCGCAGGTCAGATCGTCTTGAGCGCTAACAGCGGCAGCAGTCGCTACGCCGCGCTGAACGCCCTCACCGCCGGCCAGACCGTGACGGTGGACGTGCGCAACAACAACAGCGGCGTAGACTGGAGTCAGGCCGTCCAGGCCCTGGGCATTTTCCACGTGCTGATGCAGGACGGCGTGCTCAACCAGGGGAACTATGAGAACACGGAAATCCACCCCCGCACCGTGCTGGGTATCAAGGCCGACGGCTCACTGGTACTGTTCCAGTGTGACGGCCGCCAGGCGGGCTGGGCATCGGGCGTTACCTTCAAAAATATTGTGGACTATCTGAAAAGCGAGGGCTGCGTCACCGTCTTCAACTTCGACGGCGGCGGCAGTTCCACCATTACGGCCACTTTGCCCGGCGATGAGAACTCCACCATTCTCAACCGGCCTTCCGACGGGAACGAGCGGGCCAACTGCAACGCCCTGCTTTTTGTGGCCACCAGTCAGCCTGACACGAGCAGGGAACTCCTCCACGTCTACCCAGACATCAAGGAGGGGTACGGCAACAAGGTCATGGTGCTGGAAAACGGTAAGCTCGGCCTGAAGGTGGGGGCCACCGATGGCAACTACCACTATCAGGGGCTGGGCGATGCGTCCCTCAAGTATGCCACGGAGGGCGGTATCGGCTCCGTCTCCAAGGAGGGCGTACTGACGGCGGCGGCGGGGACCCATGAGGGCAAGATCACGGTCTCCACCCAGGATGGCTCCGCCAGCGGCGAGCTGGAGGTCCAGGTGGTGGACTCCCTCACCAAGCTGACCGCCGACCGGTCTATCTTGTCGGTGGCTCCGGACAAAACTACCCGGATGAGCTTTACCGCCGAGTATAACGGCAGCCCCGTGGTGCTGACCAGCGAGGCGCTCACCTTCCGGCTCTCCGACAGCTCCCTGGGTGCGATCGCCGCCGACGGCACCTTTACCGCCGCCGATACCCAGGGCACCGGCGAACTGGAAATCTCCTACAAGGACTATACCCTCACTCTGCCGGTGGAGATCGGCAAGCTGCCTGTGCCCCTCAACGACTTCGAGGAGGAGCTTAGTGATTTCGGATGGAAATGGCAATACACGAATCCCGGAAATGGCGGTTCCGGCAACGTATCAATCAATTATGATGAGCGCTATGTCAAGAGCGGTGATGGTTCTCTGCGCATTGACTATGATTTTGCTACCCGACCTCTTACCGGCACAGTGGCAATTGAGGTAGGCCCGCAAAATAATGCGCTGGTGCTGGAGGGACAGCCTAAAGCGATCGGCTGCTGGGTCTATGGCGACGGGAACGGAGAGTGGATGCGTATCCAATTAAAGACTGCGGCTTACGCGGGCGATGTTTATGTAGATTGGGTCGGATGGAAATATATTGAAAATGATATTCCGTCTACAGCAACTTTCCCCAATACGTTACACTGGGGTGTAAGGCTATTAGGTACCGCCAGCGTCGCCAACGGCAAAAAAGGCACCATCTACGTGGACGGCTTGCGGGCGGTGTACGACTTTAAAAACGATGACACGCTGGCCCCCGAGCTGGTTCCCGGCACCGGCGTGACCCCTGCCGACGGCGCGGCGGATGTGGTGAATGAGCCCGACATCTCCATTACCGTCCGGGACCCTCAGGTGGAAGGGCAGGCCTATACCGGCATCAATACCGAGCGGACCAAGCTGTGGATCAATGGCAAGGTCATGGAACATAACGCGATTCAGCAGGAGGTGGCGGCCGACGGCTCGGTGAAGATCACCTTCCACCCAGGGGCGCTCACTGCCCTCCGCCCCGGCCTGAACAAAATCAAATACCGGGTAGAGGACAACGCGGGAAATAAGTTCTTTAAGGAGTGGTCCTTCATTGTGGCGGGCTATGCCGTCAACCTGGAGGAGACTTACCCCGCCGACGAGAAAGCTGCGGCAGGCAGCACGTTCCACTATATCGTCAATGCCACCGACTATAAAAACTTTGAGGAATTCCAGTTTGAGCTGGGTTTCGACCCCAAGTACGTGACCCTGGTGGACGCCAAGCACGACAGCCGCCTCACCGCTGCCGTGAGTGAGGTGGATGAAACAAGCGGCTCCGTCCGGTACACCCTCACCGGCATGTCCGCCCTCCAGAAGGATGAGGACTCCCCCCTGGTGGACCTGATCTTCCAGGTGGGCAGAGAGGCAGGCGGCCAGACCGGCATCAAGGTCAAAAAGGCGGCGGTCCGCCAGACTGGCGAGGTGGCCGGCACTGACCTGGTGCTGGACGGCTATGACCGGGAGGTGGCCCTCAAGTATACCCTCTCCTGGACTGGCTCCACCGTGGGAGGCGTCACCATGCTCAAGCTGGCCGACAGCGTTGGCAGCCCCGTTCCGGGCCTGGGGTTCCACGTGACTCTGAACGGTGAGCCTGTGGACTATAATGAAGTAACCGGCCCCGACGGTGCAGTGACCACCAATCTCTTCGGCAGCTATCCCGTCGATACCCAATTCCTGGTCTGGGTGGAGGACGCGGACGGCGCGCTCAGCAATACCCAAAAGATTACCGTTTACGACAGCCTGGGTACCGCCGATCCCGCCAAGATGACCGTCACCACCGGCGAGGACCCCGCCACCGCCGTAGGCATCAGCTGGGAGACCCGCCTTGGAGTCAACGAAGGCAGTCTGATGATCGGCAAGACCGCCGACTTGACCGGAGAGGACACCCGGACCCTGCCCGCCGCAAGCAGGGCCATTGACACCAGCATGTCCGGCTATGTCCGCAACTACCGGTCCTGGGGTGTCCGCGCCACCGGACTGCAGCCCGACACAACCTACTATTACCAAGCGGGCTATGAGGGACATTACAGCGCCATCCGGAGTTTCACCACCGCCCCTGCCGACGGGGACCTGACCCTGGCCTTCTATGGTGACATCCAGGGAGCCTATGATCGGTTTCCTGACGCAATTAGCGCTCTGGAGGAGATCTATCCTGACATTGACCTGAATCTCCAGGCCGGCGATGTGTCCGACGACGCCCAGATTTACAGCGACTGGGTCAACGCCTACAGCGGCTTTGGAGATTATCTCAGCAACCGTATCTGGGCCCCAACCATCGGTAACCATGACTCCGCCAATGACGCCCAGGCGTTCACCTCCTATTTCTATGGTCCGGACAACGGCACCTACGATACCCCCCGCAACTATTGGTTCCGGGTGGGCGATATCCTCTTTTACAACCTGGATACAGAGGCCACTTATACCTACGATCCCGGTTTCACGGGGCAGATCGCACATATGAAGGAGGTCTTCGCAGCCTCCGATGCCAACTATAAGGTAGTTCTGATGCACCGCTCGGCCTATCCCATGAACTATAATGAGGCCGACGTCCGCGCCCTGCACGCCGACTTTGAGGAGATGGGGGTCAGCCTGGTACTCTCCGGCCACGACCACATCTACAGCCGCACCGAGATGTACGGCGGCGAGAAGGCCCCCGGCTCCGGTATCGCCTACATAGTGGGCGGCTGCTCCTCCGGGTCCAAGTACTACGGCGCCGACAGCAATGGCCGCCCCTGGCAGGACGTGGTCTACGATGATGATAACCCGGTGTTCTCCGTGCTCAAGCTGCGAGACGGCATTCTCACCTTAGAGGCTTATGCGCTTGAGAACGGCGTACGCACACTGGTAGACCAGTTCACCGTACTGAAACGCGGGGACGACGCCATGCTGGAGGCTGCCAAGTCCATCGTGGAAAAGGAGGAGGGGTTGGGCACCCTGGCCCAGGCCACCGCTGACGACGCTGAGAAGGCCGCCGAGGCCCTGACCGCCGCCGTCCTCGCTTTGCCCGGTTTCTCGGTCACGGGGGCTGGTGTCCAAGTCGAAATTGCCGACTTTACGGAGGCCGTAGCCGGCGACGTGGAGAACTACGCCGGTACCGACGGCAGCTTTACCTACACCATCACCCTGTCCCTGGGCGGCAAGACCGCCGCTTTGGAACCCAAGGTGGGCGCCGTTACCGCCACGGCCTATGTGCCGGTGGAACTGACCGGCAGCGTGTCCATCGTGGGCGAGGCCCGCTACGGGGAGACCCTTACCGCCGTAACCACGGGCCTGACGCCCGCAGGCGCAAACCTAGCGTACCGGTGGACCCGTGGAGGTGGCGGGGAGATTGTTGGAGACGAGAGCAGTTACACCGTCAAGGCGGAAGACATCGGCAGCATCCTCACCCTTACCGTCACCGGCACGAAGGGCTATGAGGGCAGCTTTACCGCTGAGACCGGGGAGATCGGCAAGGCGTTGCGGGGTATGCCCGAGCGCGTGGGCAAGACCGACGTGGGCGAGGAGGGCGGTACCGGCGCCCTCACCGGCCTGGATGCCTCCATGGAGTACAAGGCCGCGTCTGATGGGGGCTGGACTGCCGTGGAGGGGGAGACCGTGGAGGGACTGGCCCCCGGCAAATACCTGGTGCGCTATGGAGAGACCGGGACCCAGGAGCCCAGCGATTTCGTCACCGTAACCATTTTGGACTATGAGGCCCCCGTGCAGAACGAGACCCCCAGCGCCCAGTTCGACGCCGCTACCATGCTCCTTTCCAGCGTGTCCGAGGGCATGGCCTACTCCCTGGACGGCGGCGTGACCTGGACCTCCGTGGAGGGGGTTGAGGTGGCACTCTCCGAGGAAGAAGTGACCACCACGTACGGCATTCGGGTCTTTGCCCCCGGCGTAGAGGGAGAGAGCAGCGATTCCGAGGAGCAGGTCATCCCTCTGACCCGGGCGACCGCACCCTTGGGCGTGGGCCGTATTGATCAGACTGCCAATGCCTCCGGTGCTATCACAGGTGTGGACGGCGCTATGGAGTATAAGGCCCAAAATGGCGGAGCGTGGACCGCCGTTAGTGAAAGTTCTGACGTCGTGGAGGTGGAGCCCGGCGTCTACCTGGTGCGGGTGGCCGGCTCCGGCACTACTTTGGCCAGCCAAGCAGTGACCGTCGCCGTGGCCGCCTATGTGGCGCCGGTTGCCACCGGCGTGACCCTTGACAAGACCAGCCTGAATCTCTACCACAACGCAAGCCCCCGCACCGCTACCCTGGCCGCCGCCGTCCTCCCCGAGGGAGCAGACCAGACGGTGACCTGGAGCTCCAGCGACGAGCGTGTGGCCACGGTTGAAAACGGAGAGGTCCGGGCCGTGGGGGCCGGAACCGCCACGATCACGGCTACCTCCGCCGACGGCGGTTTTACCGCGCAGTGCAGCGTTCAGGTCAGCACCTATTACGCGTCCGGCAGTGATTCCGGTACCACGACTACCACCACCACAGTGAAAAATGAGGACGGAAGCACGACCAGGACCGTCACCGATCTGAAGACAGGTACTGTAACCGAGACCACCACCTGGCCCAACGGCGATATGAGGGTGGTCAAGGCCGAGAAGAACGGTACCGTGACCGAGACCATCACCAGGCCCGATGGCAGCAGGAGCGAGACGGTGACCAAGCCCGACGGGAGCCTTACTGCTGTTACGACCGACGCCCGGGGCGTCAAGGTCGAGCGGGCCACCACCCCAGACGGGGAGACCACGGCAAAGATCACCCTGCCCAGTGACGTGTCCAGGGCCCGTATCACCCTTCCTGT
>DATMXU010000031.1:0-2482 GCA_035562355.1 Pseudoflavonifractor sp.
CCATTAAGGTTTAAGTGCTATACTCGCAAAGCGCTCGAAATGGAGAAGAGTTCTGCGAAACAGACACCCGCTCCCAAACCATATGGAGGTATGAAATGAAAATGAAAAAGTTTTCCCTGGCCGCGCTGTCCCTTGCCCTGACCGTTGGCCTGCTGGCCGGCTGTACCGGCGGGCCTTCCGCGTCCCCCTCGGCCACTCCTTCGGCCACCCCTTCCACCAGCGTTTCCGCCACCCCCTCTCCCAGCGCCCCCGCGACCGGTGACGCCGTGAAGACCGGCCTGTCCGTCATCTCCAGCGTGGCCAGCAGCAAGAACGCCTCCGCCGACGGCGAGGGCCTTGCTCAGGCCAACATTGCCCTGGTGGCCGTCACCGTCGGCGAGGACGGCGTGATCGACGCCTGCGTCATCGACAGCATCCAGAGCAAGGTCAACTTTGACGCCGCCGGCGCCATCACCACCGACCTGGCCGCCACCTTCCCCAGCAAGAACGAGCTGGGCGACGAGTACGGCATGCGCAAGGCATCCTCCATCCAGAAGGAGTGGAACGAGCAGGCCGCCGCCTTCGCCGCGTATGCCGTTGGCAAGACCGTGGATGAGCTCAAGGGCATCGCCGTCAACGAGAAGGGCGCCGCCACCGACGCCGATCTGGCCGCCTCCGTCACTCTCGCCGTGGGCGACTTCGTCGGCGGTATCGAGGCTGCCGTGAACAACGCCGCCAGCCTGGGTGCCCAGAAGGGCGACAAGCTTGGCCTTTCCTCCACCACCAACATCGCCAAGAGCAAGAACGCCTCCGCCGACGGCGAGGGTCTTGCCCAGGCCTATGCCACCATCGCCGCCGTGACCACCAAGGGCGACACCATCACCAGCTGCGTCATCGACGCCGTGCAGGCCAACGTGAATTTTGACGCCGCCGGCGCTATCACCACCGACCTGACCGCCCCCATTGACAGCAAGAACGTGCTGGGCGACGCCTATGGCATGCGTAAGGCGTCCTCTATCAGCAAGGAGTGGAATGAGCAGGCCGCCGGCTTTGCCGCCTATGTCACGGGCAAGACCGTGGCTGACGTAAAGGGCATCGCCGTCGATGAGAAGGGCGTCGCCACCGACGCCGACTTGGTCGCCTCCATCACCCTCAGCCTCGGTGAGTTCCAGGAGCTCGTTGAGAAGGCCGCGGGCTAAGCCACGAGCCAAGAACATATCCGGGGCAGGGGAGACCCTGCCCCGGATTTCCTGTTTTGACTTTGACGAGAAAGGCCGAACCCTATGAAACGACGACTGCTCCCCCTCCTGGCGGCGCTCCTCCTTCTCACGGGCTGCGCCCCCAAGGAGCCCGCGCTCCGCAACTACGAAGCCAGCTTTCTCAATCTCTTCAATACCGTCACCGTGATCACGGGGTATGCCGAGAGCGAGGAGGCCTTCCGCGCCATCGCAGCCGAGGTACATGACGACCTGTTGTACTACCACCAGCTTTTTGATATCTACCACACGTACGAGGGCGTCCGCAATTTAAAGACCATCAACGACAGCGCCGGAGGCGAGGCGGTGGAGGTGGAGAAACCTATCATCGACCTGCTCCTCTTCTGCCGGGAGATGTACGACGTCTCCGGCGGCCAGGTGAACGCCGCCATGGGCAGCGTCCTCACCCTCTGGCACGACGCCCGGGAGGCCGGGATAGACGACCCGGAGCACGCCGCCCTGCCCGACGCCGACACCCTGGCTGAGGCGGGGAAACATATGGACTTTGACAGCGTGGTCATCGATGAGGAGCGCTCCACCGTCCGAATCACCGACCCTGAGGTCAGTCTGGATGTGGGGGCCATTGCCAAGGGCTATGCCGTGGAGCGGGTCTGCGAGGAGGCCCCTGCCGGGCTCCTGGTCAGCGTGGGCGGCAACGTCCGCCCAACCGGTGGAAAGCCGGACGGCAGTCCCTGGACCGTGGGCATCCGCGATCCGGAGGACGGCAACGCGTATCTGCGCACCGTCCTGGTCAGCGACATGTCGGTGGTCACCAGCGGGGACTATGAGCGGTACTACACCGTGGACGGCGTGCGCTACCACCACCTCATCGACCCGACCACCCTATACCCCGCGCGGCTGTGGAAGATGGTCACCATCCTCTGCCCCGACTCCGGCGTGGCAGACGGCCTGTCCACCGCCCTCTTCTGTATCACGCAGGAGCAGGGGCAGACCCTGCTGGACCAGTATGAGGCCGTGGCCATGTGGGTGACCCCCGAGGGAGAGGTCCTGTACAGCCCCGGCTTTGCCGACTATCTGAAGACCTGACATCCCATCCCACAAAACACCGCCGCCGCCGGAAACGTTGGGAAGTCACAAGGGTAAGTTATGAACTGTCCCATAAGGCAAACTGAATACGGGAAACACCTCATTTCCGAAACCATTGGAAGTGAGGTGTTTTCATTTATTATCCAGTAACCGAAAGCATATCATGAAGGGGGGTTCTCCACCGCCGATAAGTAGAAAAA
>DATMXU010000032.1:0-5991 GCA_035562355.1 Pseudoflavonifractor sp.
TTTCATTTTAGATGCTGTGAAATAAGTAATATTGTGGTCCCCAGAAAGTATTATGGGGACCATGGCAACGCCCCCAGTCCGGACAATAACTCCGGACTGGGGGCGTTCTTTATGCCTAAAGGGACTCCAGAAAATATTGAAGGTTTCAAAATCCGGAATCTGGGCTGCCCCCCTCGCGGCTGAATCGCTGACCCGCCTGTCCCTCTCCACCGCCACCTCCCCTGAACGCCAATCTATCCCAGCAACAGTCAATCCGCGATTTACAATTAGATCCATTTTTTTTGGCACTTTTTATCAAAATTTTACCGTCCGATGGTTACAGACTTTACATCCCATACGGCATAATTACCATAGAACGTTTGGAGAGGAGCATATGAAACGGCATCGAAGTATGCGAAACCACCTGTCACAGCGAACAAGATGATCTCTCGGCAAAACCCATCAGCTTAGATGGAACTCATAAAAAAGGAGAATCTCCATGAAAAAAAGACTCGTCGCCCTCACCCTGGCTGTGGTTGCTGTCCTGTCCCTGCTGGTTCCCGCCGCATCGGCCGCCTCCCCCATCAACCTGCTTATCGATGGCAAGAAAGTGATCCCCACGGTTGACCCCGTCGTGGAAAACGGTACTACCCTCGTCCCTCTCCGCGTGATTTCTGAGACTCTGGGTGCCGACGTGACCTGGGAGCAATCCAAGCAGCAGGCCACCATCAAAACGGCCGCCTACACCGTGGTCTTTACCCTCGGCTCCAAGAACTATACGGTAAACGGCGCGACCAAGACTCTCCTTCTCGCCCCCAAGGCGGTCAACGGCTCTACTCTGGTGCCCATCCGCGCCTTCTCCGAGGCGATCGGTGCGACGGTAAATTATAACTCCGCCACCAACACCGCCAGCGTGGACTATTTCACCAAGATGTCCGGGTCCCTCAAAATCAGCGGCTCCACCACTCTCCAGCCTATTACCCAGGCTGCGGCTGATAAGCTCATGAGCATGAACAGCGGCCTCTCCATCACCGTGTCCGGCGGCGGCTCGGGCACCGGCATCAAGGATGCGGCGGCCGGCACCGTCAACATCGGCATGAGCTCCCGTGAGCTGACCGCCGACGAGATGAAGTCCCTCAAGGTCTACCCTGTCGCCAACGACGGCATCGCCATCATCGTGAACCCCGACAACTCTGTGAAGGACCTGACCAAGGACCAGGCCGCGAAGATCTTCCTCGGCGAGATCAAGAACTGGAAGGACGTGGGCGGCAACGACGCCCCCATCGTGGTCATGACCCGTGAGACCGGCTCGGGCACCCGCGCCACCCTCGAGGAGATGATCCTCGACAAGAAGTCGGTGGTAGAGCGCGCCACTCCCTTCGCCTCCTCCACCCTCATCAAGCAGGCCGTGGCCAAGGACAAGAACGCCATCGGCTTTGACTCCATCGGCTTTGTGGACAGCACCGTGAAGGCCGTCTCCCTCGACGGCAAGAGCGCCACCGCCGCGACCGTCATCAGCGGCTCCTACGGGATGGGCCGCCAGCTCTTCTGCCTCACCAACGGCAACGCCTCCGGCCTGTCCGCCATCTTCATCGACTACCTGAAGACCCAGGACTGCCAGGATAACATCGTGGTCAAGGAAGGCTACGTAAAGCTCAGCTAAACCATAAAATACCGGCGCGAAAGAGACGTGTCTTAGACAGGCACGTCTCTTTCGCGATGGAAAGGAGGTTGCTTATGACCAAAAAAAAGTGGAACGCCGGCCTGCCCGAGGCCGTGGTCTATCTCCTGTCGGCGGTCAGCATCGCCGTCATTGTTTTTATTTTTCTCTTTGTTTTCTATAAGGCCTTCCCCGTTCTCCGGGAGAGCGGCCTCTCCCTCTTCACCTCCGGCGGCTTTGACAAGCAGATTCAGGACGCCTTTTATTCCTCCGACGCCGAGCCTATGCTCCGTTTTGGTATTTTGGGCCTCATCTCGGGTACGGTCATCGCCACCCTGCTGGCCCTCCTCTTCGCCACTGCCATCGGCATCGGCGCGGCCATCATCATCTGTGAATACGCCTCCCGCCGGATCTCCGGGATCCTGATTTCGGTGGTACGACTCCTGGCGGCGGTCCCCAGCGTGGTCTTCGGTTTGATTGGCGTCGTCACCGTGGTACCGCTGATGGAGACCCTCTTCGTCACGGTGGACCGGCAAATCGAGTACCTCGACTATTTTCAGATGAGCGGGCGAAATCTCCTGTCGGCCGGGATCGTGCTCACCTTCATGATCGCGCCCACGGTGGTCTCCCTCTCGGTAGACGCCATCCGCGCAGTGCCTCACCTCTACAAGGAGACCGGGTATGCCTTCGGCATGAGCAAATTCCGTGTGATTTGGAAGATAATCCTGCCCGGAGCCCGCTCCGGGGTCCTGGCCGGCGTCGTTCTGGCGGCAGGGCGCGGGATCGGAGAGGCCATCGCCGTCTCCATGGTGTGCGGGGGCGTCGGTTTTCTTCCCAACGCCTCCCTGGGTTTTATTAACTTCCTCGCCCCCACGCTGCCCCTGGCCGCCGCTATCGTCAACAAGTCGGAGGCCATGGGCTCCTTCGCCGTTGAGTCTGCTCTCTTCGCCTGCGGAGCCGTGCTCCTTTTAATTGGGGCCCTCCTCAGCATCGGGGCAAAGGGCATTGAAAAAAACATGAGGAGGCGTGCGGGACATGACGATTAAGCCAAAGCACCACACAGTTTCCGACCTGGCGGGAACCGCCTATTCCTACCTCGCCATGGGCCTTTTGATATGCGTCCTCGCTTTCATCCTTCTGGTCGCCCTGCGGTACGGCTGGGGGGTTCTCTCTCCCCGGTTTCTGCTTAGCGAGCCAAACCCCTCCGCGCTGGACGCGGCCTCGGGCGGCATACTCACCCCCCTCATCGGCACGGTTATCCTCACCGCTATCGGCACCCTCATCGCCTTCCCCTTCGCCCTGTCCACCGCCATCTACCTCTGCTTTTACGCAAAGAGGGGCCTGTTTCGCACTCTGGTAAAGAGCGCGGTGGACATCCTGTCCGGGGTCCCTACGGTGGTGATCGCGCTCTTTGCCCTGGTGATTTTCACCCTCCCGCAGATGGGCTTTCTCAGCACCATGATCGAGGGAGTGGAGGAAACCAACCGGGCCTACGGGCGGTCCTTTCTGGTGGCGGGCATCACCATGGCGATCATGATCCTCCCCTTTGTCATCAAGAGCATGGAGGAGGCGCTCAAGGCGGTACCCTCCTCCTATCTGGACGCCTCCCTCGCGCTGGGGGCCACCAGGTGGCGCACCATCTGCAAGGTGGCCCTGAACGCCGCCCGTGACGGTCTGGCCACCGGCGTAATCCTTGGGATGGGGCGCATCATCGGGGACACCGCCATCGTCTGGCTGACCCTGGGGGGCTCGATCCGAATGACAGGCAATCAGCCCTGGTTCGCGCCCGAGAACTGGCTCTCCACCCTCCAAAACAGCGGCAGCACCCTGACCACCTACATCTACTACACCTCCCCGGTGGGTGAGGGGAATCAGTTCGACGTAGCCTTCGGCGCATCACTGGTACTGATCATCATGATCGTCCTAATGAACGCCGCCGCCGCGCTGATTGGAAGGGCAGGTGCAAAGAACCGTGAGTGACGAAAGCATCGCCATCCGTCTGGAGGACGTAACCTGCTCCTATGACGGCCACGACGCCCTCCAAGGCGCCAGTCTCTCCATCCCCAAAAACTCCATCTATACCTTCATCGGCCCGTCCGGGTGCGGAAAGACCACCCTGCTGCGCTCCCTGAACCGCCTGAACGACCTGATCCCCTCCTTTCGTCTCACCGGCCGGGTGGAAATCGACGGAGAGAACATCTACGAGGGCCAGTCACCCGAAAATATCAGGGCGCTGAGGAAGAGAATCGGCATGATCTTTCAGCAGCCCAACCCCCTCCCCACCAGCATTCTGAAGAACATGTACCTCCCCCTCAGAGAGCACTACCATGCCGGGAGCCATTACCTCTATGAGAAAGCCGTGGAAAAATTAAAGACCGCGGCCCTCTATGACGAGGTGGCGGAGCGGCTGAATAAGGCGGCCTTCTCCCTGTCGGGCGGCCAGCAGCAGCGGCTCTGCGTTGCCCGGGCCCTGATGCTGGAGCCCGAGATCCTTCTGCTGGACGAGCCCTGCTCAGCTCTCGACCCCATCGCGACCTATAAAATTGAGGACATGCTGACCGAACTGAAACAGGAGCGCACCATCGTTATCGTCACCCACAATATGGAGCAGGCCCGGCGGATCTCCGATTACACAGCTTTCTTCTACCAGGGGAAGGTCGTGGAAACGGGCGCAACGGAGGACCTGTTCTTCAATCCCAAAACCGAGCTCTTGAGCAAATACATCACCGGTAAGTTCTAATCGCTCGCCCAAAAATGCAGCACGGTATTATTTACAATAATACCGTGCTGCCAACTTGTCTTGGTTGCAGGGGTGGATTTTGGCCTGCAAACAAATATTAGTTGATTGAAAATCGTGCAGGAACCATCCATTCCTTTTAGCACACGTGTTTGCCCGCCAGATAGAAGAGCAGGAACGTGCCCTGGAGAACTCCAAAAGTCAACAGCAAGAAACGTCCCGACCTGGGCTTGCCGATGCTCGCCGCTGCCAGTATTACCGGCAGGGGGAAGGCGCAGGCGATGTAGCGGCCACAGCTTAGGGGATTGCTCAGGGAGTAGTTGAGGAAAACGCAGACAGCGTAGTAGAGGGTCCAGGTGGGCGGCAGGCGACGCACCCCGTAGAGAAGAAAAATCATACAAAAGACAAAAAGCACCAATTGCGGCCCCCAGGTAGTGTAGGAGATATACTCGTATCCCGGAGCAGGGGAAATAAACCCGTTCCACAGTTTGGCCAGGCTGATAAGGAAGAACTCAGACCCCTGGAACCACCGCTCCCTCTGGTAGACCAGGAAACGGAAGGGGTCCCCGGTTACGGCGTAGTTGAGGCCCAGATAGGCGAGCGTGCCAAGCCCCATGAAAGCCATCCAAAGGAGCTTTGCCCAGGCATCCCGCCAGAGGCCCCTCCAGTTTCGATTCAAGAGCTTACGGATGGGATGCTCAGTCATGCAGTACTCCGCAAAAGCCACCGCCGCCAGCAATACACCCTGCATCCGGGAGAGCGCCGCCAATGCCCCAAGGAGCCCGGCCAGGGGGTATTTATGTTTCCGGATGGCGTAAAAACAGCCGAGAGAGAGGAGCAAAAAGAGGCTCTCGGTATAGACAGCCGCGAAGAAAAAGGAGAAAGGGTAGGCAGTGAGAAAGGCCACGCTGAGCATGCCTGCTTTACGGCCGAACTCCTCGGTAGCCAGCCGGGCAAGCAGATAGGAACTCCCCAGATAGCAAAGTGCGGAGAGGATATGCCCGCACAGTGCGTAGTCTGGGATGACCAGATGGAGCAGGCGTACCAGCCAGGGGTACAGCGGAAAGAAGACCAGAAACAGAGGGCGCCCTCCCTCCATATAGCCCTGATACCCCTGTCTGGCCAGTCCCAAGTAGTGGAAAGCGTCATATTTCTGCCAAACCCGGGTAAATTCTGCCCAGGATACCCCATTCCCCAGCACGCCGCAGTAGAGGAGACTCACCCCGTAGGCGAGGCAAAGCGCCCCCGCCGCCCAGGCCACAGCGGCCAGACCGTCCCGGGTGGTAAAGTTCTCTCCTGACAGGGCCAGGGGTTTCTGCAGGGCAACGCGAAAGCGTCCGGCCTCCACCGTGTCCTTCCCCAACAGTCGGGCGGCCAGAATGATAAGGGCCGCCAGAGAAGACAGGCCGGAAAAAATCAAAAAAAGCTTGAGCAGCAAAGTACCTCCCTCTCTGCTTACAAGAGCAGGAAAGCCATCTTTCGTTTATGAATAAAGCCCTTGGTGCACTTTGAAAGAACAAAACGGATGATGGGCGCATATACCGGTTAGTAGTATTGCTTAAAAACCCTGTTCATATTTCGTCCATAGTTCCAATTGCTTTCTGAAGTTTTATCT
>DATMXU010000033.1:0-7953 GCA_035562355.1 Pseudoflavonifractor sp.
CATCTGCGCTGTGGAATGTCAAGTAAAATTATCTAATGATTCACGCTATCGTGTGCGTATATTTGTAATTTCAGATAATCGCTCCCTATAATACGCCTTTCTTCGACCGCCTGCTCCGCTCAGGCGTCGGGATTTTCCAGCACCAGGGAGAAACCCTGTCCCCCGCCGCAGCAGAAGGACACCAGACCCAGGTGCTTGTTCCTCCGGCGCAGGGCGTATACCATGCGGCCCACCAGCATACCGCCGGACGCGCCGTTGGGGTGGCCGATGGCGATGGCGCCCCCCTCCACGTTGACCCGCTCGGGGTCCAGCCCCAGCTCCCGCACGCAGGGGATGGACTGGGCGGCGAAGGCCTCGTTGAGCTCCACCAGGTCAAAATCGTCGATCCTGTATCCGTGGCGTCTCATGAGCCTGCGGGTGGATTCCACCGGGCCGATGCCCATGATGGAGGGGTCCACGCCGCCCGAGCTGTACTCCCGTACCACGGCCAGAATCTCGAGGCCGAGGGATTTCGCCCTTTCCCGGCTCATGAGCAGCACGGCGCTGGCGCCGTCGTTCATGGGGGAGGCGTTTCCAGCGGTGACCACGCCGTCCTTCAGAAGGACCGGCTGCAGCCTGCCCAGGGACTCCAGAGTGGCGTCGGTCCGGACGCAGGCGTCCATGTCCACCACCTTGGCCTCATTTTTCTTCTGCGGGACGGTGACGGGGACCACCTGGTCCCTGAAATAGCCGCTCTCCCACGCCTTGGCGGCGTTGCGGTGGCTGCGCAGGGCGAAGGCGTCGCACTCCTCGCGGGTGAGGCCGTACTTCCTGGCCAGATTCTCGGCGGTGAGGATCATGGGGAAATTACCGCCCAGTTCCTCAATGTTGCTCTTGTACTCGGTAAACTCCATGCTGCCCGGATAGGGCGTTGCCGGGCGGCGGAGGTAGTAGGGCTGCTGGGAGTAGCTCTCCACGCCGCCGGCCAAAACGACATCGGCCATGTTGGTCTGGATCATGGACGCGGCCAGGGCCACGGCGTTGAGGGAGCTGGAGCACTGGCGGTCCACGGTGATGCCGGGTACGGTGATGGGAAAGCCCGCCTTCAGCAGGGACACCCGGGCAGGGTTGCCCCAGTCGGAGCCAAAGAGGTTGCCCATGATAACCTCGTCGATCAGAGCCGGGTCCAGTCCAATCTTCTCCACCGCCGCGCGCATGGGGATAGCCCCCAGCGCCGGGACGGGCATGGCCGCGAAGTCCCCCCGGTACTTTGCCATGGGCGTACGGGCCACGCTGACGATAACGGTATCGCGCTGATTCAAATTCTCTCCTCCTAATCAAAGCAGATTTCGGGCATCTTTTTCAGGTTCTCGCTCACCCTTGGGGTGAAGTTCAGCAGCTCCAGCACATCCTTCTGGAGGTCTACGTGGGGCGAGACCTCGGTGAGCACCAGCTCGCCGCGGTCCAGCTCAAAGACGCAGCGCTCCGTGATGTAGACGACCCTCTGCCCCTCCTCGGCTGCCACCTCTCCGTTGAAGTTGATATTCTCGGCCTCGGGGACGAGCTTGTAGGCGCCGCCGTTGAAGGGGACATACTTGCCGTCCTCCGTCTTGTCGTAGCCCGACTTGCTCATAAACTTGGTGCAGAAGACCACGGTCTTGGGCGTGGCGGTGACATAGTTGAAACCGCCCACGCCGATGATCTTGTCCCCGTGCCGGATGACGTTGACGTTGCCCTTCCGGTCCACCTCCAGCGCGCCTACAAAGGCGATGTCCAGCCCGCCGCCCTCGTAGAACTCGAACTGGGAGGCCTGGTCATAGATAGCCTCGGGGTTCAGCGTGGCCCCAAAGGCGCTGCTGCCCGCCGGGATGCCGCCGAAAAGCCCCAACTCGATGGTAAAGGAGATGTCGCTGAGGTTCACCACATTCATCCCCATGGCCTCCAGGCCGATGGTGGAGGCCAGGCCGATGCCCAGGTTCACGACGTCCCCCTTCCTGAGCTCCAGCGCCGCGCGGCGGGCGATGACCCGGTCGCCCACCGGACGGCCCAGCGCCTCCTTGGCGTCGGCGGTGAGGACGGCGTCCAGCATGTCCTGGGGCGCTCTGATCTCGCCGGAGTAGACGCCGTTGTAGACCTCGTTGGTGGTCTGCATCTGGCCCGGGTCCACGTAGATGTAGTCCACCAGCCGGCCGGGAATCCTCACGTCCTGGGCGGGTGCGTAGCCGCCGTTGAGCCGCTCCACCTGGACGATGACGACGCCGCCGTTATTCCTGGTGGCCTGAACGGTGGCCAGGGGGTCGTACAGCGCGGCCTCCCGCTCGAAGGTGATGTTGCCGTTGGCGTCGGCCGTACTGCCGCGGATGAGACAGACATCGGGATAGATGTTCTTGTAGAACAGGTACTCCTTCCCCTCAATGACTGAAATTTCGCACAGGCGGTCCTTGGAGCGCTCATTGAGGGCGCCGCACTGGTAGCGGGGGTCGGCGTGGGTCTTCAGCCCGATGCGGGTGAACGTGCCCGCCGAGCGCCGGGCCGCGCTGTGGAGCATCTGGGCGATGGTGCCCTGGGGGATGATGTAGGCCTCCAGCTCATTTTGGATGACGGCGGGGATAAAGCGCACGAAGGACTGGATGTGGGAGGTGACGATCTTCTTCACCAGCCCCGGATGGGCCAGGCGGTTGGCCATATCGGGCGGGATATCCGGCGACGCGGACATGGTATGCCCAATGCCGCAGGAGGAGAACAGAGTCAGGTTTTTGGGGCTGCCCGTCTCCAGAAAGCGCTGTTCCAGCGCGGGGTAGAAGGGCCTGCACGCGCCCACCAGCATCATGCCGTTGACGGCCAGGACGTCGCCGTCCTTGATATGGGACACCGCCTCTTCTACCGGGACGATTTTTGCCATGTTTCCACCTCTCTTCTCTCTCTTTGTCTCACATCTTCGCGCCGCCGCAGACCCGGATGACGTTGCCGGTGACAAAACTGGAATCGTCACAGGCCAGGAAGACGGCCACGGGAGCCAGCTCCGAGGTTTCCGCCATACGGCGCATGGGGATCTGGCCGATCCACTCGTCCAGCATTTTCTGCGGCACGGTGCTGAGCATCTCTGTGATGATATAGCCCGGCTCGATGGTGTTGACGGTGACGTTGTACTTGGCCAGCTCCTTGGCCGTGGCCCCCGCAAGGCCCAAAATACCCGCCTTGGAGGCCGAGTAGTTGGTCTGGCCGAACTGGCCGGTGGAGTTCACGGAGCCGATGAAGACGATCTTGCCGTACTGGCGCTCCCGCATGCCGGGCGCCACCATCTGCGTGCAGGAGAACGCGCCGAAGAGATTGGTGCGCAGGACCCGCTCAAAATTGGCGTACTCCATCTTGTGGAGCATGGCGTCCCGGGTGATGCCGGCGTTGTTCACCAAAATGTCCACCCGGGGAATGACCTGGTTTACCTTTGCAAAGGCGGCCTCCACACTCCCACGGTCGGATACGTCGCAGCCCACAATGGTGATCCTGTCGGGCGCGACCTCCTCGCGCATCTTCTCCGCGACCTCGGTGTTATAGTCCAGCACCGCCAGCCCGGCCACATCCTCTTTGACATAGGCCTCGACGATGGCCCTTCCGATCCCCTGCCCGCCGCCGGTGACGACGGCATACCTTCCGCTCAGCTTGCCCATAGATGGCGCCTCCCATAGTCATGTTTTCTTGCGGCATCCCTTTCATCCGCCTGTCTTATTCCTATGTGCAAACGCCATGCCAATTATCTCTCGCTCCGCCGTGCAGCCCTATAACAGCCGTGGCACCTATATTTTTTTGTTTCCCATATCTCAGATTCCAACAAAAAGCTCCGCCGGATGGCGGAGCTTTTTAAGTCGATATTGAATTGCCGTTAAATCGAAACCGGTTTATGAGTCGATTCCGTCTTGCCTTGTCTCTGTGCCGAAGTACTTCTTCTTTCTCCGCATGACCGAAGCCTGGCTGGTACGCAGCGCCTCGGCGACCTTGTAGGTGCTGCCGTAACGCTTGAAGGCCCATTCGAGGCAGGCGCGCTCCCGCTCGCCGAGGTACTGGTCCAGCGAGACGCCTCCGTCCACCATGCGGCTGTAGCGCTCCGTATCGGCAAAGTACAGCCTGTCGCCGCCGCCCGAGGGTGCGGGTATCCCGCCGCCCGCGGCGGGGGAGACGCTGGCCAGCGCGGGCAGCTCAATGTTGAGGTCGCCGCTCATGAGCACCGAGCGCTCCACGAAGTTCTTGAGCTCCCGGACGTTGCCGGGCCAGGCGCCCTCCTTCATGCTCTCCAGTATCTGTGGGGAAAACACCTTGTACTTCCCGTTTTTCCTGCAATATACCTCCAGGAACTTGAGGGCCAGGGGGACGATGTCCTCCCGGCGCGCGCACAGGGGCGGGATGACGATGGGGATGACGTTGATGCGGTAGAAGAGGTCCGCGCGGAATTTTTGCTGCCGGACCAGCTGCTCCAGGTTCTCGTTGGTCGCCACGAGCAGGCGGAAGTCGATCCGGCGGCTGTTCGTGGCGCCGATGCGCTGGATGGTCTTGGTTTCGATGACGCGCAGGAGCTTGCCCTGGAGGCTCAGCGGCATGGAGTTGATCTCGTCCAGGAAGAGGGTACCCCCGGCGGCCGCCTCGAAGAGGCCCTGTTTCCCCCCGGGGGAGGAGCCGGTAAAGGCCCCCTTTTCATAGCCAAAGAGCTCGGCCTCCAGCAGATTCTCGGGCAGGGCGGCACAGTTGATGATGACCAGCGGCTTATCCCGGCGGCCGCTGCAGTCGTGGATATAGTGGGCGATGACGTCCTTGCCGGTGCCCGACTCGCCGCTGATGAGCACCGACGCGTCCGAGTCGGCCACGCCGCGGGCCATCCGGAGAATCTCCCGCATGGCGGGGCTCTCGGCCACGATGGAGTCCCGCTCCAGTTTCTGCTGCTCGGCCGCCGAGACCGAGATGGTAGACACGATGTTGCGGCTCGCGGCGTAGTACTCGTCGTTGATCTGGTTCAGGGGCTTGACCACCGCTAAAATATTTTTGATCTCCCCATCCTGCCCGAAAATAGGCGTAAAAACAGCCAGCTGGCGATGGAGCCTGCGCCCGGTATGGGCGCCGTCGTACACGTCCTGGAACATGACGACCTGGCGTTTCTCCTCAAAAACCTTGTCGGAGATTAAAAACTCCACCTGTCCCTGCTCCAGAAAGGCGTGGACGTTGGAGTGCAGCAGCTTGCTCCTGGAGAGGTTTAAAAGACGCAGGTAGGCGCTGTTGGCATAGAGAAAGTAGCCGTCCCTGTCCAGAAGAAAAACCCCGTCGGAGAGATTGTCCAGAATAGTCTCAAATAGCCCGTCCTCACCCAAGGTCCACGCCCCCCACCGCCAAATTTTGCTCCATTATATCATCAACCCACGCCTTTGTCACCCGTGCTCTCTTGGCATGAATCTTGCACATATTCAAGGCAAAACGAATGGAGGAATCAATATGACCGGTTTTACCATGGACCAGCTGCGGCTCGGCCAGCAGGCCGCGTTCACCAAGACCATCTCCGAGAGCGACGTGTATCTCTATGCGGGGCTCACCGGCGACCTCAACCCCGCCCACGTCAACGAGGAATACGCCAAGAACACCCGTTTCGGCGGGCGCATCGTCCACGGTATGCTGTCCGGCGGGCTCATCTCCGCCGTCATCGGCATGCAGCTCCCCGGCCCCGGCGCCATCTACCTGAGCCAAAGCCTCAAATTCGTCGCCCCTGTCCGCATTGGCGACACCGTCACCGCCACCATCACCGTCCGGGAGCTGGATGCCGCTAAAAACCGGGCGGTACTGGACACGGTCTGCACCGACCGGGACGGCCGTGTCCTCGTCGCGGGCGAGGCCCTGGTCATGCCGCCGAAAGCCCCATAAGGGTTCGGCTGCGGCCGGTATCCCCGGTCAGCTCCCCGCCGCGCTACCCGGGAGCCTCGCTGGTGCCAGCCGGTCCAGATGGAATTCCTGGGCGAAGTGTGCGAAGAAGTTGGCGAGGTTTGCCGCCCGGTCGGCGTCCCAACTGCTGGCTATAAAGGTGACCCCTACCCCCTCCATCGTAAACGTCACACAGTAATTCTCCCAGCCCTTGGTACGGTGATACTCGGTCTGGTAGTGGCTGCCCTTGACCACCCGGCCCCACAGATCGGTGGTCTCATACTCCCCCTCGGCCAGCGTGGCGGTCTGTTCGCCCGGCTCCAGGGTGAGGCGAAAGCCGTTGGAGCCGTTCTCCGGGTCTATCCCCCAGAGCGTCACCTGGTACAGCTCTCCCTCCTCGGTGTAATAGCCCGTCCCGCTCACCGAGTAGCCTTGCCAGCCGTAAGTCCAGGGGGCATCCTCCGCGTCCGGCCCCGCCAGCAGATAGACCATCTGATCCCGGGTCAGCCGCTCTTCCAGCGTCCCCTCGGGCATGACCCTGTCCACGGCCGGCTCCCCCAGCGCCTCGCCATAGCGCACCACATCTATATCAAACATGCTGTGCGGCTGTCCGTGAAAGGGATCCTGGGGCAGGAGGACATACTCCTCCCCCGGGGCGACCACGACCGGCGGCGTCTCGCCGGGGCCGCAGACGTCCTTGGTCCCCGGCGGGGCGTCGTGGGCAAGCTGACCCGACCGGTCCCCGCCCACCGAGGGGGTCACGCTCCGCCAGAGCCCCCAGCCCGCGAGACAGACCAGAACGAGGCAGGCCGCCGCACGCACCCACTGTGCGGCGGGCAAACGCCTGTGCCGCGGCCTTTCCCCGCGCTCCAGGGCGTCCATCAGCCGCGCGTGGGCGCACGCGGACAGTGCCGCGCGATTCATATAACTACGATATGCGTTCATATAGCATCTCCTTCCAAAAGGGCCTTGAGTTTCCCCCGCGCCCGGGACAGGCGGGAGCGCACGGTCCCCTCCGCCTCCCCTGTCATGGCGGCGATTTCGGCCGTCCTGTACCCCTCGTAGTAGAAGAGATGCACGGCGGCCCGGTCCTTGGGCGGCAGGGCCAAGACGGCCTCCATCGTCTCCCGCTCACCCCCGTCGGCGGCGGGAAGACTCTCCAGCAGGGGGGCGGTACGCCTTCTCCAGGGGGCGCGCAGACGGCTCTTGCAGCCGTTCACCGCCACGCGGAGGAGCCAGGCCTTCTCATGCTCGGGGCTCTCAAAGCAGGGGGCCTTCTCCAAATATTTCAGAAACGTATCCTGTACCGCGTCCTCGGCCTCCTGCGCGTCCGCAAGGATGGCCAGCGCCGCGCGGTACAGGGTATTTTCATATTGCACAACCGCCTGCTCCAGCCGCCCGTTCTCCATGCCCGCGCCCCCTCTCGCCCTATATACGCTTGAAAAACGTAAATTGCTGCGTCTATTTCAAATTTTTGTATCTTTTCCATGTGTCAGGTAGTATAATTATAACATACTCTGAACAAAGGAGCTCAACTATGGACAAGCAAGATTTACGCCTGGCCGTCCTCATCGACGCGGACAACGCCCCCCGCAGCGCGCTCAAGGGAATCATGGCCGAGGTGGCGGTCTACGGCACGCCCACCATCAAGCGTATCTACGGGGACTGGACCACGCCCAACATGGCCTCCTGGAAACCCCTGCTGCTGGAGCACGCCATTTCCCCTGTCCAGCAATACAGCTACACCACTGGGAAAAACGCCACCGATTCGGCCATGATCATCGACGCCATGGACATCCTCTATGACCACAAGGTGGACGGCTTTGTCCTTGTCTCCAGCGACTCGGACTTCACCCGCCTCGCCACCCGGCTCCGGGAGGCGGGGATGAAGGTCTACGGCATGGGCGAGAAGAAGACCCCCGCCCCCTTCATCGTCTCCTGCGATAAATTCGTCTATATCGAGGTCATCCGCGCAGCCGCCGCGCAGCCCCCTGCCGCGCAGCCGCCCGTCACGCCGCCGCCTGTGGAGCAAAAGCCCGCCAAAAAGAAGGCCGAAGAACCCGTCCCCGAGCCCGCCCC